>NZ_FNVC01000023.1:0-85693 GCF_900108215.1 Billgrantia desiderata | reverse complement strand
CACTGTGGCAGACCATCAGACCTCCCAGGGTAAGACGCGCGACCTTCCTCCCATACACCCGCCGCATCTACTGCCGCCCCTTCCGGATAGCTATTGGGCTTCGAGTTTCTTGGCCCTCTCGCCCAGGTGGCGACAGCCTCGTATGCGATTTCTGTTCGTCGGGCCGGGAGTTTGCCTCCAACTTCCTTCAGATTCCGTCTCGCGACGGACACCCTTGCTGTTCGGCTAACGGTTCCCGCTATCAGGGTCCGTAGGGGACTTTCACCCCCAAGTCATTCCGAGGCACCACCCTCGGAAACAGCGCCCGTCGGGCGCTGCGCGCCATGCCTGGCGCACCAAAAGAAAACCCGCCGTGACGGCGGGTTTTCTCGCACTGCGATCGTCGCCCTGGGGCGAACCGGATCAGCCGCGCTTGATGGCAGCTCCGAAGCGCTTGTTGAAGCGCTCGACGCGACCACCGGTGGTCGCCTGCTTCTGCTTACCGGTGTAGAAGGGGTGGCACTGGGAGCAAACGTCCAGTGACAGGTCATGGCCGACGGTGGTGCCGACCTCGAAGGTCGCGCCGCAGGAGCAAGTCGCAGTGACCTTCTTGTAATCCGGGTGAATACCTTGTTTCATCTTGAGCCTCATGGAGCGGTATGCCGCCACCTGATCTCATGCCAGGCACCGCATACGGGTTGTCTATCGTCGCTACGCGTACAACGTTAAGTCGTTTCAACCAACCGGTAGCCGCCGGGCCCGAGCCTCAGAGCCAGATGCCACGACGGCCGGATATTCTAGCAGAGTCGACGCCGGAGGCCAATTGCCCGAATCCCTCTCCCCGCCCCCGCCGCGCGTGCTGCGGGTGGCGGTGCCCACCCCACTGCGACGCCTGTTCGACTACCGCCCGTGCCGCGAGGCGCCTGCCGGCGGCTGGCTGCCCGGCATGCGCGTGCGCGTGCCGTTCGGGCGACGCCAGGTGGTCGGCGTGGTGGTGGAGTGCAGCGACCGCAGCGACTTCCCGCTGGAGCAGCTCAAGCCGGTGGACACCTGGCTGGATGCCGAGCCGCTGCCCGAGGACTGGCTGTGGCTGTGCCGCTTCACCGCACGCTACTACCAGCACTCTCTCGGCGACACCCTGCACCAGGCAATGCCCGTGCTGCTGCGCCAGGGCCGCCCGCTAGCCGGTCGTATGCGCGAGCGCTGGCAGGCCTTGGCAACACCTGGCGCCGACGACCCGCGCCTCAAGCGTGCGCCGCGCCAGGCCGAGCTGCTGGCCATGCTGCGCCAGCACCCCCACGGGCTGCCCACCCAGGCCATCGTGGCGCAGGGCTATTCCCGCGAGCAGCTGGCCACGCTGGTGGAAAAACGCCTCGCCGTGCGCGAAGAGATCCCCCTGACCGCCGCCGAGCCCGCCACCGAGCAGCTGCTCGCCGAGCCGGCCCTGCCGCTCAACCGCGAACAGGCCCAGGCGCTGGCGGCCATCCACGAGCGCCTCGACGCCTTTCACCCTTGCCTGCTGCACGGCGTGACTGGCAGCGGCAAGACCGAAGTCTACCTGCAGCTGATCGAGGCGGTGGTCGCCCGCGGCCGCCAGGCGCTGCTGCTGGTACCGGAGATCGGCCTCACCCCGCAGACCCTGGCGCGCTTCCGCAGCCGCTTCCGGGTGCCGGTGGTGGCGCTGCACTCGGGACTCACCGACAACGAGCGCCTGGACGCCTGGGAGGCAGTGGCCAGCGGTCGCGCGCCCATCGTCATCGGCACCCGCTCGGCGATCTTCACGCCGCTGGCGCGGCCCGGCGCGATCATCGTCGACGAGGAGCATGACGGCTCGTTCAAGCAGCAGGAGGGGCTGCGCTACCACGCCCGCGACCTGGCCGTGGCCCGCGCCAAGCATCACGGTATTCCGCTGGTACTCGGCAGCGCCACGCCGTCGCTGGAGAGCCTCTACCACGCCGAGCGCGGCAACTATCGGCACCTGCGCCTGACCCGTCGCGCCAGCCGCCATGCCCCGGCCCGGCTGGAGCTGATCGACCTGCGCGGCCGGCCGCGCCAGGGCGGGCTCATTCCGCCGGCCATCGAGGCGATCCGCACCACCCTCGCAGCCGGGCATCAGGTGCTGGTGTTCATCAACCGTCGCGGCTTCGCGCCGACCCTGGCCTGTCACGCCTGCGGCTGGCTGGCGGACTGCGATTCCTGCGACGCGCGCATGACGCTGCATCGCCAGCCGCCGATGCTGGCCTGCCACCACTGCGACAAACGCCGCCCGGTGCCGGATGCCTGCCCCGACTGCGGCAGCGCCGATCTGCGCCCCTTGGGCAGCGGCACCGAGCGCACCGAGGAGACCCTGGCCACGCTCTTCCCCAAGGTACCGGTGCACCGTATCGACCGTGACAGCACACGGCGCCGCGACGCCTTCGAGCGCACCCTCGCCGAGGTCAGACGCGGCGAGCCCTGCCTGCTGGTGGGCACGCAGATGCTGGCCAAGGGCCACCACCTGCCCCATGTCACCCTGGTGATCGTGGTCAACGCCGACGCCGGGCTCTATGCCAGCGACTTTCGCGCCCTGGAACACAGCGCCCAGCTGCTCACCCAGGTGGCCGGCCGTGCCGGCCGTGCCGCCCATCCCGGGCGCGTGCTGGTCCAGACCCTGCACACCGACGATCCGCACCTGCGGCTGCTCGCCGAGCACGGCTACGACGCCCTGGCCACCCAGTTGCTGGCCGAGCGTCGCGCCGCCGCCCTGCCCCCGTTTCGCTTTCTCGCCCTGCTGCGCCTGGAGAGCCCGCGGGAAGAGGCGGCAACGGCGCTCGGCCGCGAGGCGGCCGCGGTGCTGCGCGACTGGCTGGCAGCGCACGCCCCCGACGTGAGCTGCCTGGGGCCCGTGCCCGCCCCCATGGAACGTCGTCAGAACCGCTATCATATGCAATTGATGCTGAGCGGCAGTCGGCGCAGCCAGCTCCACGCCGCCTGCGCCCGGCTCACCGCCTGGCTGGAGGCTTCGCCCGAGGCCCGTCGGGTACGCTGGTCGCTGGACGTCGACCCGCAGACGCTTGCCTGAACGCACGACCTTTAAAGCCGCGGCACAATTGCCGATAATGGCCGACCAGCCAAACTTTCGTGGCCGCGCCTTTTCGCGAGTGCCTTGTCACCGTCACCATCTCGTGCGCCAGCCGCTACAGGACATAACCGCTTCATGAAAGAGACGATCATTTCCCTGCTCGAGAACGCCGTCGATACGCTCAAGCAGCAGGGCGCCCTGCCCGCCGACGTCACGCCGACCCTCAAGGTCGACCCGACCAAGGACAAGGCCCACGGCGACTACGCCACCAACCTGGCGCTGATGCTGGCCAAGCCCGCCGGCAAGAAGCCCCGCGAACTGGCCGAGGCGCTGATCGCCGCGCTGCCGCAGAGCGACGCCGTGGAGAAGGTGGAGATCGCCGGCCCCGGTTTCATCAACTTCTTCGCCGCCACCGATGCCGCCGCGCAGGTCGTGCGCCAGGTGCTCGAGGCCGGCGACACCTTCGGCCGCAGCCTGGTCGGGCGCGGCCGCAAGGTGCAGGTGGAGTTCGTCTCCGCCAACCCCACCGGCCCGCTGCACGTGGGCCACGGCCGCGGCGCCGCCATCGGCGACTGCATCAGCCGGCTGCTCGAGGCCACCGGCTATGACGTGACCCGCGAGTTCTACTACAACGACGCCGGCGCCCAGATCGCCAACCTGGCCCTCTCGGTGCAGGCCCGCGCCAAGGGCCTGACGCCCGACGACGACGCCTGGCCCGAAGACGGCTACCGCGGCGACTACATCATCGAGGTGGCCAACGACTACCTGGCCGGCGAGACGGTGCATGCCGACGACCGTCACGTCACCGCCAAGGGCGACCCGGACGACCTCGACGCCATCCGCGACTTCGCCGTGGCCTGGCTGCGCCGCGAGCAGGACCTCGACCTCAAGGCCTTCGGCGTCTCCTTCGACGTTTACTTCCTGGAGTCCTCGCTCTATCGCGAAGGCAAGGTGGAGGAGGCGGTGGAACGCCTGATCGCCGGCGGCCACACCTACGAGCAGGACGGCGCCCTGTGGCTGCGCACCACCGACTTCGGCGACGACAAGGACCGGGTGATGCGCAAGTCCGACGGCAGCTATACCTACTTCCTGCCCGACGTGGCCTACCACCTGAACAAGTGGCAGCGCGGCTTCGAGACCGTGATCAACGAGCAGGGTGCCGACCACCACTCCACCGTGACCCGGGTGCGCGCCGGCCTGCAGGCGCTGGAAACCGGCATCCCTCAGGGTTGGCCCGACTACGTGCTGCACCAGATGGTGATGGTGACCCGCTCCGGAGTGGAGGTGAAGCTCTCCAAGCGCGCCGGCAGCTACGTCACCGTGCGCGACCTGATCGACGAGGTGGGCCGCGATGCCACGCGCTTCTTCCTCGCCGCACGCCGCGCCGACTCGCAGCTCACCTTCGACATCGACCTGGCCCGCTCGCAATCCAACGACAACCCGGTCTACTACGTGCAGTATGCCCACGCCCGGGTGTGCAGCATGCTGCGCAAGGCCGAGGCCCAGGGGCTCGGCTTCGATCACGACCTGGCCATGGTCAGCCTCGGCCGTCTCGAGGAGGATCAGGAGAAGGCGGTGATGAACCGGCTGGCACGCTTCCCCGAAGTGGTCGCCCATGCCGCCGCCTCGCGGGAGCCGCAGCAGGTGGCCCAGTACCTGCTCGACCTCGCCGCCGAGTTCCACTCCTGCTACAACGCCGTGAAGGTGATGGTCGACGACGACGAGCTGCGCAACGCCCGCCTGGCCCTGGGCCTGGCCACGCGCCAGGTGCTGCGTAACGGTCTCGATCTGATGGGGGTCAGCGCCCCGGAGGAGATGTAAGCCATGGCCGCCCGTCGCACGCCCAAGAAACGCGGCGCCACTACCAGCCGCAAGCGCGCCCCCGCCAGAGGCCAGGGCTTCCGCCTGCCCGGCTGGCTATGGGCACTGGGCGGCGTCATTGCCGGCTTCCTGCTGGCCCAGCACCAGCACGGCACCGCGCCCTGGCAGGAGGGCAGCGACTCGCCGCTGGCCAGGCTGATGCCGCGCACGCCGACCGAGACCGTCGAGCCGGCGCCGAGCGTCGAGCCGCGGGAACCGCGCATGCCGACCTTCGAGTTCTACACCTTGCTGCCCGAAGAGGTGGTGGCACCGCGGGAGGTGGCCTCCACCGCCTCGCCGCCGGAGCCGACGGTCAACGTGCCGCCGCCGCTCGAGCCCAGCGCCGCCGCCGAGCAGGCACCGGCCGACGACCCCATCGCGCAGGTCATCGCCGCCAACCTGCGCGATGAGGTCAACGCCACGCCGGAGAGCGAAGCGGCGGCACCGGCAGGCACGCGCTACATGCTGCAGGCAGCCTCGTTCCGCGAACCGGGAGACGCCGAGCAGCTGCGCCAGCGGCTGCGCAACCTGAGCCTGATGGCCCAGGTCAGCCAGGTCCAGTCCGCCGACGGTCAGACCTGGCACCGGGTGATGGTGGGGCCCTACGACGATACCCGTGAGCTGAATCGCGCCGAGGACCTGATGACGACCCAGGGCATCACGCCGCTGCGCCACCGGGCCACCAACTGAGGAAACAGTGCACCAAATGGCTGCGGGCGAATCGCTGCGTTGCGCACAGGCGCGGGCATGCGCTACTCCCGGACATCGGGCGGTGGAGCGGGGCGCTTGAATTCGCCGGCCGCCGCCCACACCTACCCTGAACGCTCTTGTCCGGCCCCCGATTGTCATGGGGCGCCGAAAGTCACCGGGAGCCCCGGCTCCCCGTTACGGAGTTATCTCCATGACCACGATCGTTTCCGTACGCCGCGGTGACCAGGTCGCCCTGGCCGGCGACGGCCAGGTATCGCTGGGCAATACCGTGATGAAGGGCAACGCCAGCAAGGTGCGCCGGCTCTATCGCGGCCAGGTGCTGGCAGGCTTCGCCGGCGGCACCGCCGACGCCTTCACCCTGTTCGAGCGCTTCGAGGCGCAGCTCGAGAAGTATCAGGGCAATCTGGTCAAGGCCGCCGTGGAGCTGGCCAAGGACTGGCGCACCGACCGCGCCCTGCGCCGCCTCGAGGCGCTGCTGGCCGTGGCCGACAAGAACGCCTCGCTGATCATCACCGGCAACGGTGACGTAGTGGAGCCGGAGCGCGGCATCATCGCCATCGGTTCGGGCGGCAACTTCGCCCTGGCCGCGGCCCGCGCGCTGCTGGAGAACACCGACCTCTCGGCCAGGGAGATCACCGAGAAGTCGCTCGCCATCGCCGGCGACATCTGCGTGTTCACCAATCACCACGTCACCCTCGAAACGCTGTGAAGGCCGCCACCATGTCCCAGATGACACCCCGCGAGATCGTCCACGCCCTGGATCAGTACATCGTCGGCCAGCAGGACGCCAAGCGCGCCGTGGCCATCGCCCTGCGCAACCGCTGGCGGCGCATGCAGCTCGACGACGAGCTGCGCCCCGAGATCACGCCCAAGAACATTCTCATGATCGGGCCCACTGGGGTGGGCAAGACCGAGATCGCCCGGCGCCTGGCCAAGCTCGCCCGCGCCCCGTTCATCAAGGTCGAGGCGACCAAGTTCACCGAAGTGGGCTACGTCGGCCGCGACGTGGAGTCGATCATCCGCGACCTCACCGAAGCCGCCATCAAGCTGGTGCGCGAGCAGGCCAAGGACGAGGTGCGCCACCGCGCCGAGGACGCCGCCGAGGATCGCATCCTCGACGCCCTGCTGCCGCCGCCCCGCGGCCAGGAGGAGAATCCGCGCACAGACAGCTCGACGCGCCAGATCTTCCGCAAGAAGCTGCGCGAGGGCGATCTCGACGACAAGGAGATCGACATCGAGATCACGCCCCAGGGCCCGGGCATCGACATCATGACCCCGCCGGGCATGGAGGAGATGACCAGCCAGCTGCAGAGCCTGTTCTCCAACATGGGCCGTCACAAGACCGAGACCCGCCGGGTCAAGGTCAAGGACGCCTTCGCCCTGCTGCGCGACGAGGAGGCCGCCAAACTGGTCAACGAGGAGGAGATCAAGCACCGCGCCATCGACGCCGTGGAGCAGAACGGCATCGTCTTTCTCGACGAGATCGACAAGGTGGCCAAGGGCAGCGGCCAGTCCAGCGGCGGCGAGGTGTCCCGCGAGGGCGTGCAGCGTGACCTGCTGCCGCTGATCGAGGGCTCCACCGTCTCGACCAAGTACGGCATGGTCAAGACCGACCATATCCTGTTCATCGCCTCCGGCGCCTTCCACCTGTCGCGCCCCTCCGACCTGATACCCGAGCTGCAGGGTCGCCTGCCGATCCGGGTCGAGCTCGAGGCGCTCACCCCCGAGGACTTCAAGCGCATCCTCACCGAGCCCTCCGCCGCCCTGACCAAGCAGTACAAGGCGCTGCTGGCCACCGAGGGGCTCGAGATCGAGTTCACCGAGGATGGCATCGAGCGCATCGCCGAGATCGCCTGGAAGGTCAACGAGGGCACCGAGAACATCGGCGCACGGCGCCTGCACACGGTAATGGAGCGGCTGCTCGAGGAGGCCTCGTTCAAGGGCGGCGATTTCGGCAGCCCGCTGTCGATCGATGCCGCCTACGTCGACTCCCAGCTCGGCGAGCTGGCCATGGACGAAGATCTGTCGCGGTATATCCTTTGATATGAGCGTCGTAGTACTGCTCGGTTCGCCAGTGTCGCAGCAGCGAGGCCTACATGAGCGCAGCGCCGGGGACAGGTCGTAGCGGAGGTCATTCGCCAGGGATGGCGAATGTAGCGCCCAGGGATGGGTTCACAGCGCCTCCGCGAAGCGCCTGTCGCCGGACAGCTGCGCTTCACCAACGCAAGCGGAGTCCTGCATGACAGCCCCCATCCCCAGCAAGATCCACTACCACAAGAAGGCCCGCGAGCTGGAGCTCAGCTACGCCGACGGCGAGAGCCATCGCCTGCCGGTGGAGTACCTGCGGGTCTACTCGCCCTCCGCCGAGGTGCGCGGCCACCATCCCAGCCAGGCCGTGCTGCAGGTCGGCAAGAAGGACGTCGGCCTCAAGAACATCGAGCCGGTGGGCCGCTATGCCGTCAAGCTCGCCTTCGACGACGGCCACGACAGCGGCATCTACAGCTGGGAATACCTGCATGAGCTGATCGAGCATCGCGAGGCCTACTGGGCCGATTATCTCCAGCGTCTGGAAAAGGCCGGCGCGAGTCGCGAACCGCTGGGCATCGAGATCAAGCAGCTCTAATCAAGATCGGGCCGCTCTAATCGAGATCGAGCAGCTTCAGTAGCCCCAGCAGGTCAAAGACAAGGCAGCCGGGGGAAGGCTACAATGTGGCCCAGCATGAGGCCCAGCCTCACCTTTCGCAGCGATTCGGGAGCCTTTCACGCATGAGCCCTCACTCCACCCCCGGGGACCAGCGCACGACTCACTTCGGCTATCAGGAAGTGCCGATCGAGGAGAAGGCCTCGCGCGTGGCCGACGTCTTCCACTCCGTGGCGGCTCGCTACGACGTCATGAACGATCTCATGTCGTTCGGCATCCACCGGTTGTGGAAGCGGCTCACCATCGAGCGCAGCGGGGTGCGCCCCGGCCACAGCGTGCTCGACATCGCCGGCGGCACCGGCGATCTGACGCTCAAGTTCTCGCGCATGGTCGGCCCCCGCGGCCGGGTGGTACTGGCCGACATCAACGAATCCATGCTGCGGGTCGGGCGCGACAAGCTGCTCGACAACGGCGTCGGCGGCAACGTCGAGTACGTGCAGGCCAACGCCGAGTGCCTGCCGTTTCCCGACAACAGCTTCGACTGCATTACCATCGCCTTCGGCCTGCGCAACGTCACCGACAAGGACGCCGCGCTGCGCTCCATGGCCCGGGTGCTCAAGCCCGGCGGTCGCCTGCTGGTGCTGGAATTCTCCAAGCCCAACAACCCCGTGCTGAGCCGCGCCTACGACGAATACTCCTTCCGCCTGCTGCCCACCATGGGCCAGATGGTGGCAGGCGATGCCGACAGCTATCGCTACCTGGCCGAGTCGATTCGCATGCATCCCGACCAGGAGACCCTCAAGCAAATGATGGAAGCCGCTGGCCTCGAGCGGGTCGAGTACACCAATCTCACCGGGGGCATCGTCGCCCTGCATCGCGGCATCAAGCTCTGAGGGCGCAATGACCTTGACTCCGACCCTGCTGCTGGCCGGCATCGAGCGCACTCTCAATGCCCTGCTCGCTCGCGACATGGCCGCCCCCACGCGCCTGTCACGGCTGGCCGGCAGCCGGCTGCTGCTGCGCCTGGAGCGCCCGGCGCTGACGCTGCTGATCGGCTTTCACCCCCACGGCATCGACCTGATGCGTCAGGACGAGCCCGACGAGAGCGCCGTCGACACCGTGGTCGAGCTCGATACCGAGACCCTGGGCGAACTGCTGGGCGGCGAATCGCTGGAGCGCCTGATGTTCCGCGGCCGCCTGGCCATTCGCGGGCGCGTGCACCTGCTCGAGGAGGTGCGCGACCTGTTCTTCGATCTCGATATCGACTGGGAGGGCGAGCTGGCCCGCTGGCTGGGCGACGTGCCGGCCCACAGCCTGGCCGAGGGGCTCAAGCGCATGGCCCGCTGGGGGCTGCGCGCCCAGGAGGAGATGCGTGCCGATATCGCCGAATACGTGTTCGAGGAGGCCCGCCTGCTGCCCGGGCGCCAGCAGCTCGATACCCTGCGCGATCATCTCACCGAGCTGGAAGTGGCCGCCGACCGCCTCGAGGCCCGCCTGAACCGCCTGCGGCGGCGGCTGGAAAGCGAGGCCACGGCATGATGCTGCTTCGCCTGCTGCGCATCATCTGGGTGATCACGCGCTATCGCCTCGACACCCTGCTGCCGCTGCAGCGCCTGCCCTGGTGGCTACGGCTGGCCTTCCTGCTCTCGCCGCTGCGCGTGGTGCCGGTCGGCCGGCGCACGGGGGGCGAGCGCCTGCGCCTGGCGCTGGAGTCGCTGGGCCCGGTGTTCGTCAAGTTCGGCCAGCTGCTCTCCACCCGCCGCGACCTGCTGCCCGAGGAGATCGCCGACGAGCTCCGCCGGCTGCAGGACCAGGTACCGCCCTTCCCCGGCGAGGAGGCCCGGGCACTGGTGGAGAGCGAGCTGCGCATGCCGCTCGACGTCGCCTTCGCCCACTTCGAGCCCGAGCCGCTGGCCTCCGCTTCCATCGCCCAGGTGCACGCCGCCCGCCTGCACAGCGGCGAAGACGTGGTGGTCAAGATCATCCGCCCGGCCATCGACCGGGTGATGCGCCAGGACATGGCACTGATGTACCGCGTGGCCGGTCTGCTGACGCTGCTCCCGGAGGCACGCCGGCTGAGACCGATCGAAGTGGTGCGCGATTACGAAGCGACCCTGTTCGACGAGCTCGACCTGCGCAAGGAAGCCGCCAACACCTCTCAGCTCAAGCGCAACTTCAACGGCTCACCGCTGCTCTACGTACCGGCGATCCACTGGTCGCTGACGCGCAAGCGAGTGATGGTCCAGGAGCGCATCCACGGCATCCCGGTGGCCGACATCGCCGCACTCAAGGCCCAGGGCACCGATCTCAAGCGCCTCGCCGAACGCGGTGTGGAGATCTTCTTCACCCAGGTGTTTCGCGACAACTTCTTCCACGCCGACATGCATCCGGGCAACATCTTCGTCTCGCGCGAGCAGCCCCAGGACCCGCAGTACATCGCCATCGACTGCGGCATCGTCGGCAGCCTGACACGGGAAGACCAGGACTACCTGGCGCGCAACCTGCTGGCCTTCTTCCATCAGGACTACTATCAGGTCGCCGCCCTGCACATCGAGTCGGGCTGGGTCGGCGAGGAGACCCGGGCCAACGAGTTCGCCGCCGCCATCCGCACGGTGTGCGAGCCGATCCTGGAGAAGCCGCTCAAGGACATCTCCTTCGGTCAGGTGCTGCTGGGGCTGTTCCAGACCGCGCGGCGTTTCAACATGGAGGTCCAGCCGCAGTTGGTGCTGCTGCAGAAGACCCTGCTCAATATCGAGGGCCTGGGGCGCCAGCTCTATCCCGATCTCGACCTGTGGAGCACCGCCAAGCCCTACCTGGAGCGCTGGATGCAGGAGCGTGCCGGTGCCGTGGGCCTGTGGGAGTCGCTCAAGCGCCAGGCGCCGGAGCTCTCGCGTCAGCTGCCCGAACTGCCCAGCGTGGCCCACCAGGCCCTGAGCCGCCTCGAACAGGAGCATCGTCAGCGCCGTCGCCAGGCCCTGGCGCTGAGCGGCATCCAGCGCCATTTGCGCGCCGGCCGGCGCGGGGGAAGGCGTTTGCGTCTGGGGTTGCTGCTGGCGGCCCTGGCGCTGGCCTGGCAGCCGCTCACCGAATGGGCCGCGAACCAGCCCTGGCCGGTGCTGGCGGCCGGGCTCATCGGGCTCGTGCTGCTGGCCTGGCAATGAACTTGACCCATCGCAACCGGAGCTGCCCGCATGCGTGATATTCTCGATGAACTCTTCGACGTGCTGAGCCAACGCCGCAGCGCCGACCCCGCCGAATCCTACGTGGCCGCCTTGCATGACAAGGGGCTTAACAAGATACTCGAAAAGGTCGGAGAGGAGGCCACGGAGACCCTGCTGGCAGCCAAGGATGCCGAGACCGGTGGCGATGACGAACGTCAAGCGCTGGTCGCCGAAACCGCCGACCTGTGGTTTCATAGCCTGGTGATGCTGTCGCATCTTGGACTCGACCACCGGGACGTGCTCGACGAGCTGGCCCGGCGTTTCGGAATATCCGGGCACGAAGAGAAGGCCGCAAGGTCAAAGTAAAAATGACTTCCGGATCCGCCGGAATCCCGACTCAGAGGTAACCTTCATGTTAGGTGGCATCAGTATCTGGCAACTGCTGATCGTACTCGGCATCATCATCCTGATCTTCGGCACCAAGAAGCTGCGCAACGTCGGTTCCGATCTGGGCGGCGCGGTCAAGGGCTTCAAGCAGGCCGTCAACGAAGGCGACGACAAGGACAAGCCCCAGGCCAAGGTGACTCACGAAGAGCAGCCCAACACCTATGACGTCCGCGCCGAGGAGAAGAAGAGCGCAGACGGCGTCGAGGAACGGGAAGAGCGCAAGTAAGTCTCCATGTTTGATATCGGCTTTCTCGAACTCCTGATTCTGGGCATCGTGGGCCTGCTGGTGCTCGGCCCCGAGCGCCTGCCTAAGGCTGCGCGCACGGCAGGGCTGTGGATCGGCAAGATCAAGCGCACCGTGTCGAGCATGCAACGCGAGATCAACTCGCAGCTCGAGGCGGAGGAGCTGCGTCAGAAGCTCAAGGAGCAGCAGAGCAAGCTCGACGAGAGCCTGAACAAGGCCAAGCGCGACGTGGAAAGCATCGCCCAGCCCTACTCCACCTCGACCCCGCGCAAGGGTGACGACGACAAGCCGGCGACGCCCGAAGGCAAGCCCGATGCCGAGACGACGCCACCGTCGGCCTCGGCGCGGCTCGACGAGGCGCTGGCCGAGGTCAGGCAAAGCGACGACGCCCCCACCTCTCCCCCCGACGATGACAAGGACGCCGCTTCCCGATGAGCGACTCCGACGACAAGCAGGATCTTGGCCAGGCTCCCCTGATCGAGCACCTGATCGAGCTGCGTTCGCGTCTGCTGCGCTCGGTGGTGGCGATCTTCGTGATCTTCCTCGGCCTGTATCCCTTCGCCAACGAGATCTATACCTTCGTGGCTCAGCCGCTGATGGGCATGCTGCCGGAAGGTTCGCAGATGATCGCCACCGAGGTGGCCTCGCCGTTTCTGGCCCCCTTCAAGCTGACCCTGGTGGTGGCGGTGTTCATCGCCATCCCCTACGTGCTGCACCAGGCCTGGGCCTTCGTCGCCCCCGGCCTGTACGACAACGAGAAGGCGCTGGCCCTGCCGCTGCTGGCCTCCAGCGTAGGCCTGTTCTATGCCGGTGCCGCCTTCGCCTACTACGTCGTCTTCCCGCTGCTGTTCCAGTTCTTCACCCAGACCGGGCCGGAGAACGTGGCGGTGATGACCGACATCAACCAGTACCTGAATTTCGTTCTCAAGTTGTTCTTCGCCTTCGGCGTGGCCTTCGAGATCCCCATCGCCACCTTCCTGCTGATCGCCTCCGGCGCCACCACGGTGGAAAGCCTGTCGAAGAAGCGCCCTTACATCATCCTGGGCTGCTTCGTGGTCGGCATGCTGCTGACCCCGCCCGACGTGATCTCCCAGAGCCTGCTGGCCATCCCCATGTATCTGCTCTACGAGGTGGGCATCCTGTTCGGCCGCCTGGTACGCCGGCGGCGGCGCAAGTCGGCCGAGGCCAGCGAAGAGCGCGACGAGGCCTGAGCCCGCCAACCACAAAGCCCGATACATAAAGCCCAGAACATAAGCCCGATACCAAGCGCCCCGCTTCGAAGGAAGCGGGGCGCTTTCATTACTGCATTACCGCACTGGCTCAGAGATCCATCAGCTCGTCGATACGCTCCACCAGCTTGAAGATGCCGGTGGCGGCCTCGCCGATACGGGTGGCGAGCATGTAGGCCGGGGTGGTCACCACGCGGTTCTCGAAGTCGACCACGATGTCCTCCACGCCGCAGCTGCGGTGCAGCCCGCCCATGGAGCTGATGGCGCCGGAAACGCCGGGGTCGTGGCCGATGGTCACGGCGATGCCCGGCCCCAGCAGCTTGGGCACCAGGGCGGGGGCGATACACATCAGCCCGATGGGCTTGCGCGCCTGGTAGAAGGGAGCCAGTGCCTCGACCAGCTCGGGCAGCGGCTCCATGTCGCTGCCGGCTTCGGCGAAGTTGGAGAGGTTCTTGGCCGCACCGAAGCCGCCGGGCAGGATGACGGCATCGAACTCCTCGACGTCCAGCTCGTCGAGCGGTGCGATGTTGCCCCGCGCCAGGCGTGCCGACTCGGTCAGTACGTTGCGCGCCTCACCCTCGACCACCTCACCGCTGCGGTGATCGATCACGTGGTGCTGCATGATGTCCGGCGCGAAGCAACGATGGCCGATACCCAACTGATCCAGCCGCAGCAGGGTCAGCGTGGTCTCGTAGATTTCCGAGCCATCCTGGACACCGCAACCCGACAGGATGACCGCCACTTGTTTGCTCATGCCTTTCTCCTTGTTGTGAAGGCGCTTCGAATGAAGAGCTCAGCCTTTGTTCCCGAAGCCAACACTTTAGAGAGTCGCGCGGGGTGCGACAAGGCGCGACTTTCGGCTTGGGGTGGCACTGATATACTCGTTCCATACACTCGCTTGTCATTGCACCATCTTTCTGTCCAGGCCCACTGCCGCCAGTTGACGATACGGCGGCAGTGGCCACAGCCGGAGTAGAGAACCTTGAGTTTCCAGACCACGCGTCAATTCCCCGCCACGCGTATGCGCCGCATGCGCCGCGACGACTTCTCGCGCCGCCTGATGCGGGAGTCGACCCTGACCGCCGCCGATCTGATCTGGCCGGTATTCGTGCTCGACGGCGAACAGCGCCGCGAGGCCGTGCCCTCGATGCCGGGCGTGGAGCGCCTGTCGCTGGACCTGCTGATTCAGGAGGCCCGCGAAGCGTACGAGCTGGGCATCCCGGCCCTGGCCCTGTTCCCGGTGGTGGACCAGGCGCTGAAGAGCGAGCTGGCCGAGGAAGCCTACAACGCCAACGGCCTGGTGCAGCGCAGCGTACGAGCGCTGAAGGACGCCGTGCCGGAGCTCGGCATCATGACCGACGTGGCGCTCGACCCCTACACCATTCACGGCCAGGACGGCATCATCGACGACACCGGCTATGTGCTCAACGACCGCACGGTGGAGACGCTGCTCAAGCAGGCCCTGTCTCACGCCGAGGCCGGCGCCGACGTGGTGGCCCCCTCCGACATGATGGACGGACGCATCGGCGAGATTCGCCAGGTGCTCGAGCAGGAGCATCTGCACAACGTGCGCATCATGGCCTACAGCGCCAAGTACGCCTCGCGCTATTACGGCCCCTTCCGCGATGCGGTGGGCTCTGCCGCCAACCTGGGCAAGGCCGACAAGCGCACCTACCAGATGGACCCGGCCAACAGCGACGAGGCGCTGCACGAGGTGGCCCTGGACCTGGCCGAAGGCGCCGACATGGTGATGATCAAACCCGGCATGCCCTATCTGGACGTGGTACGGCGTATCAAGGACGAGCTCAAGGTGCCCACCTACGCCTATCAGGTCAGCGGCGAGTACGCCATGCACATGGCCGCCTTCGACAACGGCTGGCTCGACGCCGACGAGGTGATGCTCGAGTCGTTGATCTGCTTCAAGCGCGCCGGGGCCGACGGCATCCTGACCTATTTCGCCAAGCGGGCGGCGACGCTGCTCGCCTCCTGACGAAACGGCCCGGCCTGTGGCCGGGCCGGCTCAGCTCTTGCGGAAGGCGGCAAGGTCGTTGGGGTCGAAGCCCTCGACCCGCTCGGGCAGGCCGCGCTCCTCGCGCAGCCGACGGATCCTGGCACGCTCGCCGAGCAGCTCGGCGTCATCGTCCAGGGTGCGACCGTTGAGTTCGGCAAGCTGCGCCATGCCCTGGTGGTAGGCGGTCATCAGGTGCAGGGCGACGTGATTGCCCTGGTCCATTTCGCGGCGCAGGGTGGCAAGGTAGCCGCTGAGCCGGGAGAGATGGTGCTTGAGCTGCCAGACGTAGCGCATCTCGGTCATCCAGGGGCGTTCGCGCAGCACGGCAAAGGTCAGGCTGGTGGCCAGCAGCCCCAGAAACACGCCCAGGGCGTTGAGCCACAGGCTGGAGCCGAAGGCCGCCACCAGCAGTTGGGAGAACACCAAGCCGAAGACGATGAGCTGACCGGCCATGGCCAGGCTGATCAGCCGGGCCTTGCGGCGGTAGGTCTCGGGGTCGTGGTATTCGAAGGAAAACGGCATGCCCAACTCCTGTTGCAACGAGAATGCCGGGAATTATCCCGGCATCTCTCGCTGAGGTACAGCCGCGCGCCCGTCTTCCCGACGCAATGGTCAGCGCAACCGGTCGGCCGCTTCCAGCAGCAGCGCCTCGGTAGCCTGCCAGCCCAGGCAGGGGTCGGTCACCGAAACGCCGTAGCGCAGCGCTCCCGGGGCGAGCTCCTGGCGCCCCTCTTCCAGGTGACTCTCGAGCATCAGCCCCATCAGGGCCGTCTCGCCACGCACCCGCTGCGTCACCACGTCGCGCAGCACCTCGCCCTGACGGCGATGATCCTTGCGCGCATTGGCATGGCTGCAGTCCACCATCAAGCGCGCAGGCAGCCCTGCCTGCTCCAGCGCCCGGCGCGCCTCGGCGACCGAACGGCTGTCATGGTTGGGCCCATGGTGGCCGCCACGCAGCACCACATGAGCGTAGGAGTTGCCGGTGGTCTCCCGCAGCGCGGGGCGGCCCTGCTCATCGAGGCCGAAATGCTGGTGCGGATGCGCGGCGGCGCGAATGGCATCCACCGCGACGCCCACGTCGCCGCTGGTGGCGTTCTTGAACCCCACCGCCGCCTCCAGGCCGCTGGCAAGCTCGCGATGCAGCTGCGATTCGGTGGTCCGCGCACCGATGGCAACCCAGGCCAGCAGGTCGTCGAAGTAGCTGGCCAGCATCGGCTGCAGCACCTCGGTGGCCACCGGCAGGCCCAGGGCGGCAATCTCGTGCATCATGTGGCGCGACAGATGCAGCCCACGCGCCATGTCGCCGCTGCCGTCCAGGTCGGGGTCGTAGGCCAGCCCTTTCCAGCCCACCGTGGTGCGCGGCTTCTCCACGTAGACCCGCATCACGGGAAGCAGACGGTCGGAAATTCGCGGGGCGAGTTCGGCCAGGCGCCGGGCATATTCCAGCGCGGCCAGCGGGTCGTGGATCGAGCAGGGGCCCACCACCACCAGCATGCGGTCGTCGCACCCCGTCACGATGTCACGGATGGCGCGGCGCTGCGCGGCGAGGCGCTCGGCCACCGGCGGCGCCAGGGGCAAACGGCGTCTGAGCTCGCCAGGGGTGGGTAACGTCATCTCGACCCGGCTGGATGTGGTGGGGGCCATGTCGGCATGGCCGTCGGTCAGGCGTTCAGCAAGTGTCGCGGGGGCATTCATGGTCAACTCCGTGAGGTCGGCAAACATCGTGTCGTCATGCCACCGGTCATCTCACGGTCGGAGGTGGCGCACTGAACCGACCGCGCGGCGCTAAATCGCCAGCCATAGCCCCAGCCATAATAGTCGTGGCGGGTACGGGCGGCGAAAGTGGCGCGGTATGCGGTCATGGTGCGTCTCCTCGAGTCGATTCCGTTTACGGGGTCTATCAACATTAGGGGCCAAACGTAAAACCCCCGGTCGGGTTGCCGACCAGGGGTTTCATGAGGGAAGGCAACCCGGTTGGGTGTGCCCTTGCAGCTGTGTCCGATCAGGACCCGGCCGCCGGCACACCGGCGCTAAACCAGTACCAATACTGACCGCCGAAGCCAAACGACTGTCCATCGAAGCCAAACGACATTACCGCGCCAAAGGCACGGTTCGGATCGTTCGCTGTCAGGCTCGCGGTCGGTGTCATGGTCGTCTCCCACAGTTTCTGGGTTCATCGTGCCGCATCGCGGCAAACTTGGCAAGCCCGGTTTCAGGCCTGCACGGCGCGGCTCACGCCGATGATCAAGGGCAGCAGATTCAGCGCCAGTACCGCCACCAGGGCCAGCAGCCACAGCGGGCCGCTGTCATCGTGATAGTCCTTGAGCGGGGCCATGTTCGTCTCCTTTTGCCTCATGCCGGTGGCTAACAGTCTAGCGAAGATGACGACCGCCATCGACCGGCAGCGTGATACCGGTCACGTAACGGTTGTCGAGCAGGTAGCGCAGGCTCTGGTAGATCACACCCGGCCCCGGCACCATCGCCATGGCCGACTTGGCCCGGGCCTGTTCGGCATAGGCCTCGTCGTCGTCCTCGCCCAGCATGATCAGCGCCGGTGCGATGGCGTTGACCTGGATCTCGGGCGCGTACATGGCGGCGAAGGAGAGCGTCAGGTTCTCGAGCCCCGCCTTGGTGGCGGCGTAGGCCGCATGCTTCTTCGAGCCCTTCTGCGCCACGTAGTCGGTCATGTGCACGATGTCGCGCTGCGGCTCGCCGCAGGCCTCGAGCAGCTCGCGGCAGTGCAGATTGATCAGGTAGGGGGCGAGCATGTGCACGCGAAACAGCCGCTCGAAGGTGGCACCGGCCTGCTCGTCGCGGCTGTCCGGCGCCCAGTCGCTGGCATTGTGCACGATGGCGCGCAGCGACCTGGTTTCGCCCTTGAGACGGGCGATGAAGTCGAGAATGCCCGCCTCGGTGGCGAAATCCGCCCTCAGGGTGACGATACCGCGGCGGCGCAGCGCCTCGAGCTCCGGCCGCTCGCGGCGATAGCTGACGATCACCGGATGGCCGTCGTCGACCAGCCGTTCGGCGCAGTGGCGCCCGAGGCGCTGGGCGCCACCGGTGATCAGGATCGGCGCGGCGCTCACCGCGCACTCCCCCGGCGCAGTACGCCGGCGGTGGGCACCAGCGGCTGGCGCGGCGCATAGGCGAAGACGTCGGAGAAGACCCGCGACGGCTCGAGCCCCAGCGAGGCCAGCACGTCGACGCAGGCGTAGACCATGCCCGGCGAGCCGGAGAGGTAGACGTCATGGCCGCTGACGTCGTCGAGCCCGCTAGCCAACGCCTGGTCGATGCGGCCCAGGTGGCCCTGAACGCGCTCACCGGTCACCGGCGGCTGCGGCGCCACCTCGGTGACCACGTGGAAACGCAGGTTCGCATGGCTCTCGGCCCACTGCCGCGGCAGACTCTCGAGATACAGGTCGCGCCGCTCGCGGGCCGCCCACCACAGCTCGATGGGCCGCTCGGGGGCGTCGTGCAGCGAGGCCTCGACGATCGCCTTCATCTGGGCGAAGCCGGTACCGGCCGCGATCAGCAGCAGCGGCCGCTGGCTGGTCGGATCGAGCACGCATTCGCCGCCGGGCAGACGCACCGTCAGGTGATGCGCCACCACTACCAGCTCGCGCAGCCGGGCGGAGTTCTCTCGCTCGGGCCAGTGCTGGATGTGCAGCTCCAGGGTGCCGTCGCCGCGATGGGCGCTGGCGATGGAGAACGGCACCCAGGTCTCGTCGTCGAGCTTGAGCTCCAGATACTGGCCCGGATCGTGGGCCATGGCCTCGGCGCGCCCTTCCAGGCGCACGCGAAACACGTCGGGGGTCAGATCCTCCACTGCCGTCACCTGGCAGGTCAGGGTCCTGGGGGTCATGCAGGCCTCTTGTCGTCAGGGTGTGGGGGCAGGTGGATACCCAGTTCGTTCCAGCGTTCGCTGACGCGGGCCTTGACGGCCTCGTCCATGACGATGGGCGTGCCCCATTCGCGATCGGTCTCGCCGGGCCACTTGCTGGTGGCGTCGAGCCCCATCTTGGAACCGAGCCCCGCCACCGGCGAGGCGAAGTCGAGATAGTCGATCGGCGTGTTCTCGACCATGACGGTGTCCCGGGCCGGGTCCATGCGGGTGGTGATGGCCCAGATCACGTCCTTCCAGTCGCGAGCGTCGACATCGTCGTCGAGCACCACCACGAACTTGGTGTACATGAACTGGCGCAGGAAGCTCCATACGCCCATCATCACGCGCTTGGCGTGGCCCGGGTACTGCTTCTTCATGGTCACTACCGCCATGCGGTAGGAGCAGCCTTCCGGCGGCAGATAGAAGTCGACGATCTCGGGGAACTGCTTGCGCAGGATCGGCACGAACACTTCGTTGAGCGCGACGCCGAGGATCGCCGGCTCGTCGGGCGGGCGCCCGGTGTAGGTCGAGTGGTAGATGGCATCGCGGCGCAGGGTCATGCGCGTCACGGTGAACACCGGGAACTCGTCGACCTCGTTGTAGTAGCCGGTATGGTCGCCGTAGGGGCCTTCAGGCGCCGTGTCGTCGGGGTAGATGAAGCCTTCCAGAATGATTTCTGCAGACGCAGGAACTTCCAGATCGGCGTGGCCGCACTTGACCAGCTCGGTGCGCGAACCGCGCAACAGCCCGGCGAAGGCGTACTCGGAGAGCGAGTCCGGCACCGGGGTCACCGCGCCGAGAATCGTCGCCGGATCGGCGCCCAGCGCCACCGCCACCGGGAAGGGCTCGCCGGGATTGGTCTGCTGGAACTCCTGGAAGTCGAGCGCGCCGCCACGGTGCGACAGCCAGCGCATGATCAGGCGGTTCTTGCCCAGCTTCTGCTGACGATAGATGCCCAGGTTCTGGCGCTTCTTGTGCGGCCCGCGGGTCACCACCAGCGGCCAGGTGACCAGCGGCGCGGCATCGCCGGGCCAGCAGTGCTGGATCGGCAGGCGGTCGAGGTCGACGTCGTCGCCCGCCAGCACTACCTCCTGCACCGGGGCGCTGCGCACCGTCTTCGGCCCCATGCTCATCACCTGCTTGAAGATCGGCAGCTTCTCCCAGGCGTCGCGAAAGCCCTTGGGCGGCTCGGGCTCCTTGAGGAAGGCGAGCAGTTCGCCCACCTCGCGCAGCGCCTCGACGCTGTCCTGGCCCATGCCCATGGCGACCCGCTTCGGCGTACCGAACAGGTTGCCCAGCAGCGGCATGTCATGCCCCTTCACGTTCTCGAACAGCAGCGCCGGGCCGCCGGCACGCAGGGTGCGGTCGCAGATCTCGGTGATCTCGAGGTAGGGGTCCACCTCGGCTGAAACTCGTATCAGCTCGCCCTGAGCCTCCAGAGCGGCGATGAAGTCGCGCAGGTCCTTGTACTTCATTGCAATTCCCGTTTCCGGAACGACGAAAGGGGCAGCATAGCATGCCGCCCCTTTCTCTTCCCCGCCGGCCAACGCATCCTTACCCGCGGCTACTCCGTCGACAGGCCTGCGAGGAGGCGCTGTGAACCCATCCCTGGGCGCTACTTTTGCCATCCCTGGCAAAAGACCTCCTCTTCGACCTGTCCCCGGCGCCGCTAGCCATGGCAGCTCCGATCAGCGGCGCTTCATGGCTTCGAAGAACTCGAGGTTCGTCTTGGTATCTTTCAGGCGGTCGATGAGGAACTCGGTGGCTGCGGTATCTTCCATCGGGTTGAGCAGCTTGCGCAGGATCCACATGCGCTGCATCTCGTCCTCGGAGGCGATCAGGTCCTCGCGGCGGGTGCCGGAACGGCGGATGTTGATCGCCGGGTAGACACGGCGCTCGGCGAGCTTGCGGTCCAGGTGGGCTTCCATGTTGCCGGTGCCCTTGAACTCCTCGAAGATCACCTCGTCCATCTTCGAGCCGGTATCGACCAGCGCGGTGGCGATGATGGTCAGGCTGCCGCCCTCTTCGATGTTACGCGCGGCACCGAAGAAGCGCTTGGGCTTCTCCAGGGCGTGGGCGTCGACACCGCCGGTGAGCACCTTGCCGGAGCTCGGCACCACGGTGTTGTAGGCACGCGCCAGGCGGGTGATGGAGTCGAGCAGGATGACCACGTCCTTCTTGTGCTCGACCAGGCGCTTGGCCTTCTCGATCACCATCTCGGCGACCTGCACGTGGCGTGCCGGCGGCTCGTCGAAGGTGGAGGCGACCACTTCGCCGCGCACGGTGCGCGACATCTCGGTCACCTCTTCCGGGCGCTCGTCGATCAGCAGCACGATCAGGTGACACTCGGGGTTGTTGCGCGTGATCGAGGTGGCGATGTTCTGCAGCATCAGCGTCTTGCCCGCCTTGGGCGGCGAGACGATCAGACCGCGCTGGCCCTTGCCGATGGGAGCGGTGAGATCGATGATGCGCGCGGTGAGATCCTCGGTGGAGCCGTTGCCGATCTCCATGCGCAGCCGCTCCTGGGGGAACAGCGGCGTGAGGTTCTCGAACAGGATCTTGTGCTTGGCGTTTTCCGGCTTGTCGAAATTGATCTGGCTGACCTTGAGCAGCGCGAAGTAGCGCTCCCCTTCCTTCGGCGGACGGATCTTGCCGGAGATCGAATCGCCCTTGCGCAGATTGAAGCGACGGATCTGCGACGGCGAGACGTAGATGTCATCGGGACCGGCCAGGTAGGAGCTGTCAGCGCTGCGCAGGAAGCCGAAGCCATCCTGGAGGATTTCCAGCACACCATCGCCATAGATGTCCTCGCCGCTCTTGGCGTGCTTCTTGAGGATGGCGAAGATGATGTCCTGCTTGCGCGAGCGGGCCAGATTGTCGATGCCCATTTCGCGGGCGAGCTCCAGGAGCTCTGGCACGGTTTTTTGCTTGAGTTCGGTAAGATTCATCGGTGTGTTCGGAAGTTGCTCATGTCAGCGTGGCGGCACGGCGGCCGTGGGAGTGTGCGGATAAAGAACGGTACGCCGCTTGGGTGCGTTCAGAGCCCGAGAGAGCTGCCGCTCATGAGCGATGCTCGTTGCACTACGACCGCTCTGCGCAAGGGGTCGAGGCACGGTATCGTGTAAGAGGGAGCAGCGCTTCGTGTCGCATGGATTCATCGCCTGTGCGTTTCAAGTGCCACCATGGCTTCGGCACATGACAACGAGCGACAAGAAGGGGCTGTCTGACGACTTGATGTTGACCGCGACGCGGTCGGAAAGCATTCGGAACAGGCGAACGTCTCGATGTTAGTCAAGGCCGGCGACGAACGCAACCCCATCGATCGCCCCCCGCGCGATTGACACGCTCGCGCCAGCGCCGCAACCTTTAGCTATCCGCTATCAGGACGCTTCGATGACTGCACCCAAGGACAGGCCTCAACCCGCCAGCAATGACACCGCCCTGCTTCAAGGGCAAGACTCATGGCAGCTGGCAGCCATCGATCTGGGCTCCAACAGCTTTCACCTGCTGGTTGCCAGCTATCGGGACGAGCGACTGAGCGTGGTGACGCGCTGCGGTGAAAAGGTGCAGCTGGCAGCGGGCCTGGACAGCCGCAATCATCTGGACGAAGCCGCCATTCAGCGTGCGCTCACCTGCCTCGAACGCTTCCTGCCCTACCTGGAGGGCGTGGCCCGCAGCCGTCTGCGAGTGGTGGGCACCAGTGCGCTGCGCACGGCGCTCAATCGCCAATCCTTCGTCACGCGTGCCGAAGCCCTGCTGGGCTGTCGCGTCGAGATCATCTCCGGTGAGGAAGAGGCTCGACTGATCTACCTGGGGGCATCTCAGACCATGGCCGCGAACGGGCGGCGCCTGGTCGTCGACATCGGCGGCGGCTCCACCGAGTTCATCATCGGGGATCCAGCGGGGCCGCTGCTGCTGCAGAGCCTCGACGTTGGCTGCGTCACCCATACGCGCCGCCATTTCAGCGACGGTACGGTCAACGAAGCCAACATGCGCCGGGCGGAAGCGGACGTGCTGACGCGACTCGAGGCCATTCAAGCCAACTATCGCGAGCTGGGCTGGAGCGAAGCGTTGGGCTCCAGCGGCACCATCAAGGCGGCCGCCTCGGTGCTTGCCGCCAGCGGCGGCAAGCCGGGCGTCATCACCCGCAGCGGCCTGCAGACGCTACGTCAGCGCCTGATCGAATGCGAACGCCTGGACAACGTCACGCTGGCGGGGCTGAAGCCGGACCGCTCGCGCATCTTTCCCGCTGGCGTGGCCATTCTCGGGGCCATCTTCGAGACATTCGAGCTGACGACGATGAACTATGCCGATGGTGCGCTGCGTGAGGGCGTGTTGCACGACATGCTGACTTGCGCCCCCTTGCAGCAGGCATAGCGCAGCGTCGGTTACTCCTCTCTCACCGCAGAAGCCCACCCCGCCGCCACCGCCAGCCAGCGCCCTTCCGGCAGCAGCAGCGCCGCTACCGGATGCTGCTCGTGCCAGACCACGGCGACACGCTCCCGCGCCCAGGGCGGCACCTGGGCCTCCTGCAGCAGGCGCTTGAGGTCGCGGCTGCCGCGCCCGGCGAGGCACAACCGCTCGCCGCCCTGGCGAGCCTTCAGCGTCAGTCGCACCGGATGGCCCTCGACGGGCGCCAAGCCGACGCCGATCTCGCCCCAGGGCGACACCAGCGGTGCCCTGCCGTCCCATTCGAGAGTCCATTCCGGCAGCAGCGAATCCCAAGGGAGCAGCAGGTAGAGCTGGCCGCGCCAGATGCGCGCCTCGGCCCCGCTCCAGCTCACCCGGACCTGGGCGTCGCTGCGCGCCTCGAGCTGCTCGAGCAGCGTTTCGAGACGCCCCGCCGGCGGCGTGGGCACACCCAACCGGTGGCAGACGTGACGCAACAGTGAGCGCCGCCGCGGCACAGACAGCCTCAGCAACGCCGACACATCGAGGCAGCCCGGGTCGTCGCCCAGGGCGGCAAGGTCGCCTGCGGCCAGCTCCTCGAGCAGTTGCTCCGCCTCGCCGGCAAGCCGGGCGCTGCCGGCCAGGGCCGTGGCCGCCTGGGGCCAGCGCGACTGCAGCAGCGGCAATACGCTGCCACGCAGGAAGTTGCGGTCCAGCGACTCGTCGGTGTTGCTGGGGTCGTCGATCCAGCTCAGCCCGAGCCGGGCCGCTGCGGCTTCGAGCTCGTTCCGTGAGCATGCCAGCAGCGGGCGCACGAGGCGTCGCCCCCGCCACTCGCGTTCCGCCGGCATGCCCGCCAGGCCGCGTACGCCGCTGCCGCGCAGGGCGGCGAGCAGAAAGGTCTCCGCCTGATCGTCACGATGCTGAGCCAGCCACAGCGTCTCACCCGATGCCACACGGCGGGCGAACGCCGCGTAACGCGCTTCCCGCGCCGCCCCCTCGAGCCCCAGCCCGGCGTCGCGCTCGACCGCCACGCGCTCGATGAAGAGCGGCACACCGAGCCGCGAGGCAAGCCGACGGCAGTGGCGTTCGAAGCCGTCGGCGGCACGCTGAAGGCCATGATGAACGTGCAGTGCGTACAACGGGCGAGGGTGACGCCGACAGGCCTGGGCCGCCAGCGTGAGCAGCAGGCTCGAATCCAGCCCGCCGGAGAGTGCCACCCAGACGACACGCCCCGGCGGGGTCTCCGCCAGGGCGTCGTCGATCAGGGCTTGCAGCGATGCTCTCTTATGCCGGGGCGCCATAGCTCATCAGGCGCTCATACCGGCGCTCCAGGAGGGCGTCGGTCTCCATCGCCTCGAGTCGATCCAGGCTCGCCAGCAGCGACTCCTTGACCCGCTCGGCGGTGACGAGGGGCTGACGGTGGGCACCTCCCAGCGGCTCCTCGATCAGGGTATCGACGAAGCCCAGTTCCTTGAGCCGTTCGGCGGTGATGCCCATGGCCTGAGCCGCATCGGCGGCCCGTTCGGCGCTCTTCCACAGGATCGAGGCACAGCCTTCCGGCGAGATGACCGAATAGGTGGAGTACTGCAGCATGGACAGCTCGTCGCACACGCCGATGGCCAGCGCGCCGCCGGAGCCGCCCTCGCCCACCACGGTGGAGACGATCGGCGTCTTGAGCCGCGACATCACCGCCAGGTTGTAGGCGATGGCCTCGCTCTGGCCGCGCTCCTCGGCGTCGATACCGGGGTAGGCGCCGGGGGTGTCGATGAAGGTCAGCACCGGCATCTTGAAGCGCTCGGCCATCTCCATCAGACGGCACGCCTTTCGGTAGCCTTCGGGCCGCGGCATGCCGAAGTTGCGCCGCACCTTCTCCTTCACCTCACGCCCTTTCTGATGGCCGATGACCATCACCGGACGATCGTCCAGCCGGGCGATGCCGCCGACGATAGCCGGGTCGTCGGCGAAGCGACGGTCACCGTGCAGCTCGTCGAAGTCGGTGAAGATGTGTTCGAGATAGTCCAGCGTATAGGGGCGCTGGGGATGACGCGAGAGCTGCGAGACCTGCCAGGGGCTGAGGTCCTTGAAGATCGACTCGGTGAGCTTGCGGCTCTTCTCCTCCAGGCGGCTGATCTCGTCGCTGAGGTTGAGCTGGCTATCGTTGCCGACCAGGCGCAGCTCTTCGATCTTGGCCTGGAGTTCGGCGATGGGCTGTTCGAAATCGAGGTAATTGGGATTCATAGTGGCTGGGCCGCCTTGTCATTGCTGTCGCCGGGGCATGATGAACGCTGTTCGTCCCGGAAGCCATAAAATCGAGTGTCGGGCATTATCGCACCCTCAACGCACGGCGCAAGGCAACGTATGCGGACTTCGCCAGCACCGAGGGATGCCGGGGACAGGCCGAAGAGGAGGTCTTTTGCCATGGATGGCAAAAGTAGCGCCCAGGGATGGGTTCACAGCGCCTCCTCGCAGGCCTGTCGCCGGTCAGCCCCGGCGGCCTTGACGAGCTGCCGCCGAAGCCAAGGTGATGGACCTAACGGTATTTCAGCCGCACACCATCCTGCCCCTCCACTTCGCGCAGCGCGATCAGCAGCTCGTCGCTGGGAGCCACGCGCCACTGGGCGTCCAGCTCCAGCCAGCCGGCGGCGGCCTCATTGCGGTAGCGCAGGCGCACCGGCAGGCCGCCGTCGTCGCGGTGCGGCACGAGGCTCTCGCGCAGGCTCTCCACCAGCCTCCCGTTGACCCGGGTGCCGTCCAGCGACAGCTCCACCGCCTCGCCGTAGCGGGCGCGAGCGGCCACCATCGGCGTGACCTCCTTGCCACGCAGGCGCAGGCCGCCGGAGAAGTCGTCGCTGGAGACCTCACCCTCGACGATCAGCACCTGGTCGGCCTCGATCTGCCCACGCAGCTGATCGTAGAGCTCGCCGAACAGCGAGGCCTCGATGCGTCCGGTACGGTCGTCCAGGGTGATGAAGGCCATGGTGTCGCCGCGCTTGGACTTCATGGTGCGCACCGCCACCACCAGGCCCGCGACCCGCTGCGGCTCCCGCGACGGCTTGAGGTCGCTGATGCGGGTGGAGACGAAGCGCGCGAGCTCCTTCTCGTACTCGTCGATGGGGTGGCCGGTGAGATAGAGCCCCAGGGTCTCCTTCTCGCCGGCCAGGCGCTCCTTGTCGGTCCACTCGCGGGCGCGGCGGTAGGCCTCGTAGGGGTCGCTCTCGGCCTGGTCGTCGGCGAAGGCCTCGCCGAACATGTCCATCATGCCCAGGTTCTGGTTGGTCTGGGTCTGGGCTGCGGCGCGCAGGGCGTCGTCCAGAGCGGCGCTGAGCACCGCCCGGTTGGGTCCCAGGTTGTCCAGGGCGCCGGAGCGGATCAACGCCTCCAGGGTGCGCTTGTTCATGCGCTTGGGGTCGACCCGGCGGCAAAAGTCGAACAGGTCGCTGAAGGGGCCCTCGGCCTCGCGCGCCTCGACGATGGCGCCGATGGGCCCCTCGCCCACCCCGCGGATGGCGCCCAGGCCGTAGACCACACGCCCCTCGGTATCGACGGTGAACTTGTAGCCGCCGATGTTGACGTCCGGCGGAGTCACGGTCAGGCCGATGCGCCGTGACTCCTCGATCAGCGGCACCACCTTGTCGAGGTTGTCCATTTCGGTGGACATCACCGCGGCCATGAACGGGCCGGGATAATGCGCCTTGAGCCAGGCGGTCTGGTAGGAGACCAGGCCGTAGGCCGCCGAGTGCGACTTGTTGAAGCCGTAGCCGGCGAACTTCTCCACCAGGTCGAAGATGTTGCCCGCCAGCTCCTTGTCGATGCCGTTGGCCGCACAGCCCTCCATGAAGCCGCTGCGCTGCTTGGCCATCTCCTCGGGTTTCTTCTTGCCCATGGCACGCCGCAGCATGTCGGCCTGGCCGAGCGTGTAGCCGGCCAGCACCTGGGCGATCTGCATCACCTGCTCCTGGTAGAGGATGATGCCGTAGGTGGGTTCCAGCACCGGCTTGAGCCACTCGTGCTGGTAGTCCGGATGCGGGTAGGAGATCTCCGCGCGGCCGTGCTTGCGGTTGATGAAGTCGTCCACCATGCCCGACTGCAGCGGGCCCGGGCGGAACAGCGCGACGAGGGCAATCATGTCCTCCAGCGAGTCGGGCAAGAGGCGCTTGATCAGTTCCTTCATGCCGCGGGATTCGAGCTGGAACACCGCCGTGGTCTCGGCACGCTTGAGCATCTCGAAGGTGGGGCCGTCGTCGAGCGGGATGCTGTCGATGTCGAGCGGGCCTTCGCCCTTGACCGCGCGTACCTTGTCGACCATCTCCAGCGCCCAGTCGATGATGGTCAGGGTACGCAGACCGAGGAAGTCGAACTTGACCAGCCCGGCCTCCTCGATGTCGTTCTTGTCGAACTGCACCACCAGCCCCGAGCCGCCCTCGTCGCACAGCAGCGGCGAGAAATCGGTGAGTTTGGTCGGCGCGATCACCACGCCGCCGGCATGCTTGCCGGTGCCGCGGGTGATGCCTTCGAGCTTGACCGCCATCTCCCAGATCTCGGCGGCCTCCTCGTCGTTCTCGACGAACTCCTTGAGCGCCGGCTCCGCCTCGATGGCCTTGGCCAGGGTCATGCCCACCTCGAAGGGGATCAGCTTGGAGAGCTTGTCGCCCAGCGAGTAGGGCTTGCCCTGGGCGCGGGCCACGTCGCGTACCACCGCCTTGGCGGCCATGGTGCCGAAGGTGACGATCTGCGACACCGCGTTGCGTCCGTAGCGGTCGGCCACGTACTCGATCACCCGGTCACGCTTCTCCATGCAGAAGTCGACGTCGAAGTCGGGCATCGAGACCCGCTCGGGGTTGAGGAAGCGCTCGAACAGCAGGTCGTACTCCAGCGGATCGAGGTCGGTGATCTTCTGCGCGTAGGCCACCAGCGAGCCGGCACCCGAGCCGCGCCCCGGCCCCACCGGCACGTCGTTGTCCTTGGCCCACTTGATGAAGTCCATCACGATCAGGAAGTAGCCAGGGAAGCCCATCTGAATGATGATGTCGAGCTCGAAGTCCAGCCGTTCGCGATAGCGCTTGTCGATCTCGGCGTACTCGGCGCTGTCGCGGGGGTACTTCTCGGGCGGGTAGAGGAAGTCGAGGCGCTCGTCGAGGCCGTCGTGGGAGACCTTGCGGAAGAATTCGTCCTGGGTCATGCCCTCGGGAATCTCGAACTCCGGCAGGAAGATCTCGCCCAGACGCACGTCGACGTTGCAGCGCGCGGCGATCATCACGCTGTTCTCGAGCGCCTCGGGGATGTCGGCGAACAGCTCGGCCATCTCCACCGGGCTCTTGAGGTACTGTTCTTCGGTGTACTTGCGCTCGCGGCGCGGGTCGTCCAGCGCCTTGCCCTCGCCGATGGAGACCCGCGTCTCGTGGGCCCAGAAGTCGTCACGCTCGAGGAAGCGCACGTCGTTGGTCGCCACCACCGGCGTGCCCGTGGCCACGGCCAGTTCCACCGAGAGGTGCACGCACTCCTCCTCCAGCGGCCGCCCGGTGCGGGTCAGCTCCAGGTAGAAGCGCTCCGGGAAGGCCGTCTGCCACTCCTCGAGCAGCACACGCGCCTCGTCGCGATGGTCGGCCAGCAGGTGGCGGCCGATCTCCCCTTCGCGGCCACCGGAAAGCGCGATCAGCCCCTCGCTCTGCTCCAGCACCCAGGCCTTCTCCAGCAGCGCCCGCCCCTGGCGCTGCCCTTCCATCCAGCCCCGTGAGATCAGCTCGGTGAGGTTGCGATAGCCGGTATCGTTCATCGCCAGCAGGGTCAGCCGGTAGGGGTGCGTCTCGTCGTGGGGATTCACCAGCCACAGGTCGGTGCCGATGATCGGCTTCAGCCCGCTGCCCTGGGCGCCGCGGTAGAACTTGACCAGGCCGAACAGGTTGGCCTCGTCGGTCACGGCCAGCGCCGGCATGCCCTGCTCGACGGTGGCCTTGATCAGCGGCTTGAGCCGTACCAAGCCATCGACCAGGGAGTACTCGGTGTGAACGCGAAGGTGTACGAAGGGCGTGGTCATAAGAGGCTCGGGGCTTGGCGGTAAATGGGCGACACGAAAAACAGGCTATCGGGCCTGCGATATAACTCAAATCCGCTCGGGCTGATCCGGCGATAGGCCTTCGCGGGGGCGCCGTGAATACATCCTTGTAAGCTACTTTTGCCTTCCCTGGCAAAAGACCCCCGCTACGACCTATCCCCGGCGCCCTCGCTGTAGTGGGAGCGGCTCATGGGCTAAAGCAGCTCGAGTTGTCCTTTCAGCGGGGCGAAGGAGCGGCGATGCTCGGGCAAGGGCCCGAGGCGCTCCAGCGCGTCCAGATGCTCGGGCGTGGCATAGCCCTTGTGGCGGGCGAAGCCGTACTCGGGGAAGAGCGCGTCGAGCGCCACCATCTGGGCGTCACGGGCCACCTTGGCCAGGATCGAGGCCGCGGCGATGGCCGGATGGCGGGCGTCGCCCTTGACGACCGCCTGACCGGGTACATGATGCCCAGGCAGTCGATTGCCGTCCACCAGCAGGTACTCCGGTATCAGCGGCAGTGCATCGATCGCGCGACGCATGGCCAGGTGGGTGGCATGGTAGATGTTCAGCTCGTCGACCTCGGCGTGGGACGCCTCGGCCACGGCGAAGGCCAGGGCCTTGTCGCGGATCTCCACGTCCAGCTCCGCACGCCGCTGGGGGGTGAGCTTCTTGGAGTCGGTCAGGCCGGCGATGGGGCGCAGCGGATCGAGGATCACCGCCGCGGCCACCACCGCGCCGATCAGCGGTCCGCGCCCCACCTCGTCGACGCCGGCCAGCAGGTGGCCCTGATAGTCGATGATCAGTTGGGGAAAGGGAGACTCGCTCATGTCTCGCTCCTCCTGGCCTCTACCTCGGGATCGGGTGTCATGGTATCGCTTGCCACCGACTCAGGCAGCGGCCGCCCCGCCACCACGGCTTCGATGGCCTCCACCGCCCTGGCGCTGGCGTTACGCTGCAGCCCGGCGTGCATGGCGGCGAAACGCGCCTCGAGAGCGGCGCGCGCCTCGCCGTCGTCGAGCAGCGGACCGATGCGCGCGACGATTGCCTCGGCCGTGAGCGCGTCCTGGATCAGCTCGGGAATCAAGGTCTCCTGAGCGATCAGATTGGGCAGCGAAATCCACGGCGTCTTGACCAGACGCTTGGCCAGCCAGTGGGTCAGCGGCGCCATGCGGTAGCCCACCAGCATCGCGCGATGACACAGCATGCCCTCCAGCGCCGCCGTGCCGGAAGCGAGCAGCACGGCATCGCTGGCCACCATGGCCTGGCGTGCGCGACCGTCGAGCAGTAGAGCGCGCTCCCTCAGCAACGGTCGGTGTTCGAGCAGCGCTTCGAGCTCGGCGCGGCGCAGCGGGGTGGCCGCCGGTATCACGACGCGCAAGTCGGGGCGTTCGCGGCACAACCGCTCGGCGGCGTCGAGAAAGGTCTCGCCGAGAAAGCGGATCTCGTTGGCCCGGGAGCCCGGCAGCACGGCCAGCACCGGCCCGCTGAGCGGTAAGCCGATTTCCTCTCGTGCCGCACCGCGATCGTTGGCCAGCGGCAGCTCGTCGGCCAGCGGATGACCGACGAAGGCCACCGGTAGATCGTGCTTCTCGTAGAAGGCGGCTTCGAAGGGCAGAAAGGTGAGCATGGCATCCACCGAGCGGACGATGCCCTTGACCCGCCCCTGACGCCAGGCCCACACCGTGGGGCTGACGTAGTGCACGGTGGTGAGCCCCGCCTCGCGCAGCTGACGCTCGAGGCCGAGATTGAAATCGGGCGCGTCGATACCGATCATCACGTCCGGCTGCCAGGCCAGGGCATCGGCGCGCAGCGCACGGCGCACCCGAATCAGCTCCGGCAGATGCTTGAGCACCTCGACCAGCCCCATCACCGAGAGCGTCTCGAGGGGAAAGCGGCTGTCGATGCCCTCGGCGAGCATGCCCGGCCCGCCGATGCCGCGGAACTCGACACCGGGGTGACGCGCCTTGAGCGCCCGCATCAGGCTGGCGCCGAGAAGGTCGCCGGACATCTCGCCGGCGACGATGTAGACACGCGCTAACTGGCTCATATCGGACCCGTTTCGACGTCCGCTCAGCGAACGATGCCGCGCGTCGAGACCTCGATGGAAGCCGCAAAGGCCTCGGTTTCGGGCAGGGCGTAGCGGTTGCGGATCTCGTCCAGCGCCTGGGCCACGGTCAAGCCCTGACGATAGACCAGCTTGTAGCACTCGCCCAGCGCCTTGATCGCTTCGGTCGAGAAACCGCGGCGCTTGAGGCCGACCAGATTGAGCCCATGAGGCCTGGCCGGACTGCCATTGATCATCAGGAACGCCGGCGTGTCCTTGGTGATGATCGAACCGCCACCGGCCATGGCGTAGTCGCCGAAATGGCAGAACTGGTGGATGGCCGAGAGCCCACCGAGAATGACGAAGTTGCCCAGGGTCACATGCCCGGCAAGCGTTGCCTGGTTGGCCAGCACGCAGTCGTTGCCGATGATGCAGTCGTGCCCCACGTGCACGTAGGCCATGAACAGGTTGCGCGAGCCGATGGTGGTCTCGCCGCGATCCTGCGCGGTGCCGCGGTGCAGGGTCACGCCCTCGCGGATGACGTTGTCGTCACCCATCACCAGGCGGGTCGGCTCGCCGGCGTACTTCTTGTCCTGGCAATCCTCGCCTACGGAAGCGAACTGGAAGATCCGGGTTCGGGCGCCAAGCACGGTCGGCCCCTTGACCACCACATGCGGGCCGATACGACTGCCGGGGCCGATCTCGACATCCGGCCCGATAACGCTGAAGGGGCCGACTTCCACGTCCTCGGCCAGACGGGCCCCAGGATCGACGATGGCGGTGCTATGTATCAAGAAACCTTCCTCTCGGCACAGATGATGTCGGCCTCGCAGGCCAATTCACCCTCTACGGTAGCACGACAGGCGAACTTCCAGATGCCGCGCTTTTCACGTTCGACCTTGGCCTCCAGCTTCAGGCGATCGCCCGGCATCACCGGCCGCTTGAAGCGCACGTTGTCGCTACCCACCAGGTAATAGACGTAGCCGTCGGCAGGCAGCTTGTTGACGGTCTTGAACCCGAGGATACCGCATACCTGGGCCAGCGCCTCGAGCACCAGCACACCGGGCATGATCGGATGGTGAGGGAAATGGCCGTTGAAGAACGGCTCGTTGATGCTGACGTTCTTGTAGCCCACGATGGATTCGCCAAGGCTCAGCTCCGTCACCCGATCGACCAGCAGAAAGGGATATCGGTGCGGCAGATAATCACGAATCTCGTTGATGTCCATTACCATCGTAGCGACCTCTGAAATGAAGTAGGGAAGCCTTGGCGAAACGTCCAGCAAGCGTCGCACCCGGCTTCCCGAAAACCGCCTGCAAGCGGCAGGCGAGGAATTATAACGCCGCCCGATCCTGTCTCAACCCTGCTGATCGCGCTTCTCGAGCCGCGCCAGGCGCCTGGCCATGTCGTCGAGCTGCTTGAAACGTACCGCATTCTTGCGCCACTGGGCATTGGACATGGCACCGGTACCCGACGAGTAGACCCCCGGCTCGTGGATCGAGTTGGTCACCAGGCTCATGCCGGTGACCTGCACGCCGTCGCAGATCGTCAGGTGGCCGGAGAGCCCCACGCCGCCGCCCAGCATGCAGTTCCTGCCGACCCGGGTGGAGCCGGCGATGCCCACGCAGCCGGCCAGGGCGGAGTGGTCGCCGATACGCACGTTGTGGGCGATCTGCACCTGACTGTCGATCTTGACGTCGTTGCCGATCACGGTGTCGTCCAGTGCGCCGCGGTCGATGCTGGAACAGCTGCCCACCTCGACGTCGTCGCCCAGCACCACCCCGCCCAGCTGGGCGATCTTGTGCCAGCGACCGCCGTCGTGGGCGAAGCCGAAACCGTCGCCGCCGATCACGCAGCCGCTGTGGAGAATGGCCCGCTTGCCGATGGTCACGCCATGACAGACGGTAACGTTGGCGTGCAGCCGCGATTGCTCACCGATGCATGAACCCGCCCCGATGAAGCTGCCGGCCCCCACCACCACCTCGTCGCCGAGCTCCACCCCGGCTTCGACCACGGCGTTGGGGCCGATCTCGACCCGCGCCCCGAGCACCACGTCCTCCGCCACCACGGCCGTGGGGTGGATACCGCCCACGGGCGCCGCCAGGATCGGGTCGAACAGCTGGGACAGGTGGGCATAGCCGAGATAGGGATTCGCCAGCTCCAGGCGGGCCACCGGGCAAGCGGCACCATGCTCGGGGTGGAGCAGCACCGCCCCGGCCCGACAGTTGGCGAGGTCCTTGAGGTAGGAACGATTGGCGACGAAAGCCACCTGGTCGGGGCCGGCCTCCTTGAGGGTCGCCAACCCGCTGATGCGGCGACTGCCGTCGCCGATCAGTTGTGCACCGAGCCGCTCGGCGAGCTCGGTCAGTGTGTATTGCGGAGTAGCAGGGTGCGTCATGGAAACCCGTATCGACAACGTTTCGGCAGTGCGCTGCCGAGTGGATCAATTGAGCGAGTTGAGTATTTCGATCACTTCACCCGTGAGGTTGGGCAGGTCCCGCTCGGAGTGCAGCACGCCCTGTGGCTCCACCAGCACCTGCACGTTGTGCCGCGAGATCACCTGCTCCACGGCCCGCTCCAGCTTGGGCTCGGCCTCCTGCAGGAAATTCTGCTCGGCGCGCATCTGCTCTTCCATGATCTGCTGGCGCAGCTGTTCGAAGCGGCTGCCCTTCTGCTGGAACTCCTGGATCAGCGAACGCCGCTGATCATCGGGCAGGCTGTCGCCCTCCTGCTGCAGGCGCTGCTGCAGCTGGGACAGCTCCTGCCCCAGCGACTGCGCTTCCTGCTGCTGACCGGCGAGCCGGCTCTCGAGCTGCTGCATCGAGCGCTGGGCGGCATCGGAAGAGAGCAGCGCCCCGCGCCAGTCGAGCACGGCCACCTCGGTCGAATAGGCCGGCGCAGACAACGCCGCGAACAGACCCATGCACAAAAAGAGCGTCAACTTGCGCATTCAAATTACTCCTTGAGGAGCCGGATCAGAAGGTCTGTCCCAGCGAGAATTGGAAGAACTGGGTGTTGTCGCCGCTCTTGTCGTTGAGCGGCTCGGCGATGCTGAAGGTCAGCGGGCCCACGGGCGTCAGCCAGGAGAGCCCCACACCGATGCTGTAGCGCAGCTCGCCCAGGTCGACGCCGGAGGAGCAGTTCGACGGCCCGTCGCCTTCCATGATCGGATAGCAGCTGGTCAGGAAGGTGTTGCCGGCATCGAGGAAGAAGCCGGTCTGCAGCGAGCGCTGATCCTCGACGAACGGCAGCGGGAAGAGCAGCTCGGCGCTGCCTTCGATCAGCACGTTGCCACCCAGGGTGCGGTCGCGACCGGCCTCGCGCGGCGTGGTGCGCTCGCCCAGGGTGTTGGCGGTGAAGCCGCGCACCGAGCCCAGACCGCCGGCGAAGAAGTTCTCGTAGAACGGATAGGGGTCGCTGCCGATGCTGTCGGCATAGCCCAGCGTGGTGCCGAACTTGAGCGACCAGGTCTCCTCCTCGTTGAGCGGGAAGAGCTGCTGAGCGCGGGCGCGCAGCTTGTAATAGTCGGCGTCGCTACCCGGCGCGGCGGTCTCCAGCGAGAGACGCTGATAGTTGCCCGAGGTGGGCATGATGCCGCGGTTGAGGTTGTTGCGCGTCCAACTGGCGGTGAGCTTGAGGCTCTGGGCATTGTCGCCCTGATCCTCGACGTAGCGCACGATTTCCGACGCCGTGTCGCGATAGGTCTTGACCGTCAGGTCTTCGATGCTGGCGCCGAAGTTGAGGCGCGACAGCTCGCTGATCGGATAGCCGAAGTTGATCCCCGCGCCGTAGGCGTCGGTGGAGTAGGTCGAGATATCCGAGTCTTCGAAATCGGTCTCGCGATAGAAGACGTTGTAGCCGCGCGAGATACCGTCCAGCGTCCAGTACGGGTCGGTGAAGCCGAAGTTGACGCTGGTGAAGGTGTCGCTGCGCTGGGCGCCGATGTTGACCCGGTTACCGGTGCCGAGGAAGTTGTTCTGGGCCAGCGAGGCGCCGTAGATCACCCCGGCGCTCTGCGAGAAACCGATGCTCGCCGAGATCGAACCGGAGGGCTGCTCCTCCACCGTGTAGGTGACGTCGAGCTTGTCCGGTTCGCCGGCCACCGGCTGGGTTTCCACCTCGACCTGGCGGAAGAAGCCCAACCGCTCCAGGCGACGGCGCGACTGGCTGATCGAGTCGGTGGAAGCCGGCGCCCCCTCCATCTGAATCATCTCACGACGCAACACTTCGTCCTGGGTGGTGGTGTTGCCGATGAAGTTGATCCGCCGCACGTAGGCGCGACGACCCGGGTCGACACGGATGGTCAGATCGACGGTGGAGCCGTCGGCGCGCGGCTCGGGTATGCCGTCGACACGAGCGAAGGCGAAACCCTCGGCGCCCAGGCGCGAGCGCAGGGCCTCGGTGGAAGCGGTGACGTTGCTGCGTGAGAAGATCTCGCCGCTCTCCACCTGCAGCAGGTTGCGCGCTTCCCGCTCGCCGATCTGCAGATCGCCGACGAAGCGCACGTCGCCCAGGCGGTACTGACTGCCCTCGTCGACGTTGACGGTGACGAAGATCTGCGACTTGTCGGGGCTGATCGAGACCTGGGTCGAAGTGATGTCGAAATTGACGTAGCCGCGGTCGAGGTAGAACGAGCGCAGCCGCTCCAGGTCGCCAGCGAGCGCCTCGCGGGAGTACTCGTCGCGGGAGAACCAGCCGAAGAAGCGCCCGGGCCGGTCGTTGAGCTCGAACACGTCGCGCAGCTCGTCGTCACTGAACTGGCGGTTGCCGACGATGTTGATCTGACGAATCTTGGCCACCGCCCCTTCGTTGATGTCGATATCGACCTGGACCCGGCCTTCGTCGATCTCGCGCACGTTGGTCTCGATCCGGGCGCTGTAACGCCCCTGCGCCTGATAGACGCCTTCGAGCTCGCGCTGGATGTCCTCCAGGGTGGAGAGCTGCAGCACCTGCCCTTCGGCCAGGCCGCCCTCGCGCAGGCCGCGGCGCAGATCCTCCTCGGAGAGCCGACGGTTGCCGCTGATGTTCAGGCGAGAGATGGTCGGTCGTTCGACGACCTGGATCACCAGGACGTCACCGTCGCGAGCAAGCTGAATATCGTCGAACAAACCGGTGGCGAACAGGCTGCGCGCCGCCTCGGCGAGCTCGCGGTCATCCACTCGGTCGCGTGCACTGATGGGAAAGGCGTTGAAGACGGAGGCGGCGGATACCCGCTGCAGCCCCTCCACGCGAATGTCGGTTACTTCGAAGGATTCGGCCAGCACCGTACCGGAACCGGCCAGCAGCAGAGCCGCCAGTCCAAGGGTCTTGATATTCATGCAGTCGCTTCGCTCGCGTTGATCCGCCTGCCTGTACAGACAGGCACCATATACATATGTGCGGGTGACTGACAAGGCGGAGCGTAGCTCCGCCTCCCTGAGCCTCCAACTGGAGGCGCACGCTACCAGAGACGCATCAGATCGAAATAGAGCGCCATCAGCATCAGCGTGCCGACCATCGCCAGCCCGATTCGCAATCCCAGCGCCTGAGCCCGCTCCGATACCGGCCGGCCGCGGACGGCTTCGACGAAATAATAAAGCAGGTGGCCACCGTCAAGCACCGGTATCGGCAGCAGATTCAGCACCGCCAGACTGATGGAGAGATAGGCCATGAAGCTGACGAAGGTCTCCAGCCCCGTGCGTGCCGTATCCCCCGCCATCTGAGCGATGGTGATGGGTCCGGAAAGATTGGTCGGCGAGATCAGGCCTACCAGCATCTTGCGGATCGCATCCAGCGTCAGCACCGTCATCTCGCCGGTGCGGCTGACGGCCTGACCCAAGGCGGCCACGGGACCGTAGCGGATCTCGCGCCGGAACTCCTCGGGCCACTCCACCGGTTCCACCCCGGCGCCCACGTAGCCGATGGCACCCCCCGTCTCGAGCTCACGGCTTCCCGGGATGAGGGTCACCGTCAGAGGCTCGCCGTCGCGCTGCACCTCGAGCTCCAGCGCTTCTCCGGGATTGGCCCGCACCACGCTGACGAAGTCCATCCACTCGCCGATGGGCGCCCCGTTGACGGCCAGCAGTTCGTCGCCCGGTTGCAACCCCGCCTCGGCGGCAGCCTGGCCATCCAGCACCTGCCCCAGCACCGCGGGAATACGCGGCTGCCAGGGAGTGATGCCCAGCGTAGCCAGCGGCTGCGGCGGGTCCTGGCGCACCAGGTAGTTCTCCACCGGCAGGCGGTACTCCTGCGCGCTCGAGCCGGCGTCGTCACGCGCATCGATGGTCAGCTCGCCGCTGGCCCCGATGTGGGCGATCAGGCGCAGGTTGATCTCGTCCCAGGAACGTACGGCATTGCCCTGCACCGAGACGATCTCCTGACCGCTCTGCAGGCCGCTGCGGGCCGCCGGCGAATCGGGCGCCACCTCGCCCACCACCGGTGCCACCGTCGTGGTGCCGGCGACGAACAGCGCCCAGTAGGCGACGATGGCAAGCAGGAAGTTGGCCAGCGGTCCGGCCGCGACGATGGCGATACGCTGCCATACCGTCTTGCGGTTGAACGTTTCGTGGAGCTGATCGTCGGGTACCGGCGCCTCGCGCTCGTCGAGCATCTTGACGTAGCCGCCGAGAGGAATTGCCGCCACGACGAACTCGGTCCCGTGACGGTCGGTACGGGACCAGAGCGCCTTGCCAAAGCCCACCGAGAAGCGCAGCACCCTGACACCGCAGCGGCGCGCCACCCAGTAATGACCGAACTCGTGGAAGGTGATCAACAGCCCCAGCACCACGATGACGGCCAGCACGTTCTGGATCAGGCCCAATACAGCCTCCTTGAAATGACTACTACGTCGTCGGCGAAAAGCGGCTCAGCCCCGATTCAACCACGTGTGTGCCGCCTGCCGCGCCCGGGCGTCGGCACCGAGCACGGTTTCCAGGTCGTCGCCGCGCTCCGCCGGCAGCGTCGCGAGAATCTCGCCCACCAGCTCGCCGATTCCCGGAAAGCTCAGGCGCCCCGCCAGGAAAGCGTCGACGGCTACCTCGTTGGCACCGTTGAGGATCGCCGGTGCCGTACCGCCGGCCCGCATTGCCTCTCGGGCCAGCCGCAGGCAGGGAAAAGCCGTCTCGTCGGGCGCCTCGAAATCGAGCCGGGCGATCTGGAACAGATCCAGCGCCTCGACGCCGGCGTCGATCCGCTCCGGCCAGGCCAGGCCATAGGCGATCGGCGTGCGCATGTCCGGATTGCCCAGCTGCGCCAGCACCGAACCGTCGCTGTAGGCCGCCATGGAGTGAATCACGCTCTGCGGATGCACCACCACCTGCACCTGCTCCGGCCGGGCATCGAACAGCCAGCAGGCCTCGATCAGCTCCAGCCCCTTGTTCATCAGGGTGGCGCTGTCCACCGAGATCTTGCGCCCCATCGACCAGTTGGGATGAGCGCAGGCCTGCGCCGGCGTCACCGCTGCCAGGCGCTCCCGCGACCAGCCGCGAAACGGACCTCCCGAAGCCGTCAGCAGCAGCTGCGTCACACCGTGACGCGCCAGACCGCCACGGTGCTCGGGTGGTAGACACTGGTAGATGGCATTATGTTCGGAATCGATCGGCAGCAGCGTGGCACCATGGCGCGACACGGCGTCCATGAACAGCGCCCCGGACATCACCAGGGCCTCCTTGTTGGCCAGCAGCACACGCTTGCCGGCACGCACCGCGGCAAGCGTCGGCAACAGCCCCGCGGCACCGACGATCGCCGCCATCACCACGTCCACCTCGGCGTCGCTGGCCACCTCGCTGAGCGCCTGCTGACCGGCCCGTACCTCGGTTGCCAGGCCCGCCTGCAGCAGGCGCTCGCGCAGCCAGGCGGCGTCGCGCTCGTCGTCGAGCACCGCCAGGCTGGGGCGATGGCGCTGACACTGAGCCAGCAGCGCCTCGCGCGAGCGGTGGGCGGTCAGCGCATGCACCCGGTAACGTTCGGGGTGGCGTGCGATCACGTCCAGCGTGCTGGTGCCGATGGAGCCGGTCGCCCCCAGCACCGTGACGCGCTGCTGCCGGCGAGAGTCGCTCACCTCACGGCGCTCCACGTTACAGCACTCCGAGCGAGAGCAGCGCGAACAGCGGTACCGCGGCGGTCAGACTGTCGATACGGTCGAGCACGCCGCCATGGCCCGGCAGCAGGTTGCTGGAGTCCTTGATGCCGCGAAAGCGCTTGAGCATGCTCTCGAACAGGTCGCCCATCACCGAGACCAGCGTCACGATCGCCGTGACCACGACCAGCCCCAGGCCGGCTGCCGCACCCAGCCCCTGCCAGGTGGCGAACACCAGCGCCAGCACCAGCGTCACCGCCAGCCCGCCGGCCACGCCTTCCCACGACTTGCCCGGGCTGACCGCCGGCGCCAGCTTGCGCCTGCCCCAGGCGCGGCCGCTGAAATAGGCGCCGATGTCGGCGCCCCACACCAGCAGCAGCACGTAGAGCAGCCAGATGCCGCCGGTATCGCGCAGCACGTTGAAGCCGACCCAGGTCGGCAGCAGCACCCACAGCCCCATGGCCAGGCGCATGGCCATGGACTGCCACTGTTCACTTCGCGCAGGGTACTGAACGATCCAGTAGAGATTGACCAGCCAGCCCGCCAGCGCCAGCCACAGGAGCCCGACCGACAGCGCGGCGCCCGCTCCCCACAGCACGAGCATCAACAGCGCCATGCCCGCCACCAGGGCCAGCCGCCGGTTCGTTGCGCTCACTCCGGCCAGATTGGTCCACTCCCAGGTGGCCAGCAGCACGATGCCCCCGGTGAAGGCGGCGAAGGCGCCGCCGGAAAGGCCGAACAGTCCGGCCAGCATCAGCGGCGCCAGCCACGCCGCCGTAATGACTCGCTGTCTAAGCACCCTCAGCCTCGATCTGTTCTTCGGTCATGCCGAAGCGGCGCTGCCGCCGGCGGAAGTCGTCCACTGCCAGGTCGAAGGCATCGCCGTCGAAATCGGGCCACAGCAGCGGGGTGAAATAGAGCTCTGCGTAGGCCATCTGCCACAGCAGGAAGTTGGAAATGCGCTGCTCGCCGCTGGTACGGATGCACAGGTCCACCGGCGCCTCGGCGCTCAGGCAGAGCTCGTCCTGCACGGCGTACTCATCGACCGTGGCCGGGTCCAGCTCCCCGGCCGCGGCACGCTCGGCCAGACGACGCGCCGCCGTGGCGATGTCCCAGCGACCGCCATAGTTGGCGGCGATCACCAGATGCATGCGCTGGTTGTCGCGGGTCAGCGCCTCGGCCCTGTCGATGTGCTTCTGGATCGAGCTGGAAAAGGCGCTGCGGTCGCCGATCACCGAGAGCCGGATGCCGTTCTTGTGGAGCTTCTTCACTTCGCGCTTGAGCGCAAGGAGAAACAGCTCCATCAGGGCGCTGACCTCGGCCTTGGGGCGACGCCAGTTCTCGCTGGAGAAGGCGAACAGCGTCAGGGTCTCGATGCCACGCTCGGCGGCGCGCCGGATCACTGCCCGCACGGCCTCGACGCCGGCATGATGGCCACGGATGCCGGAGAGCCCTCGCGCACGCGCCCAGCGGTTGTTGCCGTCCATGATGATCGCCACATGGCGCGGCAGGCCGTCGCCGGGGGGCTTCGGTGGCATCTTCGATGCAGAGGTCTGCGCTGACGTCATGATGTCTCGCAATGGCGGTGGGAGGTCCGGGTGGCCAGGCAGGGCCACCCGGCGCTGCTCAGACCTGCATCAGGTCGTGTTCCTTCACTTCGAGCTGCTTGTCGATCTCGCCGATGTACTTGTCGGTCAGCTTCTGGATCACGTCTTCGGCACGGTGCTGCTCGTCCTCGGAGATCTCTTTCTCCTTGAGCAGGGCCTTGATGTCGTTGTTGGCATCGCGACGCACGTTGCGTACCGCCACGCGGGCATTCTCGGCCTCGGAGCGAGCCTGCTTGATGTAGCCCTTGCGGGTCTCTTCGGTGAGCATCGGCATCGGCACGCGGATCACGTTGCCGGCGCTCGACGGGTTGAGGCCCAGATCGGAGGTCATGATGGCCTTCTCGATCTTGGGCACCATGTTCTGCTCCCAGGGCACCACGGAGAGGGTGCGGGCATCTTCGATGTTCACCGAGGCGACCTGGTTGAGCGGCACCTGGCTACCGTAATAGTCCACGGTGACCGAATCGAGGATGCTGGAGTGAGCACGCCCGGTACGGATCTTGTTGAAGTTGGCATGAAGGGCCTCGAGGCTCTTCTTCATGCGACTTTCTGCATCTTTCTGGATGTCATTGATCACGGTGTCAACCTCTGTCTATCAGCGTGCCTTCCTTGCCGCCCACCACCAGGTTCAGCAGGGCGCCCGGCTTGTTCATGTTGAAGACGCGAACCGGCATGTCATGGTCCCGCACCAGGCAGATAGCGGTCAAATCCATGATGCCGAGCTTCTGGTCGAGCGCATCATCGTAGCTCAGATGATCGTACTTGACCGCATCGGCGTGCTTGACCGGATCCTTGTCGTAGACGCCGTCCACCTTGGTCGCCTTGACCACCACGTTGGCGTCGATCTCGATGCCGCGCAGACAGGCGGCCGAATCGGTGGTGAAGAAAGGATTGCCGGTTCCGGCGGAGAACAATACCACGTCGCCGGAGGTGAGGTAGCGAATCGCCGTGCGGCGGTCGTAGTGTTCGACCACGCCGCTCATGGGGATGGCCGACATGACGCGCGAGCGGATGTTGGAGCGCTCCAGCGCGTCGCGCATGGCCAGGGCGTTCATCACCGTGGCCAGCATGCCCATGTGGTCGCCGGTGACCCGATCCATGCCCGCCGCATTGAGCGCCGCGCCGCGGAACAGGTTGCCGCCACCGATGACGATACCGACCTGCACGCCGATGCCCACCAGTTGACCGATTTCCAGCGCCATGCGGTCGAGCACCTGGGGGTCGATGCCGAAATCGTGCTCGCCCATCAGCGCCTCGCCGGAGAGCTTGAGCAGGATGCGCTTGTACTTGGATTTTTCAGTACGTGGCTTGGCGGGGTTGTCGACGTGATCGGTCGGGGGCATGGCAACTCTCCATAGCGTCAAGGGGATGAGCTAGTCTACTACGTCCGGCGCGGGGGCCGGATACGAGAAGGCGTGCGCTCTCGCGCACGCCGTTCTCGAGCTGGAACCTCTGACCTTAGCGACGGCCAGCCTGTTCCATGACTTCCTTGGCGAAGTCGACTTCTTCCTTCTCGATGCCTTCGCCCACTTCGAAGCGGGTGAAGCCAAGCACCTCGCCGCCGGCGGCCTTGACGAACTCGGCCACGGACTGGTTCGGATCCTTGACGAAGGGCTGCTCGGTCAGGCTGTTCTCGGCCAGGTACTTCTTCAGGCGGCCTTCGACCATCTTCTCGGCGATCTGCTCGGGCTTGCCGGCCATGTCGGGCTGAGCCAGGATGATCGCCTTCTCCTTGTCGAGCTGCTCCTGCGGCATGTCCTCGGGAAGCGCCACGGCCGGGTTGATCGCGGCCACGTGCATGGCGACGTCCTTGGCCACTTCGCTGTTACCGCCCTTGAGCACGGTGAGCACGCCGATGCGGCCGCCGTGGACGTATTCGCCCACCAGTGCGCCTGCCGGTGCCTCGACGACGGCGCAGCGACGCACGCCGATGTTCTCGCCGATCTTCTGCACCAGCTGCTCGCGAGCGCTCTCGAGTTCGCCGGCCATCACGGCAGCCACGTCCTCGCTCTTGGCGGCGAAGAAGGCGTCGGCAATCTTGTCAGCGAAGGCCTTGAAGTTGTCGTCGCGGGCGACGAAGTCGGTCTCGGAGTTGATCTCGACCACCACGCCATAGCTGCCGTCTGCGGCGACACGGGTCACCACGGTGCCTTCGGCGGCGGTACGGCCGGCCTTCTTGGCGGCCTTCAGACCGGAGCTCTTGCGCAGGTTCTCGATGGCGAGCTCGATGTCACCACCCGTTTCGGTGAGTGCCTTCTTGCACTCCATCATGCCGAGCCCGGTACGCTCGCGCAGCTCCTTGACCTGGGAAGCGCTGATCGCTGCCATGGTAATTCACCTCTTGGTAAGTGGAACCCGGGTTGATCCAGGTTCGACCTGGGAATAAGGGCGCCGGGCCCGAAGGCCCGGTGAACACTCGCTCCGCCGTAGCGGAGCGGTAGCGGGCGGCCGCGCGGGGCAGCCGCCCTGCCGAGCCGACACGGCCGGCTCGAGCGACGCGCCGTTACTCGGCGGCGGCAGTAGCGTCGCCGCTTTCACCCTCGGTGACCTCGACGAACTCGTCGGGGCGGCCTTCCTTCGCACGCGCGCAGGCGTCGGCGATCGCCTTGACGTAGATCTGGATGGCGCGGATGGAGTCATCGTTGCCGGGAATCACGTAGTCGACGCCGTCCGGATCGGAGTTGGTGTCCACCACGCCGATGACCGGGATGCCGAGCTTGTTCGCCTCGTTGATGGCGATGCGCTCGTGGTCCACGTCGATCACGAACAGCGCGTCGGGCAGACCGCCCATCTCCTTGATGCCGCCGATGGAGCGCTCGAGCTTGTCCTGCTCACGAGTCGCCATCAGGACTTCTTTCTTGGTCAGCTTGTCGAACGTGCCGTCCTCGCGCATGGTCTCGAGGTCGCGCAGACGCTTGATCGACTGACGGATGGTCTTGTAGTTGGTCAGCATGCCACCGAGCCAGCGGTGGTTGACGAACGGCATGCCGACGCGATTGGCTTCTTCCTTGATGATCTTGCTCGCGCTGCGCTTGGTGCCGACGAACAGGATCTTGTTGTTGGAAGCGGCCATCTTCTCGACCACGTCGATCACCTCGTTGAGGGCCGGCAGGGTGTGCTCGAGGTTGATGATGTGGATCTTGTTACGCGCGCCGAAGATGAACTTGCCCATCTTCGGGTTCCAGTAACGGGTCTGGTGACCGAAGTGTGCGCCTGCCTTGAGCAGGTCACGCATGTTGACGTGTGCCATGGATGACTCCTGAAAATCGGGTTAGGCCTCCACGCACCCCATGGATCCGACCGCCGGGAAGAACCGCGGCAGCACCCGGGACCATGTGCCGGTACGTGTGTGTTTTCAAGGCTGTTGAGTTACCGGCTCGAGTCGTGCTGCGCCAGGCGCTGGGCGACTCGCCGCCGACGCCGTCGCTGCCTCGTCGGCCGGCCGTTCGGCCTGGACCCCGACGATTGCAGGAAAGCGCGCGGCTTTATACCATAGTTCATCCACGAGATGAAGTCGCCCGCCGCCCTTCCCTATGCTGCAGGCACTGCCATTCCTCTGATACGAGATTCCATGAACATAGCCATCAAGACGCCCGACGAGATCGAGAAGATGCGCGAGGCCGGTCGCCAGGCCGCCAGCGTGCTGGAGATGATCGCCCCTCACGTCCAGGCCGGCGTGACCACCGGCGAGCTGGATCGCCTGTGCCACGACTACATCGTGGGCGAACTGGGCTCCACTCCGGCACCGCTCAACTATCACGGCTTTCCCAAGTCGATCTGCACCTCGCTCAACCATGTGGTCTGCCACGGCATTCCCGATCCGGACAAGAAGCTGAAGAAGGGCGACATCATGAACGTCGATGTCACCGTGAAGACCGCCGACGGCTACCACGGCGACACCAGCGTGATGTTCATCGTCGGCGAGAACATCCAGGGCGAGCGGCTGTGCCGGGTGACCCAGGAGTGCCTGTACAAGAGCATCGCCCTGGTGCGGCCGGGCGTGCGCCTCTCCGAACTGGCCCGCGCCATCCAGGGCCATGCCGAGGCCAACGGCTACTCGGTGGTGCGCGACTTCTGCGGCCACGGCATCGGCGCCACCTTCCACGAAGACCCCCAGGTGCTGCATTATGACGGCTACGCGCCCGAGGCCGACGCCACCCTGGCCGCCGGCATGTGCTTCACCATCGAGCCGATGATCAACGTCGGCGGGCACCAGACCAAGGTGCTGCGCGACGGATGGACCGCGGTGACCCGGGACAAGAGTCTGTCAGCGCAGTGGGAGCATACCCTGCTGGTCACCGAAACCGGCGTCGAGGTGCTCACGGCGCGCCACGAGGAAGATTTCTCCTTCCTCGACCACTGAGTCGAGCCAACATGCTGCTGCACCACTACCGTTTCGTTCCCGATGAGACGCTGTTCGATGCTGCCACCTTCCGCAGCGAGCTCGCCGGCACCCGCTCGCCGATAGCACCGTTCAAGGCGGCGCTGCGCGACATTCAGCAGCGCCTGGACGAGCGGTTCCGTGCCGGAGCCGACATTCGCGACCTGGTGCACGGCCGCGCCTGGTGCCTCGATCAGCTGCTCGGCGTGGCGTGGTCGCTGCAGGAGTGGCCCGACGACGGCGTGGCGCTGCTCGCCGTGGGCGGCTACGGACGCGGCGAACTCCACCCCCGCTCCGACATCGACCTGATGCTGCTACTGGCGGACGACGACGACTCGCCCTATCGCGAGCCGCTGACCGCCTTCATCACCCTGCTGTGGGATATCGGCCTGGAGATCGGCCACAGCGTGCGCTCGCTGGCCGACTGCGAACGCGAGGCCAGCGCCGACATCACCATCATCACCAACCTGATGGAGTCGCGCACCCTGGCCGGCCCCGAGTCGCTGCGCGAGGCGATGAAGGCGCGCATCGCGCCCGAACGCATCTGGCCCGCCGACCGTTTCTTCGAAGCCAAGTGGCAGGAGCAGATCAGCCGCCATCACCGCTTCAACAACTCCGAGTACCACCTCGAGCCCAACATCAAGAGTTCGCCGGGTGGCTTGCGCGACATCCAGATGATCGGCTGGGTGGCCAAGCGCCACTTCGGCAGCCAGCGCTACGGGGACCTGGTGGCGAACGGCTTCATGAACGACGCCGAGCTGCACATCCTGAGCCAGGGCCAGGCCTTCCTGTGGCAGGTACGCTATGCCTTGCACATGCTCACCGGGCGCGCCGAGGATCGCCTGCTGTTCGACCACCAGCGCACCATCGCCGAGCTGTTCGGCTTTCGCGACACCCCCGAGCGTCTGGCCGTCGAGCAGTTCATGAAGCGCTACTACCGCCACGTGACGGCGCTGGCGGGGCTCAACGACATGCTGCTGCAGCACTTCGACGAGGCCATCCTGCGCGGCGGCGAAAAGCTCGAGATCACCGACCTCAACGAGCGCTTCGTGATCGAAGGCAGCTACATCAAGGCGCGTCACCGCGCGGTCTTCCGCGAGCATCCCTACGCGCTGCTGGAGCTGTTCCTGCTGATGGCAGAGCATCCCGAGATCGAGGGCGTACGCGCCGACACCATCCGCCTGATTCGCGACAACCGCCACCTCATCGACGACCTCTACCGCGACGACGCCCAGCATCAGCACCTGTTCATGTCATTGCTGTGTTCGAGCGGCAACGTGGCGCGCCAGCTCAGGCGCATGAACCGCTACGGCGTGCTCGGCAAGTACCTGCCGGAGTTCGGCCAGGCGGTAGGGCTGATGCAGCACGACCTGTTCCACATCTACACGGTGGATGCCCACACCCTGCGGCTGCTCAAGTTCATTCACCAGTTCCGCAAGCCCGAGGCCCGCGAGGAGTTCCCGGTGGTGGCGGAACTGGTGCACCAGCTACCCAAGCTGGAGCTGCTGTGGATCGCCGGGCTCTATCACGACATCGGCAAGGGCCGCGGCGGCGACCACTCGATCCTCGGCGCCCACGACGTGGAGCGCTTCGCCGAGCGCCACGGCCTGTCGAGCCGCGACACGCGATTGGTCAGCTGGCTGGTGGAGAACCATCTGGTGATGTCGATGGTGGCCCAGAAGCGCGACATCACCGACCCCGACGTGATCCGTGAGTTCGCCGCCCACGTCGGCGACGAGACCCGCCTGGACTACCTCTACGTGCTGACGGTGGCCGACATCAACGCCACCAACCCGACGCTGTGGAACGGCTGGCGGGCCTCGCTGCTACGCCAGCTCCACGCCGAGACAAAACGCGCCCTGCGCCGCGGCCTGGACAATCCGCTCGACCGCGAGGAGTGGGTCGCCGAGACGCGCAACGAGGCGCGCTCGCTGCTGGCGGCCGTGGGCGCCGACCTGGAGCGGGTCGAGCGCCTGTGGGAGCTGCTCGGCGAGGAGTATTTCCTGCAGTACGCCCCCAGCGAGATCGTCTGGCAGACCATGGGCATTCTCGCCCACGGCGGCTCCGAACTGCCGCTGATCCTGATCAGCGCCCCCACCGACGACATGTCCGACGGCGGCACCAAGGTGTTCATCCACACCCGCTCGGTGGACGATCTGTTCGCCGCCACCGCCGCCGCCATGGAGCAGCTCGGGCTCTCGATCCACGACGCCCGCATCGCCACCTCGAGCAACGACTGGACCCTCAACACCTTCATCGTGCTCGACGATCAGGGCCGCGCCATTCGCGATCCGGCCCGCATCGAGGAGATCCGCGCGCATCTGGTCGAGGAACTCGACGACCCCGACGACTACCCGCAGATCGTCACCCGCCACACCCCGCGCCAGCTGCGCCACTTCAAGGTGCCCACCGAGGTACTGATCGAACAGGACCCGGCCAACGAGCGCACCCTGCTGGAGCTGACCGCCCCCGACCGCCCCGGCCTGCTGGCCCGGGTCGGGCGCATCTTCATGGAGCAGGACATCTCGCTCTCGGCGGCCAAGATCGCCACCTTGGGCGAGCGGGTGGAGGACGTCTTCTTCATCACCGACAAGTCGGGCGCGCCGCTGACCGATCCCGAGCGCCAGCAGCGCCTGCGCGAGCGCCTGATCGAAGTGCTGGACGTGGCGGGCTGAGGCCCGCCGCGCTCGGCACCAGGCGAACGCGGTCGTTTCGAGGCGAACGCGATTGGTTCGAGCCGAGCGCGATTGGTTTGAGGCCAGTCAGGGGCTTCCCTATAATCGTCGGTCTGCCCGCAGCCACGACAACGACGCCGCTTACCGGCGCCTGGACACCGATGAACCCCGATCTCGACGCCCTCAAGCCCTATCCCTTCGAGAAGCTCGCCACGCTCAAGGCCGGTGTGACGCCGCCCGCGCAGCTCGCGCACATCCCGCTGACCATCGGCGAACCGCAGCATGCGCCCTTCGCCGGGGCGCTGGCGACGCTGCATGCGCACCAGCTCGATTTCGCCCGTTATCCGGCCACCTCCGGCATCCCCGAGCTGCGCGGCGCCATCGCGGCCTGGGCCCGGCGTCGCTTTCGTCTCGACGGGCTCGACCCCGAGCGCCAGGTGCTGCCGGTCAACGGCACCCGCGAGGCGATCTTCGCCTTCGTCCAGGCCGCACTGGACCGCAGCCGTCCGGCACGGGTGGCGGTGCCCAACCCGTTCTATCAGATCTACGAGGGCGCCACCCTGCTCGCCGGCGGCCAGCCGCACTATCTGGACTGCCGGGCCGAGAGCGGCTTTCGCCCCGACTTCGACGCCGTGCCGGCCGAGGTGTGGCGCGAGGTGCAGATCCTCTTCCTCTGCTCGCCGGGCAACCCCACCGGCGCGGTGACGCCGCGGGCGGAGTTTCAGAAGCTGATCGCCCTGGCCGACGAGTTCGACTTCATCATCGCCTCCGACGAGTGCTACTCCGAGCTCTACCTGGACGCAGACGCACCGCCGCCGGGGCTGCTGGAGGCCTGCGCGGCGATGGGCCGCCACGACTACCGTCGCTGCCTGGTGTTCCATTCGCTCTCCAAGCGCTCCAACCTGCCCGGGCTGCGCTCGGGCTTCGTTGCCGGCGACGCCGAGCTGATCGCTCCGTTCAAGCGCTACCGCACCTACCACGGCTGCGCCATGTCGCTGCCGCTGCAGCACGCCTCGATCACCGCCTGGAACGACGAGGCCCACGTACGCGCCAACCGCGACGCCTATCGCGAGAAGTTCGCCGCGGTGACCGAAATCCTCGCCCCGGTGCTTGAATTTCCCGCCCCCGAGGCCAGTTTCTACCTATGGCCGGCGGTGCCCGGCGGCGACGACGAAGCCTTCACCCGCGAGCTGTTCGCCGCCGAGCACGTCAGCGTGCTGCCCGGCAGCTATATGGGTCGCCCCACCACCGGCGACGGAAGGGGCCGCGCGGACGGGCGGGGCGACAACCCCGGTGCCGGACGCATCCGTCTGGCGCTGGTGGCCGAACTCGAGCCCACCGTCGAAGCCGCCGGCCGAATTCGCCGTTTCATCGAAAGGAGGGCATGATGGCAACTCTGTTCGTGATCAAGAGCTGCGACACCTGCCGCAAGGCACGCAAGGCGCTGGACGAAAAGGGCCTGCCCTATCAGATCCACGATCTGCGCGAGGACGGCCTCTCCGCCGCCCTGCTCGAACACATTCTTGCGCGCGTGCCGGTGATGGAGGCGCTCAACCGGCGCAGTACCACCTGGCGCAATCTCCCCGAAGAGGACAAGCAGGATCTCGATGCCAACAAGGCCCGCACCTTGATCATGGCCAACCCCACCCTGCTCAAGCGACCGCTGCTCGATACCGGCGACGAGATTCGCGTCGGCTATCGCGACGGCGACTACGACGACCTCAAAGGCTGACCCCTTACCATAAAGACTTACCATCAAGACACGAGGACACCCCATGTTGAGTTTTGCCTTCGGAATCGGCACCCAGAACACCCAGGGCGACTGGCTGGAGATCTACTATCCGGCCCCGCTGTTCAAACCGGATGCCAGCCTGGTGGAAGCCGTCGGCAAGGTGCTCGACATCCCCAGCGGCAACGCTGCCGTCAGCTTCCTGCCGGAACACTGCAGCGACATCGCCGAGGCACTCAAGGCCGCAGGTCACGTGGCCCAGGCCGAACTGGCCGAGGCGCTGGCGGCAAGCCAGCGCCCGCTGGTCGCCACCTTCATCGACAGCGACGTGCCGCCGCAGAGCGTGCCCGAGGTGTACCTCAAGCTGCATCTGCTGTCGCACCGTCTGGTCAAGCCCCACGGCCTCGATCTCACCGGCATGTTCGGCCTGCTGCGTAACGTGGCCTGGACCAGCGAAGGCCCGATCGACATCGAGGAGCTGCCCGCCCGGCGCCTCAAGGCACGCCTCGAAGGCCGCGCCCTGTCGGTGGACTGCGTCGACAAGTTCCCCAAGATGACCGACTACGTGGTGCCCAGCGGCGTGCGCATCGCCGATACCGCCCGGGTACGTCTGGGCGCCTATCTCGGCGAAGGTACCACCGTGATGCATGAGGGCTTCGTCAACTTCAATGCCGGCGCCGAAGGCCCCGGCATGATCGAGGGGCGCATCTCCGCCGGCGTGCTGGTGGGCAAGGGCTCCGATCTGGGCGGCGGCTGCTCCACCATGGGTACCCTCTCCGGCGGCGGCAACATCGTGATCAAGGTCGGCGAAGGCTGTCTGATCGGTGCCAACGCCGGTATCGGCATCCCCCTGGGCGACCGCTGCACCGTGGAAGCCGGGCTCTACATCACCGCCGGGGCCAAGGTCACTCTGCTCGACGACCAGGGCCAGGAGGTCAAGACCGTGGCGGCTCGCGAGCTGGCCGGCCAGAGCGACCTGTTGCTGCGCCGCAACTCGCAGAACGGCCGCATCGAGTGCCTGACCAACAAGAGCGCCATCGCGCTCAACGAGGCCCTGCATGCCAACAACTGAGCCACAGGGGCTCTCCCCGACTCTGCAGCTCGCCATGGAGCTGATCCGCCGGCCCTCCGTCACGCCCGACGACCTGGGCTGCCAGGCGCTGATGATCGAGCGCCTGGAGCGGCTCGGCTTTCACATCGAGCGCCTGCCCTTCGGCGACGTGGAAAACTTCTGGGCGACCCACGGCCACCACGGTCCCGTGCTGGCCTTCGCCGGCCATACCGATGTGGTGCCGAGCGGGCCGCACACCTACTGGGAGTATCCGCCCTTCGAGCCCTGCATCGATGACGACGGCATGCTGCGCGGCCGCGGCTCCGCCGACATGAAGGGCAGCCTGGCGGCCATGATCACCGCGGTGGAGCGCTTCGTCACCGCCCACCCCGACCACCATGGGCGCATCGCCTTTCTGATCACCTCCGACGAAGAGGGGCCGGCGGTGGACGGTACCCGGGCCGTGGTCGAGCACCTGCGCGAGCGTCACGAACGGCTCGACTACTGCATCGTCGGCGAACCTTCCTCCACCGACGTGCTGGGCGACGTGATCAAGAACGGCCGCCGCGGCTCGCTGGGCGGCGTACTGCACATCAAGGGCATCCAGGGTCATGTGGCCTACCCGCACCTGGCACGCAACCCCATCCACCAGGCGATGCCCGCGCTCGATGCCCTGGTGCGCGAACACTGGGACTCGGGCAACGCCTTCTTCCCTGCCACCAGCTTTCAGATCTCCAACATCCGCGCCGGCACCGGGGCCACCAACGTGATTCCCGGCGACGTGGAGGTGGTGTTCAACTTCCGTTTCTCCACCGAGGTGACCCACGAACAGCTGCGTGAGCGAACCCAGGCCATTCTCGATGCCCACGGCCTCGAGTATCAGCTCGACTGGACCCTCAACGGCGAGCCGTTCCTGACCGCCGAAGGCGAGCTGGTGGATGCCGCCCTGCACGGCGTCGAAGCCGTACTCGGCCGACGCCCCAAGCTCTCCACCAGCGGCGGCACCTCGGACGGGCGCTTCATCGCCACCCTGGGCAGCCAGGTGGTGGAGCTGGGGCCGCGTAACGCCACCATCCACCAGACCAACGAACGCGTGCGTGCCGCCGACCTGGACGACCTGAGCCGGATCTACGAAGCGATTCTGGGCAAGCTCTTCGTCAACGGCTCCGCCCAGCCCTGAATACGCCAAGGAAGTGTTCACCATGCCCGACTCGCACGACAGCCAGCTGCACTACCCCGATATCGAGGTCTACCTGCGCCAGGCGCCGCTTGCGGCCATCGACGCCTGGCTGGGCGAAACGCTGGACGCTGCCCCGCTGCGTGAGGCCGGGCGCAACAAGTGGCAAACCCGCGGCCACTACGACGGGCAGGTCGTGCCGGTACTGCTGGTGGAGAAGGCCGCCGACGGCTTTGCCAGCCTGTGGTTCGACAGCGATCGTACGCCCTGGCCGCGGGACTGCGACTGCGCCCGCGACGCCGCCGCCCGGCTCGGCTGCGAGGTACGCTGCTCGCTGGGCGGCTGGCAGCCCGGCGACGACCCCGACCGCTTCTGGCAGGTACTCCCCGACGGCAGCGAAGGCGCCATCGACTGGCCCGACTCCGGCCGGTGACCCGAAACGACATCGCCCCGCATGTTCGAAACATGCGGGGCGATGTTGTTGAAGCCTGACCAGCTTGCGAAAGCTGGCGAGCGATGATCAGGCTAGGCGGAAGTGCTCTCTTTCCACACTCCAACAACGCCTGGTCGAGCGCAGGCGCTTCGCTCAAGTTATAACAGTGACGTCGTCGGCTTGAAGCCCCCGATCATTTTCAATCACGTGGTAACGCACCTTCTGGCCCTCGGCCAGGGTACGGTGACCGCGACCGCGAATGGCGCGAAAATGGACGAACACGTCTTCACCCGTCTCGCGCTTGATGAAGCCGTAACCCTTGTTGACGTTGAACCACTTCACTTCGCCGATTTCGCGGTCGTCGTTCTCCACCTCGGCCAGTACCGCAAGCCGGGGGCTGAAGGCGTGAAGGGTGAGAGTGGCGATCAGCAGCAGCACGAAGGCGGCGGCAGCCACGGCAAGATAGCCCGGCGCCACGCCGCCGCCCTCCAGGATGAGAAACAGCTGAGCCGCCAATTCGCCGCCGAACAGCGAGAGAAAGAGGACGATCAGCAGTGGAGCCGGCAGTGCCAATAATAGGCTGATCAACGTACAGCGAAAGATAACCTTGCGATTCATGGATCCGTATTGCTCACTTGTTATGTGGAATGGTGAAACGAGATATCTATGACGACACGACCCGAGGCCTCGTCGACCGATGAAGGTGTCACGATGAACAGCGACACGCAGCGCGACGATTCTAGCATGAGCCCCGAGAATGCGCTCGCCGCACGCCTGGAAGCACTGGAGAGTCGTATCGCCTACCAGGAGCACTGGCTCGACACGCTGGATCAGGCCGTCGCCGGCCAGGAAAGACGCCTGGCCCAGTTGGAGCGCATCAATGCGCTGATGCAGGAGAAGTTGCGCGATCAACAGCAGGCGCTGCAGGAAGTGGAGATGGCGGCACCGTCACCGCAGGATGAGGTGCCGCCGCACTATTGACCGGTCCTGTACCAAGAGCTGGAGAGACTGGTTCGCGCCTTTACCGGCGCCAGGGTGCCGCGGAGGCGCTGTGAACCCATCCCTGGGCGCTATTTTTGCCATCCATGGCAAAAAACCTCCGCTACACCCTGCCCCGGCGACGCTCGCCTCTACCTAGCGTCACTGCTCAGACGAGATCGTCCAGGTAGCGCTCCGCATCCAGCGCCGCCATGCAGCCGGTGCCGGCAGAGGTCACCGCCTGGCGGTAGACGTGATCCATCACGTCGCCGGCGGCGAACACGCCGGGAATGCTGGTAGCGGTGGCATTGCCCTCGAGGCCGGACTTCACCTTGATGTAGCCGTCATGCATCTCGAGCTGACCCTCGAAGATGCCGGTGTTGGGGCTGTGGCCGATGGCGATGAACACGCCGGGCGCCTCGATCTCCTTGACGCTGTCGTCGAGGGTGGAACGAATACGCACGCCGGTCACGCCGCTGGCGTCGCCCAGCACCTCTTCCACCACGTGGTTCCACTCGAGCACCACGTTGCCGCTCGCGGCCTTCTCGCGCAGCTTGTCCTGCAGGATCTTCTCGGCACGCAGGCTGTCGCGTCGGTGCACCAGGGTCACCTTCGACGCGATGTTGGAGAGGTAGAGCGCCTCTTCCACGGCGGTGTTGCCGCCGCCCACCACCACGACCTCCTTGTTGCGATAGAAGAAACCATCGCAGGTGGCGCAGGCCGACACCCCCTGGCCCATGAACTGCTGCTCCGAGGGCAGCCCCAGGTAACGGGCGCTGGCGCCGGTGGCGACGATCAGCGCATCGCAGGTATAGCTGCCGCTGTCGCCCTTGAGGGTGAAGGGTCGGTTGCGCAGGTCTACCTCATGGATATGGTCGAACAGCACTTCGGTATCGAAGCGTTCGGCATGGCGCTTCATGCGCTCCATGAGCTCGGGCCCCTGCACCCCGGCATCGTCGCCGGGCCAGTTGTCCACGTCGGTGGTGGTAGTCAGCTGGCCGCCGGCCTGGATACCGGTGATCAACACCGGCTTGAGATTGGCACGTGCCGCATAGACGGCGGCGGTATAACCTGCCGGGCCGGAACCCAGGATGATCAGGCGTTCGTGACGCGCTTCGCTCATGAAGAGATCCTCGCTGTTCGAAAACGCAAAGAGGGGTAGTTGACTCACTCCGGTCGCGGTCATTGCCTGTTGCCGGAGAGACGGTTGCCGCCATTGTACCAGCCCATGGCCAGTGGTGGGTGCATCCACGCTCGGCCCGCCAACGTCCGGGCCTGCCTACAGCACTTCGTCATCGCGGCCCAGCATGAGGGTCTCCAGCTCACCATCCAAGGGCGAGACGTCGATCCGCACCTGTATCGGCGCGCAGCAGAACGGGCAGTCTTCCCAGGTCTGGTGGCTGCCCTGGGAGAGATCCACCGGCAGGTCGAAGGGCATGTTGCAGTAGGGGCAGTGAACGGGGTAGCTGTCGAGGCGTTCTTCATGCATGACGAAACTCCCGGCGCCAGCCCCTCCCCCGGCGGGGCCTCGGCGCCATGCAACGGATTTTCCTTCAGCATAGAAACCTTGGGCAGTGCTTGAAAGGGAGGCCTATCATGACCATGTGATAAAGACGAGAGTACGAAAAGGACCGTTCTCAACCGTGACAGGAGGCCTTCATGAGCCGTGACGAGATGCCGGATACGCTGCAGACCCTGGTCGCAGACGGCACCACTTATCACTACTACTCGCTGCCGAAGGTGGCCGAGGAGATGGGCAACATCGACCGGCTGCCCAAGACGTTGAAGATCCTGCTGGAGAACCAGCTGCGCTTCGCCGACGACCCGAGCGTGGCGCGCGAAGACATCCAGGCGTTGATCGACTGGCAGCAGGGCGGGCGCTCGAACCGCGAGATCGGCTATCGTCCGGCACGGGTGCTGATGCAGGACTTCACCGGCGTGCCCGGCGTGGTGGACCTGGCCTCGATGCGCGCCGCGGTGGAAAAGCTCGGTGAGGATCCGTCACGCATCAACCCGCTGTCGCCGGTGGATCTGGTCATCGACCACTCGGTGATGGTGGATAAGTTCGGCAATCCCACCGCCTTCAAGGACAACGTTGCCATCGAGATGGAGCGCAACCGCGAGCGCTACGAGTTCCTGCGCTGGGGGCAGCAGGCCTTCGACAACTTCAGCGTGGTACCGCCGGGCACCGGTATCTGCCATCAGGTCAATCTGGAGTACCTGGGCCGTACGGTGTGGACCAAGGAGGAGAACGGCAAGGTCTTCGCCTATCCCGATACCCTGGTGGGCACCGACTCCCATACCACCATGATCAACGGGCTCGGCGTGCTCGGCTGGGGGGTGGGCGGCATCGAGGCCGAAGCCGCCATGCTCGGCCAGCCGGTGTCGATGCTGATTCCCGAAGTGGTCGGTTTCAAGCTCACCGGCAAGCTCAAGGAAGGGATCACCGCCACCGACCTGGTGCTGACGGTGACCCAGATGCTGCGCAGCCGCGGCGTGGTGGGCAAGTTCGTCGAGTTCTACGGTGACGGCCTGGCCGACCTGCCGCTGGCCGACCGCGCCACCATCGCCAACATGGCACCGGAGTACGGCGCCACCTGCGGCTTCTTCCCGGTCGACGACGAGACCCTGGCCTACCTGCGCCTGACCGGTCGTGAAGACAGCCTGATCGCCCTGGTGAAGGAGTATTGCAAGGCGCAGGGGCTGTGGCGCGAGCCCGGCGACGAGCCGATCTTCAGCGACACCCTGCACCTCGACCTGGGCGACGTCGAGGCCAGCCTGGCCGGCCCCAAGCGGCCCCAGGATCGGGTGGCACTCAAGGACATGAAAACCACCTTCGAGAAATTGATGCAGGGGGAGGAGAACGGCAAGGCAACGCCCAGCGAAGAGAAAGGCCGCCTGTTCTCCGAAGGCGGGCAGACCGCCGTCGGCGTCCACGACAGCTACGAGCATCATGACAGCCAGAACGTCGAGATGGACGGCGAGCAGTTCAAGCTCAACCCCGGCGCCGTGGTCATCGCCGCCATCACCTCCTGCACCAACACCTCCAACCCCAGCGTGATGCTGGCCGCCGGCCTGCTGGCGCGCAACGCCCGTGCCAAGGGGCTCACCACCAAGCCGTGGGTCAAGACCTCGCTGGCCCCCGGCTCCAAGGTGGTCACCGAATACCTGGCCGCCGGTGGCGTGCAGGACGACCTGGATGCGCTGGGCTTCAACCTGGTGGGCTACGGCTGCACCACCTGCATCGGCAACTCCGGCCCGCTGCCGCCGCCCATCGAGAAGGCGGTCGAGGATGGCGACCTCACCGTGGCCTCGGTGCTCTCCGGCAACCGCAACTTCGAAGGGCGCATCCACCCGCTGGTGAAGACCAACTGGCTCGCCTCGCCGCCGCTGGTGGTGGCCTACGCCCTGGCCGGCAACGTGCGTCTGGATCTGACCCAGGATCCGCTGGGCGAGGACCAGGACGGCAACCCGGTCTACCTGCAGGACATCTGGCCCTCTCAGGCCGACATCGCCAGCGCGGTGGAGAAGGTCAAGACCGAGATGTTCCGCAAGGAGTACGCCGAGGTGTTCGAGGGTGACGAGACCTGGAAGGCACTGCAGGTGCCCCAGAGCCAGGTCTACGAGTGGTCGCCCTCCTCCACCTACATCCAGCATCCGCCTTTCTTCGAGGGCATGGGCCGCGACCCGGAGCCGATCGAGGACGTCAGGGACGCCCACATCCTCGCCATCCTGGGCGACTCGGTGACCACCGACCACATCTCGCCGGCCGGCTCGATCAAGCCCGACAGCCCTGCCGGACGCTATCTGCAGGAGCGCGGCATCAAGCCGGTGGACTTCAACTCCTACGGCTCGCGGCGCGGCAACCACGAAGTGATGATGCGCGGCACCTTCGCCAACGTGCGTATCCGCAACGAGATGCTCGACGGCGTGGTGGGCGGCGAGACCCGCCACGTGCCCACCGGCGAGCAGATGGCGATCTACGATGCGGCGATGAAGTATCAGGAGAAGGGCACGCCGCTGGTGGTGGTGGCCGGCAAGGAGTACGGCACCGGTTCGTCGCGGGACTGGGCGGCCAAGGGCACGCGGCTGCTCGGCGTGCGCGCGGTGCTGGCCGAGTCCTACGAGCGCATCCACCGCTCCAACCTGATCGGCATGGGCGTGGTGCCGCTGCAGTTCCCCGAGGGCGAGAATCGCAAGACGCTCGGTCTGACCGGCGACGAGACGATCTCCATCGAAGGGTTGGCCGACCTCACCCCGGGCGGTCAGGTCAACGTCACGGTGAAGAGCGCCAAGGGCGAGAAAAAGATCGAAGCCCTGTGCCGTATCGACACCGCCAACGAACTGGAGTACTACCGCCACGGCGGCATCCTCCACTACGTGCTGCGGCGGATGATCGGCGCGGCCTAGGTCCGCCCAGCATCCTGCGCTCATGCAAAAGGCCCTGCCGGATATCCGGCAGGGCCTTTGTCATTGCCTGACCTGAAACTTCTGCGTCAGAACGAGCGGCGCCGATAGCTGCGGTACTCCGGCGTCCAGCTGCTGCGCTCGATGGCCTGACGCAGCTTGATGCCGTCGGTGCGCAGCGCCATGCCCTCCTGCTGGGCCTGGGCAGCGACTTCGAAGGCAATGGCCTTGGACAGCTCGCGGATCTGCGACAGCGGCGGCAGCAATGCCCCCTTGCCTGCCTTCACCAGCGGCGCCTCGCGGGCCAGCGCCCGGGAGGCGGTCATCAGCATGGTATCGGTGATGCGCTTGGCACCGCTGGCCACCACGCCGAGGCCGATGCCGGGGAAGATGTAGGCGTTGTTGCACTGGGCAATGGGATAGATCTTGCCCTCGTACTCCACCGGCGGGAAGGGACTGCCGGTGGCCACCAGGGCCTGGCCGTTGGTCCATTCGATCACGTCGGCCGGCACGGCCTCGACGCGGGAGGTGGGGTTGGAGAGCGGCATGATCACCGGGCGCTCGCAGCCGGCATGCATGGCGCGAATCACCTCCTCGGAGAACAGCCCCGGCTGGCCCGAGACACCGATCAGCACGGTGGGCTTGATATGGCGCGCCACCTCGAGCAGCGACTGGTCCTGCCACCCCTCGACCAGCGCCGGGTCGTGGGCCAGGCGGCGCTGGAAGTCACGCAGCCACTCCTGATCGCTGGTGACGAGCCCCTCGCGGTCGACCATGAACACCCGCCGCCGTGCCTCCTTCTCGCTGAGCCCTTCGGCCTGCATGGCGATGACGACCTGCTCGGCGATGCCGCAGCCGGCGGAGCCGGCGCCGACGAACACCACGCGCTGGTCGGCGATGGTCTCGTCGCGGGCCTGGCAGGCTGCCATCAGGGTGCCCACGGCCACCGCCGCAGTGCCCTGCACGTCGTCGTTGAAGCAGCACAGCTGGTCGCGATAGCGCTCCAGCAGCGGTACCGCGTTGGCCTGGGCAAAGTCCTCGAACTGCAGCAGCACGTTGGGCCAGCGCCGTTTCACCGCAGCGATGAACTCCTCGAGGAAGGCGTCGTACTCCTCCTGGGAGATACGCGGGTGGCGCCAACCCATGTACATGGGGTCATCGAGCAATGCCTGATTGTTGGTGCCCACGTCGAGCATGATCGGCAGCGTGTAGGCTGGGCTGATGCCGCCACAGGCGGTATACAGCGCCAGCTTGCCGATGGGGATACCCATGCCGCCGATGCCCTGATCGCCGAGACCGAGGATGCGCTCCCCATCGGTGACCACGATCACCTTGACCTTGTCCTTGGTGGCACTGCGCAGGATGTCGTCCATCCGCTCGCGGTCGGGGTAGCTGATGAACAGGCCGCGGTGACTGCGGTAGATATTGGAGAACTCCTCGCAGGCCTGCCCCACCGTAGGGGTATAGATGATCGGCAGCATCTCCTCGAGATGCTCCATGACCATGTGGTAGTAGAGCGTCTCGTTGTCGTCCTGGATCGCCCTCAGGTGGATGTGCCGTTCCAGATCGCTATGGCACTGCTGGTACTGGCGGTAGGCCCGCTCGGCCTGTTCCTCGATGGTCTCCACGTTCTGCGGCAGCAGGCCGACCAGGTTGAATTCGAGCCGCTCCTCGCGGGTGAAGGCGCTGCCCTTGTTGAGCAGCGGCATCTCGAGCAGCGAAGGACCAGCGTAGGGAATGTAAAGTGGACGTTTGCTTTCAGGCATCTCTTGTCTCGATACGGTGACTGGAACCGGGCCGTAGGGAAACGCTCGACAGGCGGGCTTCCCGAGCGCTCTGGCGGCGCTTTGGCGTAACTCTACCACGCCTCCCGCACCATGGCGCCCCGCCTCAGCCGCTCTTGGCCCGGGATCCTTCGCTGGGGCGCTCGAAGAACAGCGGGCGCAGTCGTATGCCGACCGCATTGCCGGCGAAACCCGCCACCAGCCACACCCAGCCGTGCAGGCTGCCGGAAGCGATGCCGCTGAAGTAGGCGCCGATGTTGCAGCCGAAGGCGAGCCGCGCGCCATAGCCCAGCATCAGCCCGCCGATCACCGCCGCCATCACCGAGCCGAGCGGAATGCGCAGGGTCGGCGCGAAGCGCCCGGCCAGCGTCGCGGCCATCATGGCACCGAGGATGATACCCACGTTCATCACCGTGGTGATGTCGCTCCACACGCTGGCGCGCAGCGTGGCGGCATTGTCGGGGCTCTGCCAGTAGCCCCACTGGCTCACGTCGCCGCCGATGAACTCGTAGACCTTGGCCCCCCACAGGGCGAAGGCGGAGGTGATGCCCCAGGGGCGCCCGGCCAGCGCCAGGGTGGCGAAATTGAGCAGCGCCAGCGCCACCGCACCCAGCAGCAAGGGCCAGGGGCCGGTGAGCCAGCGCCCCTGGCTGAAGTTGGCCCGTGGCGCTTCCTCCAACCCGCCGTGGCGGCGCTTCTCCAGCAGCACGGTCAGCGCAGCGATGCCTCCGAACAGGGCCAGACTCACGGCCATGCCGCCGCCGGCACCGAAGGTGTGCACCAGCGATACCGGCTGAAAGGCCGGCAGGCCTATCCACCAGGCGAAGTGGGCGCTGCCGATCAGCGAGCCGACGATGAAAAAGATGAGGGTGATGACCATGCGGGCGTTGCCGCCGCCGGCGGTGAACAGCGTACCCGAGGCGCAGCCACCGCCCAGTTGCATGCCGATACCGAACAGGAAGGCGCCGAACACCACCGAAACGCCGATCGGAGAGACGAAGCCGGCCACCTCCTGGCCCCACAGAGTGCCGGCCCCCAGCGCAGGAAAGAACAGCAGCACGGCGATGGCCAGCATCACCATCTGGGCACGCAGCCCGCGCCCGCGTCGCTCGCTGATGAAGACGCGCCAGGCGGCGGTGAAGCCGAAGGCGGCGTGATAGAGCGACACGCCGAGCAGTGCCCCGACGATCATCAGCAGCCCCAGGCGCGTGCCGTAAGCCAATCCGATCAGCACAGCGCCTGCCAACAGCAGTGCCCCCAGCGTCAGGGAGATCTGCCGGGGCCCTTTCGCTTCCAGTGCAGTGGCCATGAAACTCCTCCTTTCGATTCGCCCCTGCAGCTTGGCAAGTTAGGCCGCACTCCGCCAGCGTGGACACAACGCAACGGGGCGCCCGCAGGCGCCCCGTTCACTCCCTTCAAAGATCAGCTTCCAAGGTCAGCTTCGAAGGTCAGTTTCGCAGGCTAGACGAAGCGTCCCAGGCCCACGGCCTGGCGCAGCTTGTCCATGAACGGTGCGGCCTCGGCGCGGGCCCGTTCGGCACCCTTCTGCAGCACGTTCTCGATGTGCCCCGGATCCTCCATCAGCGCCTGGTAGCGCTCCCGCGGTTCGCGCAGCTGAGTGTCGAGCTGCTCGAACAGGCGGTTCTTGACCTCGCCCCAGCCGATGCCGTTGGCGTACTCGGCACGCATCGCTTCGCGCTCCTCGCGGCTGGCGAAGGCGGAGTAGATCTGGAACAGAGTGCAGCCTTCCGGGTCCTTGGGCTCGCCGGGCTCAAGCGAGTTGGTCTTGATCTTGCGCACCAGCTTGAGCAGCTTCTTCTCGGAGACGAACAGCGGGATGGTGTTGTTGTAGCTCTTGGACATCTTGCGTCCGTCGAGGCCGTTGAGCACCGCCACCTCGTCGTCGACCACCGCCTCGGGCAGGGTGAAGTACTCGCCCTTGAACAGGTGGTTGTAGCGCCCGCCGATATCCCGGGCCATCTCGATGTGCTGGATCTGGTCACGTCCCACCGGCACCTTGTGAGCGTTGAACATGAGGATGTCGGCGGCCATCAGCACCGGGTAGCCGAACAGGCCCATGGTGATGCCCTTGTCGGGGTCCTGGTTGCCGGCGGCCTCGTTCTCGGCCACCGCCGCCTTGTAGGCGTGGGCGCGATTCATCAGGCCCTTGGCGCACACGCAGGAGAGCATCCAGGTCAGCTCGGGGATCTCGGGAATGTCCGACTGGCGGTAGAAGATGGCGTTGTCGGTATCGAGCCCCAACGCCAGCCAGGTGGCGGCGATCTCCAGGCGCGACTCCTGCACCCGCTGCGGGTCCTGGCACTTGATCAGTGCATGCAGGTCGGCGAGAAAGTAGTAGGACTGCACGCTCGGGTCCTGGCTCGCGGCGATGGCGGGCTTGATGGCGCCGACATAGTTGCCGAGGTGCGGGGTACCGGTGGTGGTGATACCGGTGAGAACGCGTGTCTTCTGGGAAGCTGCACTCATGGAAAGCGGACTCTGCTTGTCGGAAATGCCCGCTATGTTAACGCGAGGGGGCGGTCAAGGCGACCGCCCCGACCCCGCTCACCGAAGCGATTCGCTCGCGCAGACATTTGTTACACCAAACGCGCCGGATCGACAGATTCCAGGCCGAAAGCCTCGGCCACGGCACGGTAGGTGATCTGCCCATCGTGGACGTTGAGCCCGGGCAGGAAGTGGGCATCGTCGGCCAGCGCCCGCTTCCAGCCCTTGTCGGCCAGGGCGATGACGAACGGCAGGGTGGCGTTGGTCAGCGCCTGGGTCGAGGTACGCGCCACCGCACCCGGCATGTTGGCCACGCAGTAGTGGACGATACCGTCGACCACGTAGGTCGGTTCGGCATGGGTAGTGGGCTTGCTGGTCTCGAAGCAGCCGCCCTGGTCGATGGCGACGTCGACCAGCACGCTGCCGGGCTTCATGTCGGCGAGCATGGCACGAGTGATCAGCTTGGGCGCGGCGGCGCCGGGAATCAGCACGGCACCCACGATCAGGTCGCTCTCGCGCACCGCCTCGTCGATGGCGTCGGCGGTGGAGAAGATGGTCTTCATGCGCCCCTGATAGCGGTCGTCGAGCACTTCGAGGCGCGCAATCGACTTGTCTAGCACGCTGACCTCGGCACCCAGCCCCAGCGCCATGCGTGCGGCGTTCTCGCCCACCACGCCGCCGCCGATAACGGTCACCCTGCCCGGCGCCACGCCGGGCACGCCGGGCAGCAGCACGCCGGAGCCGCCCTGGGCCTTTTCCAGGCTGTGAGCGCCGGCCTGAATGGCCATGCGACCGGCCACGGTGCTCATCGGCGCCAGCAGCGGCAGGCCGCCCTGGCGGTCGGTCACGGTCTCGTAGGCGATGCAAGTGGCCCCGCTCTCCATCAGGCCGCGGGTCAGCTGCTCCTCGGCCGCCAGGTGCAGGTAGGTGAACAGGGTCTGGCCGCGGGAGAGCCGCGCCACCTCTTCCGGTTGCGGCTCCTTGACCTTGAGGATCAGCTCGGCCTCGCCCCACAGGGTATCGACGTCGGCCTCGAGCCGGGCGCCTGCCGCTTCATAGTCGGTATCGGCGAAGCCCGCTCCCTCCCCGGCCCCCACCTGAACGGCCACCGAATGGCCACGCGCCGCCAGCTCCCGCGCTCCGGTGGGAGTCAGGGCGACGCGATACTCATGGTTCTTGATTTCCTTCGGCACGGCGATCTTCATGGGGTACCTCCAACGGCGCTGTCTTGTTAGGGATCGTCCTTGTCAGGGGATCGTCACGCTCATTACAGCACAGTCAGTCCATACACGAAGTACCAACGGTAAAGAACGGCAAAAATCCATTCTCAAGGCCAGAGCGGCAGAAAATCGTTATTTTTAAGAGCGGGATGACAAAAAAATCACGCCTCACTCGGCCACCAGCGCTCCACCGTAGATCGCCACGTACTCCTCGGGCAGGCGGCGTGGCCGACCGCTGGAGAGTTCGATACAGGCGAAGCGGGTGCGAGCGCGCAGCAGAGTGCGACCGTCGGCGGGTCGAACGAGCTGGAAGCGGCGGGTCAGGGTCAGGCGGCCGTCGCAGCCGACGATCCAGGTGGCAAGCGCCAGGCGCTCTCCCTCGAAGGCAGGCGCCAGGTAGTCGAGTTCGTGGCGGTGCACGGCCATGGCCCGGTCCAGCTCACGATAGCGCGCCAGATCGAGGCCGAGATGCTCCGAATGCGCCCAGCTCACCTGCTCGACCCAGCGCAGGTAGGCAGCATTGTTGGCGTGACCGTACTCGTCGATGGCCGAGGGCTGCACCTCGAGTTCGATCACGAACGGATCGGGAAGGTCCCACTCCTGTGTCATGGTGCACTCCCTTGCAGGTTCAGGTCTTGGACGTGCCGCAGCGCCAGCAGGTATCGAATACGCCCTCCAGCGCTTCGCCGCAGTTGGGGCAGCGCCACGCCGGTGCATCGGCTGCACCGGACATGGCCGCTTGGATCAACGCCTCGGCGCGCTCGCGGTTGTGCGCCGCCACCCACACCTCGGGTTCGCACTCGCCCAGCGGCAGCTCGCCCGCACCGCCGCCCAGCACCATGTTGCGCAGTTCCACGGGGATGCCCGCCGCGTCCAGCACGTTGCGCACGTGGCTGACCAGCAGCGCATTGGAGTGGGCGAAGACGCGTACGTAGCCGCTCATTTCAATCCCGGAAGACGCGGACGCCCAAAGCCTTCAGGTAAGCGGTTTCCGGGATCGCCGGATGCACCGGGTGGTCCGCCGCCTGATGGCCCTGATAGACGATCTGACCGTGACGGTCCTGGTGGCGCACCGCACCGCGCACCACGTCCACCAGCCGCTCGGGGGCCAGGTGCATGGAGCAGGAGGCCGAGAGCAGCAAACCGTCGCGGCCCAGCAGGCGCATCGCCTCGCGGTTGAGCCTGGCGTAGGCGCGTTCGCCGTTGGGGATGTCCTTGCGCTTCTTGATGAAGGCCGGCGGGTCGAGGATCACCACGTCGAACTGTTCACCGTCGGCCTTGAGCGAGCTCAGCGCCTCGAAGGCATCGGCTTCCCCCACCGCCACCTGCTCGTGCAGGCCGTTGAGGGCCGCGTTCTCGGCCACCCGCTCCAGGGCCTGAGCGCTGGCGTCCACGCACAGCACCTCGCGGGCGCCGTGAGCCGCCGCCTGCACGCCCCAGCCGCCGATGTAGCTGAACAGGTCCAGCACCCGCTTGCCGGCCACCAGGCCGTTGAGCCAGGCACGGTTGGCGCGGTGATCGTAGAACCAGCCGGTCTTCTGGCCGTCGAGGACCGGGGCGTGGAAGCGTACGCCGTTCTCCTCCATCAGCACCGGGCCGTCGAGCTCGCCCTTGGCCAGGGTGACCTGACGCTCGAGCTGCTCCTGGCGCCGCCCGGAGGAGTCGTTCTTGAACACGATGACCCGCGGCGACACCACCTTGTCCAGTGCGGCGACGACCTCCTCGGCGAGGCGCTCCATGCCCAGGGTATTGAGCTGCACCACCAGCACGTCGTCGAAGCGATCCACCACCAGCCCCGGCAGCAGGTCGCCCTCGCCGTGCACCAGCCGGTAGAACGGCTTGGCATAGAGGCGTTGACGCAGCGACAGCGCCTGGTTGAAGCGATGCACCAGCAGCGAACGGTCGAGGCGCATGTTGGGATCGCGCGAGACCACCCGGGCGCAGATCAGCGAGTTGGGATTGACGTAGGCCACGCCCATGGCCTTGCCGTTCGCCGCTTCGACCACCACCTGGGCGCCCGGCTCGAGGCCCTTGAGCGGCGTGGCCTCGATGTCGACCTCGTTGGAGTAGAGCCACAGGTGACCGGCCTTGAGGCGGCGGTCGGCGTTCTTCTTGAGGCGCAGGGTCTGGGTCATGGTCGGTCTCGTGGAATGGGGATCATGTTTGGCAAGAGGGGCAGAAGACACTGGCGCGCTGGCCCAGCGTCACCAGTCGCAGCTCGCCGTGGCAGCGCCGGCAGCCCTGGCCGTGACGGCCGTAGACGTTGAGACGCTGCTTGAAGTAGCCCGGCTCGCCGGTGCCGCTGACGAAGTCGCGCAACGTCGTCCCGCCCTGGGTGATCGCGGCAGCCAGCACCTCGCGAATGGCAGCCGCCAGACGCTCGTAGCGCTCGCGGGAGATACGCCCCGCCGCCCGGCGCGGATCGATGCCGGCCAGGAACAGCGCTTCGCTGGCGTAGATGTTGCCTACGCCCACCACCACGGCATTGTCCATCAGGAATGGCTTGACTGCCATGCGTCGGCCGCGGGAGAGCCGGTAGAGGCGTTCACCGTCGAAGGCATCCGACAGCGGCTCGGGCCCCAGGTTCGCCAGCCGCGGGTCGCGTTCGGCGCTGCCGGCCAGCCAGTCGACGAAGCCGAAACGGCGCGGGTCGTGGTAGCGCAGGATGGCGCCGTCGTCGAGCACCAGGTCAACGTGGTCGTGCTTCTTCGGCAGCTCGCCCAGCCGGGCAATGCGCAGGCTGCCCGACATGCCCAGATGCCAGATCAGGCTGCCGGCGCGCGCGTGCTCTTCCCCGCCCTCGATCGGCAGCAGCAGATACTTGGCGCGGCGCGACAGGGTGCCGATGCGCGAGCCCACCAGGCGCTCGATGAAATCCTCGGGCACCGGTACGCGCAGGCGCGGCTGGCGCACGATTACCTCGACGATCTCGCGCCCTTCCACGTGGGGGGCGATGCCGCGCCGGGTGGTCTCGACTTCGGGAAGCTCGGGCATGCAACGATATCCGGGAAATAAATACGCCTGAACCCGGCCATGTGACCGGGTTCAGGCGAACAGGTTTGAACACCTGCGGAAGACGACCAAGGCTTACTTGATCTTGGCTTCCTTGTACATCACGTGCTTGCGGACGACCGGGTCGAACTTCTTGAATTCGAGCTTGTCCGGAGTGTTCCGCTTGTTCTTGTCGGTGGTGTAGAAGTGACCGGTACCGGCACTGGACACCAGCTTGATCTTGTCACGCATGACTGCTTACTCCCTGATCTGGTCGCTTAGACGGCTTCGCCGCGCTTGCGGATGTCGCTGAGCACCGCATCGATGCCCTTCTTGTCGATGATGCGCATACCCTTGGAGGAGACCCGCAGCTTGACGAAGCGGTTCTCGGACTCCACCCAGAAACGGTGGGTGTGCAGGTTCGGCAAGAAACGACGACGGGTCTTGCGCTGGGAGTGTGAAACGTTGTTACCAGTCACCGGGCGCTTGCCGGTGACCTGACATACTTTGGACATGGGAGCCTCCAACCGCTTGGCCAGGTGGTCAAACCTGTGTGTTCAAAACCTGTCGGGCAAACCGGGAACGACCCCGTTGTCATTTGACCCAAGGGAATTCAAAGGCTGCACTTTATAGCAGAGTGCGCCCCTACAGGCAAGTAGCCGCGTATTCTACACTCCCTTACCCCCACTCCCGCAAGCTTTCATGAGCAGTCGCACTTCCACCACAAACAATGGGCCTTCTCCACCCAGCCAGAGAACCGAGCGAGCGAAGGCCAGGCTAGGCGAACCTTGCTGAGCAAGCGGAGTTTAGTGGGCTAAATGAGCATTGCGAAGCAAGGTTCAACGCCGCATGGCCGAGCGCAGCCGGTTTCTCACCCTAGGAAGCGCTGAATAAATTGGCGAGCGAGATGAAGCGCAAGGCGCACGGAGCGCAGTACCGAGCGAAGCGACAAACAGCCGTAGGCTGGCCCCGAAGGGGCGAGTAGCCGAAGGCTGCGAGTCAGCCGGAGCCTATGGGGTATAGGTGAGGACTCTGAGCACCGCGCAACGCAGCGATTCGCTCGCGCAGACATTTATGCAGTGTTTCCTAAAGCCAGCCTCGCTCGGCGAAAGACACGACCTCCCCGTCGCCGACGACGAAGTGATCCAGCACGCGGATCTCGAACAGCGAGAGCGCCTCGCGCAGCCGCTCGGTGATGCGCCGGTCGGCATCGCTGGGTTCGGCCACGCCGGAGGGGTGATTGTGGGCGAAGATGATCGCCCCGGCGCCCAGCTCGAGCGCCCGGCGCGCTACCTCGCGCGGGTAGACAGAAGCGCTGTCCAACGTACCGCGAAACAGCGACTCGAAGCGGATCACCCGGTGCTGAGTGTCGAGGAACAGCGCGGCGAACTCCTCGTGGCCCAGGTGGCGCAACTGGGTGGCCAGGTAGGCGCGCACCAGGGTGGGGGAGGTCAGGGCATTGCCGCGGGCCAGTTGAGCGGCAAGATGACGTTTTGAGAGCTCGAGCGTCGCCTGCAGTTGCACGAACTTGGCCGTACCCAGGCCGCGCTCGGCGCAGAAGCGCGTCTGGTCGGCCTCGAGCAGCTGGCGCAGGCCGCCGAAAGCCGTGAGCAGGTCGCGGGCGAGATCCACCGCCGAGCGCCCCGCTACCCCCACGCGCAGAAAGATGGCCAGCAGTTCGGCATCGGAAAGCGCCTCGGCCCCCAGCGTCAGCAGCTTTTCCCGCGGGCGCTCGCCCTCGGGCCAGTTGCGAATCGACATCCTCTGTCTCCTTGCTACGCTTTCCCTGGTGATAGGAAGTCACCCATTGTAACCGACCTTGGCCGAAGGCTGCGGCTGCGCAACTTCAACGGCGGTGGTAAGGTAGGCGGTCGGGTTTCAGTTCAGGAAATCGTCATGATTACGCAGACCGTCAATCGGCTCGTCGGCCGACGCATTCTGCTCGGTATCAGTGCCGGCATCGCCGCCTACAAGAGCGCTCAGCTCGCCCGCTTGCTCAAGCAGGCAGGCTGCGAGGTACGCGTGGTCATGACCGAGGGCGCCCAGGCCTTCATCACACCGTTGACGCTGCAGGCGCTCACCGGCGAGCCGGTGCGTACCTCGCTGCTCGACCCCGAAGCCGAGGCCGGCATGGGGCATATCGAACTGGCCCGCTGGGCCGACGTGATTCTGATCGCGCCGGCCACCGCCGACCTGATGGCGCGCCTGGCCCAGGGCATGGCCGACGACCTGCTCACCACCCTGTGCCTGGCCAGCGAAGCCGAGAAGGTCATGGCACCGGCCATGAACCAGGCCATGTGGCGCCACGTCGCCACCCAGCGCAACGCCGAGCGTCTCGAGCAGGACGGCTGGCGACTGCTGGGCCCCGACAGCGGCGATCAGGCCTGCGGCGACGTGGGGCCGGGTCGCATGCTCGAGCCCGAGGCGATCGTGGCCGAGCTGTTGACGCCCTCCGTCAAGGATGTGGGTATCGCCCAGGGCCTGCATATCGCGATCACCGCCGGCCCCACCCGCGAGCCGCTGGATCCGGTGCGCTACCTCTCCAATCACAGCTCGGGCAAGATGGGCTTCGCCCTGGCCGCCGCCGCCGCGGAGTTAGGCGCCAAGGTCACCCTGATCAGCGGCCCGGTCAGCCTGCCGACGCCTGCGGGCGTGACCCGCATCGAGGTGGAGACGGCGCTGCAGATGCACGAGGCGAGCCAGCAGCTGGCCGGCGAGTGCGACATCTTCATCGGCTGTGCGGCGGTGGCCGACTACCGCGCCGAGAAGGCGGCGGAGCACAAGATCAAGAAGCGCGAGGGGGAGGAGACCCTGAGCCTCAGATTGATCAAGAATCCGGATATCATCACCGCCGTCGCCGAGCGACGCGACGCGGCGGGCGGACGCCCCTTCGTGGTGGGTTTCGCCGCCGAGACCCGCGACCTGGAGACCTACGCCCGCGACAAGCTAGAGCGCAAGCGGCTCGACATGATCGTGGCCAATGACGTCTCGGCCGCGGGGCTCGGCTTCGGCGCCGACGACAACGCCGCCCTGCTCATGTGGCGCGACGGCGAGGGCGAAGGCGGCGAGAGCCTGCCGCCTCAGCCCAAGCTCGAGCTCGCCAGGGCCGTGCTGAAACAGGCCCTGAGCCGCCTGGCCGAGCGCCCCGTTCACTGACGCGATTTACCCAGACATTCAGCCAACCTGACGGAACGACCATGTCCGAGTCCCAGCCAACCCATCAAGCCCCAAAGCCGCGCCTCGAGGTCAAGCTGCTCGACGAGCGTCTGCGCGACTACATGCCCCAATATGCCACCCTGGGCTCCGCCGGCATGGACCTGCGCGCCCTGCTCGATGAGCCGCTGACCATCGCGCCCGGCCAGTGCGAGCTGGTGCGCACCGGACTCGCGATTCACATCGGCGACCCGGGCCTGGCCGGCCTGATCCTGCCGCGCTCGGGTCTCGGTCACAAGCACGGCATCGTGCTGGGCAACCTGGTGGGCCTGATCGACTCCGACTACCAAGGCGAGCTGATGATCTCGACCTGGAACCGCGGCAGCACCCCGTTCGTACTGGAGCCTTTCGAACGTCTGGCCCAGTATGTTCTGGTACCGGTAGTCCAGGCCGAGCTGGAAATCGTCGACGACTTCGAGGCCAGCCTGCGCGGCGCAGGCGGCTTCGGCAGCTCGGGGCGCCACTGACGACCGACACGACGCTGGCGCACACGGCCCAAGGAGAGGACCTTGCGACAGCGTCATCGCAACCAGGCACATGAATTCACACTTGTCTGACAAGGAACCGTTATGAGCCAAGCCACCAACAGCAGCGTACCGGCCTCCATCTTCCGCGCCTACGACATCCGCGGCATCGTCGACGATACCCTGACCGAGGCGACCGTGGAGCAGATCGGTCGCGCCATCGGCTCGGAAGCCGCGGCGCGCAACGAGTCCACCGTGGTGGTAGCCCGCGATGGCCGCCTCTCCGGCCCGCGACTCAGCGAGGCGCTGATGCGCGGCCTGACCGCCGCCGGCCGCGACGTGATCGACATCGGCATGGTACCCACGCCGGTGCTCTACTTCGCCACGCACATTCTCGAAGGGACCGCCTCCGGGGTGATGGTCACCGGCAGCCACAACCCGCCGGACTACAACGGCTTCAAGATCGTGCTCGGCGGCGAGACGCTCTCCGGCGAGGCGATCACCGCGCTGTACCGGCGCATCGAGTCCGGCGATCTGGCCGAAGGCCAGGGCAGCGTGCGCCACGCGGACGTGCGCGACGCCTACCTCGAGCGCATCGTCGGCGACATCAAGCTCGAGCGTCCGCTGAAGGCGGTGGTCGACTGCGGTAACGGCGTGGCCGGCGAGCTCGGCCCCAAGCTGATCGAGATGCTCGGCGCCGAAACGATACCGCTGTTCGCCGAGATCGACGGCACCTTCCCCAACCACCACCCCGACCCGGGCAAGCTCGAAAACCTGCAGGATGTGATGCGCACGGTGAAGGAGACCGGCGCCGATATCGGCCTGGCCTTCGACGGCGACGGTGATCGCCTCGGCGTGGTCACGCCGAGCGGCAAGCTGATCTACCCCGACCACCTGATGATGGCCTTCGCCGAGGACATGCTGTCGCGCAATCCCGGCGCGCGGGTGATCTTCGACGTCAAGTGCACCGGCAACCTGGCGGGCGTGGTCGAGCGGGCCGGCGGCACGCCGGAGATGTGGCGCACCGGCCACTCGCTGATCAAGGCACGCATGAAGGAGACCGGAGCTCAGCTCGCCGGCGAGATGAGCGGCCATATCTTCTTCCAGGAGCGCTGGTACGGCTTCGACGACGGCATCTACGGCGCCGCCCGGCTGCTGGAGATCCTTGCCAAGCAGGACGATGACGCCGACGCCTTCTTCGCCCGTTATCCGCAGGATCTCGGCACCCCCGAGATCAACGTTCACGTCACCGACGAGAACAAGTTCGAGTTGGTGGAGAAGCTGGCTCGCGAGGGCGACTTCGGCGACGATGGCGTCAAGACCACGCTCGACGGCATTCGCGTCGACTACCCCGACGGCTGGGGCCTGTGCCGCGCCTCCAACACCACCCCGGTGCTGGTGCTGCGCTTCGAGGGCAAGAGCGATGCGGCGCTCGAACGTATCCGCAACCGGTTTGCCGACGCCCTGAAACAGGTCGACCCGGCGCTGACGCTGCCGAGCTGACGGCAGCGCTTCGTTCATTGAAGGAAGGAACATGACCGAAACGACTCGTGACCCGCGCCTGGTAGTGGAAGTGCTTTCCGAGGCGCTGCCCTACATCCAGCGCTTTTCCGGCAAGACCGTGGTCGTCAAGTACGGCGGCAATGCCATGACCGAGGACACCCTGATCGACTCCTTCGCACGCAACATGGTGCTGATGAAGGAGGTGGGCATCAACCCGGTGGTGGTACACGGCGGCGGGCCGCAGATCGGCGACCTGCTGGCCAAGCTGAAGATCGAGTCGCGCTTCGTCAACGGCATGCGGGTCACCGATTCCGAGACCATGGACGTGGTGGAGATGGTGCTCGGCGGGCTGGTCAACAAGGAGATCGTCAATCTGATCAACCAGTGCGGCGGCAAGGCGATCGGCCTCACCGGCAAGGACGGCGCCCAGATCCGCGCGCGTCAGCTCAAGGTGGAGCATCAGACGCCGGAGATGACCGCCCCCGAGATCATCGACATCGGCCACGTGGGCGAGGTGGAGCACGTCTCCACCGATCTGATCGAGATGCTCGCCGAGCGCGACTTCATCCCGGTGATCGCGCCCATCGGCGTCGATGCCAAGGGCAACAGCTACAACATCAACGCCGATCTGGTAGCAGGCAAGGTGGCCGAGGCGCTGGGCGCCGAGAAGCTGATGCTGCTGACCAACGTGGCCGGCCTGATGAACGCCGAGGGCGAGGTGCTGACCGGGCTGACCACCGCGCAGGTTGACGCCCTGATCGCCGATGGCACCATCCATGGTGGTATGCTGCCCAAGATCCGTTGTGCACTCGACGCCGTGAAGGGCGGCGTACGCAGTGCCCATATCATCGACGGGCGTGTACCCCACGCCACGCTGCTGGAGATATTCACCAACGCGGGGGTCGGCACCCTCATCACCGATGCCGACCGACAAGGGAACGACAACGCCTGAGCGGCCATCCGCCCGGCAACGCCGGGCGGGTGGCGCCGGCCATGAATAACAGAAGACCCACATGACGCAGGCTACACAGATCACCAGCCGGCGCGAGCAGATCCTGCAGGCGCTCGCCCTGATGCTGGAAGAAGACAGCGGCAAACGCATCACCATCGCGGCGCTGGCGCGCCAGGTGGGGGTCTCCGAAGCCGCCCTCTATCGCCACTTCCCGAGCAAGGCGCGCATGTTCGAGGGACTGATCTCGTTCATCGAGGAGACCCTGTTCGAGCGCATCTCGCGCATTCTCGAAGAGGTGCACGAGGCCGTGCCGCGCTGCGGCCAGATCCTCATCCTGCTGCTGGCCTTCGCCGAGAAGAACCCGGGCCTCTCGCGCCTGCTGGAAGGCGATGTCCTGACCGGCGAGACCGCCCGGCTGCGGCTGCGCATCCACCAGCTGTTCGAGCGCGTGGAGACCCAGCTCAAGCAGGTGCTGCGCGAGGCGGAACTGCGCGAAAGACGGCGCACCGTGCTGCCGGTGTCGGCTACCGCCAACCTGCTGATCGCCGTGGCCGAGGGGCGCATCTCGCAGTACGTACGCAGCGACTTCCAGCGCCGGCCCACCGAACACTGGGACGATCAGTGGGCGCTGCTCTCGGCGCAGCTGATGCGCGAGCCGCTTACCCAGAGCGCCTAGGCCACGCCAACGACTAGGCCACACAACGCCTAGGCCACACCAACGACTAGGCCACATCAACGACGAAGCCCCGACCACTGGTCGGGGCTTCGCTGTTCATGTCCTCAGCAGAGCTCGCTGGAAGCAGGCCACCGCGTCAGGCGGCCAGGGTGTCGCCCAGCTGCTGGCGGATCTTCTTCATGGCGTTCTTCTCGAGCTGGCGAATACGCTCGGCGGAGACACCGTAGACATCGGCCAGCTCGTGCAGGGTCGCCTTGTCGTCGGCCAGCCAGCGCTGCTGCAGGATGTCCCGCGAGCGCTCGTCCAGCGCCTCCAGCGCCATCTTCAGGCGACGGTTGGCGTCGTCTTCCCAGTCGCTGTCTTCGAGCTGCACGGCCGGGTCGGAGCCGTCATCGTCGAGGTAGTGCACCGGCGCCTGGTAAGCGGAATCCTCGTCCTCGCTGGGCGAGACGTCAAAGCCGGCATCATGGGCCGCCAGACGACCCTCCATCTCGCGCACCACCTCGGGCTTGACGTCGAGATCGCGGGCGATGGCGTCGACTTCGTCGTTGTTGAGCCAGGCCAGGCGCTTCTTGGCACTGCGCAGGTTGAAGAACAGCTTGCGCTGAGCCTTGGTGGTGGCGATCTTGACGATACGCCAGTTGCGCAGCACGAACTCGTGAATCTCGGCCTTGATCCAGTGCACGGCGAAGGAGACCAGGCGCACGCCCTGATTGGGGTCGAAACGCTTGACGGCCTTCATCAGGCCCACGTTGCCCTCCTGGATAAGGTCGGCCTGAGGCAGACCGTAGCCGGAGTAGCTGCGGGCGATGTGCACCACGAAGCGCAGATGCGACAGCACCAAACGACGCGCCGCCTCCAGATCGCCTTCGTCGTGAAGGCGGAAGGCGAGTTCGCGCTCTTCCTCGGCGGTGAGCATGGGGATGCCGTTGACCGCCTGGATGTACCCATTGAGGTCATGCCCCGGTGAGAGGTGACCCACCGGCAGAAGACTGGTGCTCATTGCAGGTTGTCTCCTTGAAAACCTAATATACGGTTCAATCGCCCGTTTAGACGAACGAGAGTCGATAATGTTCCCTATCCTGCCGTCAGCGTGGCAGATGCTGGGCGCGGTCGCGAGCGCAGCCTGGAACCCTGCGGCCTTTTACCGCGGCCGCACCTCCGCTCTATCGCGGCCGAACCTCCGCTCTTTACCGCGGCCGCACCTCCGCGAGGTGACGGCTCACGGCGATCCAGGCGCCCAGCCAGCCCAGTAGTGTACTGCACAACAGCAGCGTTGCCGAGCCCTCCGGCCCCAGTTGCGGCAGCGTGAAGGTGGCGCCGTAGCTGGCCGCCAGGGCGCTGACCGGCAGCGCCAGCCACTGATTGCCGAGCGCCAGCAGCCCCCAGGCGAGCAGGCCGCCGCCGAGACCGTACCAGGCCCCGCTGTAGAGGAACGGCCGCCGCACGAAGGCGTGGGTGGCACCGATCAGCATCACCACCTCGATCTCCTGGCGGCGGCTCTCCACCGCCAGGCGAATGGTATTGCCCACCACCAGCAGCACGCCCAGGCCGAACAGCACCGCCAGCGCCAGCGCCAGGCGGCTGCCGAGCTCGGCCAGATGGCGCAGCCGCTCGAGCCAGGCCAGGTCGAGGCGTACCTCGTCGATGCCGCTGAGCGCCTCGAGCTCTCCGGCCAGTCGACGCACCGCTTCGGGAGCCGGGTCCACCGGCACCACCACGATACTGGCCGGCAGCGGGTTGTCTTCCAGCCGGCCCAGGGCGTCGGCCAACCCCAGCGCCTGCTGGAACTCCGCCATGCCCTCGGCGGCGCTGATCAACCGGGTCCGCGCCACACCCTCGTGGGCCGCCACCGCCTCGTCGATGCGACCGGCCTGCCCCTCGTCGACCTGGTGTTCGAGATAGACGGTCAGGGTGGCGCTCTCCTCCAGCTCGGCATCGAGCAGGCGTGCACTGTCCAGCGCCAGCCACAGCGCCGCCGGCAGCACCAGGGCGATGGCGATGGCGAGCATGGTCAACAGGCTGCCGATGGGCGTGCGCAGCAGGCGCCGGGCGCTGTCGAGACACATGGCGCGATGGTGGCGCAGCCAGCCGCGGAAGCGGCTCGAGGAGCGGGTGCGCTGGGTACGGGCACCACGGGGCGGTGGCGGCGGCTGACGACGGCTGGTGCCGCCTTCCCGCGGCTGACGGCGGCTCATGCAGCCTCCTCGTCGGCGACCAGACGCCCCTCGCGCAGGCGCAGCACGCGATGACGCAGGCGGGCGATCAACGCCAGGTCATGGCTGGCGATCATGACCGTGGTGCCGATGCGGTTGAAGTCCTCGAACAGCGCCATGATGTCGGCCGAGAGCTGTGGGTCGAGGTTGCCGGTGGGCTCATCGGCCAGCAGCAGCGAGGGCTTGCAGACCACCGCTCGGGCAATGCCCACGCGCTGCTGCTCGCCGCCGGAGAGCTCGATGGGCAATGCCTTCTCGCGATGCAGCAGGCCCACCTTGTCCAGCGCCGCCCGTACCCGACGCGCCGCCTCGTGCGGCTCGAAGCCACGGATTTCCAGCGGCAGCGCCACGTTGTGGAAGATGGAACGGTCGTGGAGCAGCTGATGGTCCTGGAACACCACGCCGATCTGGCGGCGATAGAACGGCACCTGACTGGGATGCAGGCGGCCGATGTCGTGACCGGCAACCAGCACCCGGCCGCGGGTGGGCCGCTCGAGCAGCATGATCAGACGCAGCAGCGAACTCTTGCCGGCCCCCGAATGGCCGGTGAGAAAGACCATCTCGCCACGCTCTACGCGAAAATCGATGTTGGCCAGCGCGTCGAAGCGCCCGCCGTAGCGCTTTCCCACATGCTCGAAGAGGATCATGACGAGGCGGCGGCTCCCTCGTCGCCCTGGTCGAAGAGCGCGTCGACGAAGTCGCGGGCCTCGAAAGGACGCAGGTCATCCAGGCCCTCGCCCACGCCGATGAAGCGGATCGGCGTACCGAGCTGCTTGGCCAGGGCGAAGATGATGCCGCCCTTGGCGGTGCCGTCGAGCTTGGTCAGGGTGATGCCGGTGACCGGCACCGCCTCGTTGAAGGTGCTGGCCTGAGACAGCGCGTTCTGGCCGGTGCCGGCGTCGAGCACCAGCATCACCTCGTGGGGGGCGCTGTCGTCGAGCTTGCCCATCACCCGATGCACCTTCTTGAGCTCCTCCATCAGGTGCCCCTTGTTGTGCAGGCGCCCGGCGGTATCGGCGATCAGCACGTCGACCTTGCGCGCCTTGGCCGCGGCCACGGCGTCGTAGATCACCGAGGCGCTGTCGGCGCCGGTGTGCTGGGCGATCACCGCCACCTTGTTGCGCTCGCCCCACACCCTGAGCTGCTCCACCGCCGCGGCGCGGAAGGTGTCGCCGGCGGCCAGCATCACGCTGCGCCCCTCCCGCTGGAAGCGTTGGGCCAGCTTGCCGATGGTGGTGGTCTTGCCCACCCCGTTCACGCCCACCACCAGGATCACGAAGGGGCCTTCGCCCTTGGCCGGCAGCGCCAGCGGCCTGGCCACGGCGTCGAGCATCGTGGCCAGCTCGTCCTGCAGCGCGCGGTAGAGCGCCTGGGGATCCTTGAGCTCCTTGCGCGAGACGCGCTCGGTCAAGCGGTCGATGATCTCGGTGGTGGCCTCGATGCCCACGTCGGCCATCAGCAGCTGAGTCTCGAGATCCTCGATCAGCTCGTCGTCGATCTGCTTCTTGCCCAGGAACAGCCCGGCGATGCCCTCGGTGAGGTTGGCGCGGGTCTTGCCCAGGCCGGAGCGGATGCGCGCGAACCAGCCCTGCTTCTCGGCCACCGGCTTCTCCTGCAGCGGCGTGCGCGCGGGCTCCGGTTCAGGTTCAGGTTCAGGCTCGGACTCCGCTGCCGCTTGCGCTGCAGGCTCGGATTCGGATTCGGATTCGGGAGCCAGCGTCTCGGCGCGCAGCACCGCGTTCTCCTCTTCCCGGTCGACCTCGTCGAACGCCTCGGTGCGCTCATGCGCCTCGTCCGCGGCGGGGCCGGCCATGGCACGCTCCCCGGCGCGCGGGGCGTCGACCACATCCGGTTCGGCAGGAGCCGGTTCGCGTTCGGCCTGCTCAGCGGTCGTAACCTCTGTCGCGGATTCCTCGGTGGGTCGCCCGTCGCGCGCACGCTCTTCTTCGGTCTGCTCTTCGGGCGGCGTCGGCTGTTGACCTTTCAGCTCGTCCTGCTGCTCTTCCTGCTGCTTCTTGCGCTTGAAAAAACCGAACATGGGGGAATTCAGCCTCACGGGTGAATGATCGCTACATCCTAACACCGCGCATCATGACTGTGGACAAGGCGACGGGTACAATTCGCCCCATGACCCGACGCCGTCCTCCCCTCCGCTCACACTCCCGCTCCGGCACCCATTCGTCCAAGGGCGGCGGGCGGCTGCGCATCATCGGCGGCGAGTTTCGGCGTCGATTGCTGCCGGTGCTCGACAGCCCCGGGCTGCGTCCCACGCCCGACCGGGTGCGGGAGACGCTGTTCAACTGGCTGACGGCCGCCACCCCGGGGGCACGGGTACTGGACCTGTTCGCCGGTACCGGCGCGCTGGGCCTGGAGGCGCTCTCCCGCGGCGCGACCGAGGCGCTGTTCGTCGAGCGTGATGCCCGGGTTGCCCAGGCCCTCGGCGACAACCTGCAAACCCTGGGCGCCGGCGAACGAGGCACGGTACGTAGCGCCGACGCCCTGGAGCTCCTCGTCGCCGGCCCGACCGGCCTCGGCCCCTTCTCGCTGGTCTTTCTCGACCCGCCCTTTCGCCAGGGCCTGGCGACGCCCTGCATCGAGCGACTGGAGCAGGGCTGGCTCACGACGGATGCGTGGATCTATGTGGAGACCGAAACGGGCCTCGACATCGAGGTACCCGAGAGCTGGTCGCTGCATCGCGAAGTGCGCGCCGGCGACAGCACCGGCCGGCTCTACCGGCGCCAGGCGAAGCCCGCCGCCTGAAGGCTGCGTCGCCGTTCGGCTACGCTTGCCGAGCCTCGGCCCTCGGCGTTACGCTGCGCAACGGATTCAGTGCGGGCAGGTGCCCGCCCCGGCAGGACCTATTTCAGGAGAACACGATGAGCACCGAACTCTTCAACCGGCTCGAACAGAAAGTGGCCAGTGCCGTCGAGGCCCTGGAGCTGCTGAAGATGGAGGCGGAGGAGCTGCGCGAGGAAAACAGCCGGCTGAAGCAGGAGCGCGAAGAGTGGGAGCGCCGCCTGACCGCCCTGCTGGGCAAGTTCGACGAAGTGGAAACCGAGCGCGGCTAAGCCCTCACTTCTTACAAACGGCGCGACATCAGGATGGCATCTTCCCTGTTCGCGCCGGTCGTGCCCTCCAGGGGCGGGTAATAGCCGCGCCGCCGGCCATCTTCGTTGAAGCCGGCACGCCGATAGAGCGCAACGGCCGCTGCATTGCCCGCCCGCACTTCGAGCAACAGTCTCTCGCTGCCCCAGCGGCGGCACTGCGTCACCACTGCCGTGAGCAGCGTCGCCGCCAGGCCGCGGCGACGCATGGCGGGTGCGACCAGCATCGCCTGCAGCTCAGCCTCGAACGGCAGCCTTGCCACCACGGCGTGAGCGACGAGCGCATCCTCGACTTCGATGCCGAACACGCAGCAGTCGCGATCCTCGAGCGCGGCCTGCAGTTGACCGGCCGACCAGTGGCGAGGCTGCTGCCGTTCCAGCGCCACCAGCCGCTCCAGATCGCCGAGCGAGAGGCGGCGCACCCCGCCATCAGTCATCGGCCTCGGCGTCCTTCGCCGACCAGGCCCGCCGCCACGCCAGCAGCGTGGGCCACAGCGAACGCTTGGCCTCGGCGCTCTGCACCAGCTCATCCAGACCGGGCCCCTGCCAGCCGGGCAGGCCCAGCGATTCGATTCGCCCCTCGCCGTGACTCAGGTCGAGGAGTCGATCGAGCGTGTCGTCACGGCCGAAGATCAGCACCCGCTCGGGCGACCATCCGCGTCTCTGCGTGCCCTCGACGAAGGCGGCAAGCCCTTCCCGCGCCTCTTCCAGGGGGGCCTCGACCGGCAGGTTCTCCATGGGTGGCCAGCGAAAGGTCTCGAAGACCAGCGGCACGGGAACGTCGATCCCGGCTGCCTTCAGTGCATTGCTGAGCAGCTCGCCTTGGGCGGCGTCCGGCGCCGACGGCTGCGGCACGAACACCAGCCAGCGCCCGGCCAGGCAGGCCAGTTGCAGGGTGAAGCGCAGGGGCTCCTGCGCCTGCCGTGGCATCGTGGGCGTCGTCTCGGGACTCGTCTCCGGGCTGGCCGCATCGGCATTCGCCGTTTTCGCACTGACCGGGGCAGAGTCTGTCTCAGGCGCCTCGCCTTCGGGCTCGATGCCCAGCAGCTGCCGGGCGCGACGGGGCGGCCTGGGGCGTGCACTCTCGCCCGCCGTCGATGTGGGTGGCGCCTGACGGGGGGTGGCCTCGGCTTCGTCCAGCAGCGCATGCAGCCGCTCAGCGGGCGGTGCGGGCGCCGCCCGCTCGGGCAGCGTCCACTCACAGGCTTCGGTCGGCTGGGCATTGGGCAGCCGGTAGCGCGCTACCCAGGCGGTCAGCCCCATCGCCTCCAGATACTGAAGGCGCTGCGGTTCGGTGGTCACGCGCCGGCGCCGCGACAGTCGGGGGAGTCGGGACGCGCACCGCCGCGCGCCGCCCACTCCTGAGGCGTGTAGAGATGCAGCGCTAGGGCGTGTACCGGCCCCGCCAGCTCATCGGCCAGCAGCGCATAGAGGCGCTGGTGGCGCTTCACCGGCATCAGGCCCTGAAAGTGCTCGGACACCACCGTGACCTTGAAGTGGGTCTCGGAGTTGGCCGGAACGGCATGTCGATGACTCTCGTTCTCCACCGCCAGGTGGGTGGGCTCGAGGGCCTGCAGCTTCTCTTCGATGACGGCCTGAATGCTCATGGTGGCTCCTCGATGATGAAACATGGGGTCATTGTACTCCCTTGTCCGGCGACTTCACCTGTGACAGTGCCTGACCGGCGAGCGACATCCGCGCCAGGCTGGCGCCGAGTGCCAGCAGACAGGCCAGACAGCCGACCCAGAGCGTGACCTGAACCGGCGCACTGGCGGCCATGAAGGCGCCGACCAGGGCCACACCGAGGGACTGTCCCACGGTGCGCGTGGTGCTGAGTACCCCCGAGGCACTGGTGCTGAGCTCCCGCGGCGCACTAGTCATCATCTCGCGGTTGTTGGGCGGCTGGAACAAGCCGAAGCCGATGCCGCAGAGCGCCGTGCGCCACAGGCTGTCGATGAGCCCCGCATCTTTGGGCAGCAGCGCCAGCGAGGCCAGCCCCAGCATCAGCAGCACCAGCCCGGTGCTGGCCATGAGGCTGGGATTGACGCGGTCGGCAAGGCGGCCGGCCAGCGGGCCCACCAGCATGATGGCCAGCGGCCAGGGGGTGAACAGCCAGGCGGTGTGCAGCGGCGAGAAGCCCATCTCCTGCTGATAGAGGAACGACAGCGCGACGAAGGCCAGCCCCTGGCCGACGAAGGCCAGACCCGAGGCGGAAACCGCCAGACGGAAGCGCGCCACGCGGAACAACTGCGGTGGCAGCAGCGGATGGCTGGCGCGGCGCTGGCGGTGCAGGAAGAGGTAGCCCACTACGACGCTCACGGCCAGCCAGGCCAGCGCCTGCCACAGCGGCGCCCCATGGCCCAGGGTGTCCATGGCCAGAAAGAAGCTGCCCAGCATGATCACCGAGCCCAGCGCCCCGCGACCGTCGAAGCCGCCGCGGCGTCCCTTCTCGCGAGGCAGCGCGCGCCAGGCCAGCCACAGCGAAATGAGCCCCAGGGGCAGATGCAGAGCGAACAGCCAAGGCCAGTTGGCCACCGACAGGATCAGCCCGCCGAGCGCCGGGCCGGCGGCATAGCCACCTGCCACCACCAGCGCCGAGAGCCCCAGCGCGCTGCCCAGCAGCCGGGTGGGAAAGATCGAACGGTAGAGCGACGGTCCGATGGAGAGCGTGGCGGCCGCCCCCAGCCCCTGCAGCGCACGAAACAGCAGCAGCCACTCCAGGCTGCGCGACAGCGCCGCGCCCAGCGAGGCGAACACGAACAGCAGCAGCCCGGCCACGTAGAGGCGACGGCGGCTGATCATCTCGCTGAAGGAGGCGCATACCAGCAGGAAGGCGGCGCAGACGATCTGGTAGAGGTTGGTGACCCACACCGCGCGGGCATCGGAAATCTGCAGATCGCGCGCTATCGACGGCAGCGCGATGTTGACCATGGTGACATCGACCACCGCCATCAGCGTGCCGAGGATCAGCGCCAGCACCGCCAGGCGTCGCTCGGGACCCGGCAAGCCGTCGTCGCCGGGCCGGGTCGAAAAGAGTCGGCTCATTCGGTTTCCATCGCTGCGAAGTTCGTAACGAGAAAACCGGCCGCAGCCGGTTTTCGCATCTGCCTTAAAAATGGAAAGACGCCGATTTGCGTCGCGAGCGATGAGAGCCCGCTTTCCGCCGGAGCGCAGCAACCGGAGTTTACAGCCTGCTAAATGAGGATTGCGAGCACCGCCGGAGAGCGGGATATCGAGCGCAGCAGAAAATCGGGGCTTTCCTCAGTCCTGGTCGGTTTCCAGCAGGAGTGAATCGTCGACCTCGGAGATTTCCAGCGCCGTTTCGTCGTCCAGGTCGATGGCGAGATAGCTATGCTCGACCTGCAGGAAGCGCTGGAACAGCGCCCAGTCGAGGGCCTCGGGCCACTGCCGCTCGTCCTCTTCCCAGGCGCGCAGCTCGGTCTCGAGGATCTCGAGGTAGCGCTCGCGCACGAAAGCCTCCAGGGCCTCCGGGGTGTCCATCTCGGGAATCAGATAGACCGTGCTTTCACGTTCGACGTCCTCCAGGGTGAGGTCGTCCTCCCCCATGGTGGGTTCCAGCGCATTGATCCAGTCCACGAAGTGCCGGGTCGGCCTGACGCTCAGGGCGGAGCGGTTGAGCAGTTTCATCGCGGTCTCCTCGACGTCGAAACGGTGATCATTATGGGCGCTAGCGCCGCCGCTTACCAATACTTCCGCCCAGCAGCGCTGCGCAGCTCCTTCACTCCACCTCAGGGCGCATGGCCGGGAACAGCAACACATCCCGAATCGAGGCGCTGTCGGTGAACAGCATCACCAGGCGGTCGATGCCGATGCCCTCACCGGCAGTGGGCGGCATGCCGTACTCCAGTGCGCGCACGTAGTCGGCATCGTAGTACATCGCCTCGAGGTCCCCGGCCTCCTTCTCCGCCGCCTGGGCGCGGAAGCGCTCGGCCTGGTCCTCGGCGTCGTTGAGCTCCGAGAAGCCGTTGGCGATCTCGCGCCCGCCGACGAAGAACTCGAAGCGCTCGGTGACGAACGGGTTGCTGTCGTTGCGCCTTGCCAGCGGGCTCACCTCGGTGGGGTAATCGGTGATGAAGGTCGGGTCCTTGAGGCGATGCTCGACGGTCTTCTCGAAGATCTCGATCTGGATCTTGCCCAGGCCCCAGCCGTCCTTGACGTCGATGTCCAGCCGCTCGGCGATCTGCCGCGCGGCGGCCTCGTCGGCCAGCGCCTCGGCGTGGATGTCCGGGTTGAACTCGAGAATCGAGTCGAACACGCTGATGCGCTTGAGCGGCTTGCCGAAGTCGTACTCGTAGCTCTCGAGCACCTCGCCCTCGGCGTTGCGCACGGTGTTGACCACGGTAGTGGTGCCCAGCACCTTGAGCGCGATGGTGCGCAGCATCTCCTCGGTGAGATCCATCAGGTCATGATGGTTGGCATGGGCCTGATAGAACTCGACCATGGTGAACTCGGGGTTGTGGCGAGTCGAGAGGCCTTCGTTACGGAAGTTCCGATTGATCTCGAAGACCTTCTCGAAGCCGCCCACCACCAGGCGCTTGAGGTAGAGCTCCGGCGCGATGCGCAGGTACATGTCGATGTCCAGCGCATTGTGGTGGGTGATGAAGGGCCGCGCGGTGGCACCGCCGGGAATCGGCTGCAGCATAGGGGTTTCCACCTCCATGAAGCCGCGCTCCTCGAAGAAGCGGCGCATGGCGCTGATCACCCCGGCGCGGGTCTCGAACACCTTGCGCGAGTCGGGGTTCATGATCAGGTCGACGTAGCGCTGGCGGTAGCGCGCCTCCATGTCGGTCAGGCCGTGGAACTTGTCCGGCAGCGGGCGCAGGCTCTTGGTCAGCAGCCTGGCCTCTTCCATCATCACGTAGAGGTCGCCCTTGCCCGACTTGTGCACCGGGCCGCGGGCCGCGACGATGTCGCCGATGTCCCAGCCCTTGATGTCCTCGAGCGTCGCTTCCGGCAGGCCCTGCTTGTCGACGTAGAGCTGGATCGTGGCGCTGGGATCCTGGATCACCAGGAACGGACCGCGCTTGCGCATGATGCGCCCGGCCACCGCCGCCGGGCGGCTGAGCGCCTCCAGCTCGGCCTTGTCCTTCTCGCCCAGCTCGGCGATCAGCTCGGCCGCCAGGCTGTCGCGGCGGAAGTCGTTGGGGAAGGCGCTGCCGCCGGTGGCGGCAGCGCGCTCGCGGCGTGCCGCCAGCTTGGCCCGACGCTCGGCGATCAGACGGTTCTCGTCGGTCTGGGGGCTTTCCGGGGAGGAGCTCTGGTTGGCCATGTTGCTACCTGTTGGATTCATCCGTTCGAAAGATACCGAGACAAGACGCCCCTCGACGGGAGAGGCGCGCCCTTTACACGCCTCGAATCGAGGGGCTCTGCCGTATCGGCAAGCGCAAGTGCCGGTTACAAGCCTTGCTTCAAGCTGGCTTCGATGAAGGCGTCCAGATCGCCGTCCAGCACCCGGTCGCAGTTGCTGGTCTGCACGCCGGTTCGCAGGTCCTTGATGCGCTGGTCGTCGAGCACGTAGGAGCGGATCTGGCTGCCCCAGCCGATATCGGCCTTGGAGTCTTCCGCTTCCTGCTTGGCGGCGTTGCGCTTCTCCATCTCGTGCTCCCACAGCCTCGCCTTGAGCTGCTTCATGGCGAAGTCGCGGTTGGCGTGCTGGCTGCGCTGGCTCTGACAGGCCACCACGATGCCGGTGGGCTCGTGGGTGATACGCACCGCGGAATCGGTGGTGTTGACGTGCTGACCGCCGGCGCCGCTGGAGCGGTAGGTGTCGACGCGCAGGTCCGCCGGGTTGATCTCGACCTCGAAGCTGTCGTCGATCTCCGGCGACAGGAACACCGAGGCGAACGACGTGTGGCGACGGCCGCCGGAGTCGAACGGGCTCTTGCGCACCAGGCGGTGGACGCCGGTCTCGGTACGCAGCCAGCCGAAGGCGTGGTCGCCCTGCACGTGAATCGTGGCCGACTTGATGCCCGCCACCTCACCGGCGGAAAGCTCGGTGATCTCGGTCTTGAAGCCGTGGTGCTCGCACCAGCGCAGGTACATGCGCAGCAGCATGTTGGCCCAGTCCTGGGCCTCGGTGCCGCCGGAGCCGGCCTGGATGTCCAGGTAGGCGTTGTTGGCGTCCATCTCGCCGGAGAACATGCGCCGGAACTCGAGCTTCTCGAGGCTCGCCTGCAGGCCGTCGAGCTCCTTGCGGACTTCGGAGACGGTGTCCTCGTCCTCCTCCATCTCGGCCAGCTCGAGCAGGTCGCGGCTGTCCGCCAGGCCCCGGTCGAGCTCGTCGATGGTCTCGACCACCAGCTCCAGCGCGGCGCGCTCCTTGCCCAGCTTCTGCGCGTACTCGGGGTCGTTCCAGACGTTCGGGTCTTCCAGCTCGCGGGAGACTTCCTCTAGCCGATCCTTGCGTTCGGCATAGTCAAAGATACCCCCTCAGGACGTCTGTCCGTTCGGCCAGGTCCTTGATGAGGTTGTGAATGGGGTTGGTTTCCAGCATGGGGCTCGCTCGCCTGATTCGCTAGGGAATAACGACGCCGCCGAAGGATACGAACCCTGGGCGGACGGCGCGGAAAAGGCGCTTATTGTAGCGAACTCGGCGCAGGGGCGCATCCTTGCCGGCCGGCACTGTCAGCAATGTCTTACACACAAGCAGGCGAAAGTCTTACATCACATTTCTGGTTAAATCTACTAGGGTGAGTTAAGCTCAAGTCTTGTGTATGGAGGGAAGTAGAGAGGGTGGCGTATCCTGCTGATTGATCACGCCAGATCACAACCAGCATAGGATGGATACGCCATGAGCAATTCTACTCTCCAAGCCGTGACGCAGCCAGACGCCGGCGCTACTGATCCGTTGCATGAG
>NZ_FNVC01000010.1:0-149673 GCF_900108215.1 Billgrantia desiderata | reverse complement strand
ATCGCGCTGTCGGCCATGTACGCCGCCAACCACCTCACCGGGGTGGCCGCCATCGCCTGCATGACCTCGACCGGCTACACCCCGCTGATCGCCTCGCGCATCCGCTCGGGGCTGCCCATCGTCGGGCTGGCCCACAGCCCCATCGCCCAGCGGCGCATGGCGCTCTACCGCGGCGTGGTCTCGCTGCCGTTCGACACCAGCGCGATGGCCGCCAGCGAGCTCAACGACCGGGCGCTGGCGCTGCTGGTGCAACAGGGGATTGCCGAACCGGGGGATCATGTCATCCTGACCCGGGGCGATCACATGAACGCCCACGGTGGGACCAATACCCTGAAGATTCTCGATGTTTCCGAGAAGCACCAGGCTTGATTTGGTATCGCTCGGTTTTTGTATACAGGAAGCCTGCTTCCTGTGGTCAGAATGAAGGAAACGTGCGAAGGTAAGCCCATGACAAGGCGAGAGGGCAGGCCATGAGCACCACCTGGCAGGACGAGGTTGCCGCCGAAACCCGGGCAGGCGGCAGGATCAGCGATCGTTTCATCGTCGACAAGGTGCGCGCGGCGGTGCTGACCCAGCGTCTGCCGCCGGGTACGCGCCTGCCCGAGGTGGCGCTGGGTGAGATCTTCGGCGTCAGCCGCTCGGTGGTGCGCAAGGCGCTGACCCGGCTGGCTGCCGACCACGTCGTCAGCCAGCAGCCCAACCAGGTCGCCCGGGTGCGCGCACCGAGCATCGAGGAGACCCGCGAGACCTTCGCTGCACGACGCCTGGTGGAGGGTGAGGTGGCGGCACTGCTGGCCGGCCGCCTCGACGCCGAGCTGCTGGGGGAGATCGCCGCGCGCGTCGAACGCGAAGCCGAAGCACATGCCCGAGGCGACGAGGCGGCCCGCATCGAGCACTCCCTGGCGATCCACCACCTGCTCGCCGAGCATTCGCCCAACCGGGTGCTCGGCGCCATGCTCACCGACCTGATCCTGCGTACCTCCATCGTCATTGCCCTATACAAACGGGCCGGTCTGGCGAGCTGCTACCTGGCCGAGGACCATCCGGCGCTGCTCGCCCACTTGCGCAGCGGCGACGGTGAGGCGGCCCGGCGCTGCATCCACGAGCATCTTCAGGCACTGGAAGGGCTGCTGGACCTCAGCACACGAGAGACGCGCATCGATCTGATGGCGATTCTCGGTCAGCGTGAGGGTGCGATACCTTGAACCCCCCGGCAGACCTGACGCTCGGTACGCGCAGGAGCCAGGCTGCCGTTCTGGCCCTGCTCGGCGGCCTGCTGCTCGTCTGGCAGTGGCCGGCCGGCGCCGGGGAGCCGTCCACGCTCGAACGGGCACCGCTGGAGATCGTGACCGAGGACGAGCGCCATCGGCTCGAGGTGGAGCTGGCGCGCAGCTCGGCCGAGCGCCAGAAGGGGCTGATGGATCGCGACCATCTGGCGGCGGAAGCCGGCATGCTGTTTCTCTACGCGGAGCCTCAGCCGCCCCAGGGCGGCTTCTGGATGTACCGCACCCGTATCCCGCTGGATATTGCCTTCATCGACGCCGAAGGGCGTATCGCGGCCAAGGCCACCATGCAGCCTTGCCCGTCGCAAAACCCCTACGACTGCCCGGTCACCCTGGCGGGCGTGACCTACCACGCGGCGCTGGAGGTCAACGCCGGCTATTTCGAGGCGCACGACATCGGGGTGGGCGACTGCGTCATCTGGCCCGGCAGTGCCTCGAAGTGCGCCCACCTTCGCGACCCCTGAGATCATCGCGACCCCTGAGATCAATCGCTACGCCGCCGCTATCGTTGCAGCGCATTTGCATGACAGTGCGTCGCTCGCTGCGAGCCTGAGCTGCGCCTGCGCGAGTACTCGTGGCACGACGATGCCTGCAATTTTTGGCATACGTATTCTATCTCTAATACTAAAGTATATTTTCTTTTCGGTCATACACTTGTGGCCTGGTTTCGGTGGATTTTATTCAACCGATTTGCATACGTAGTCTATTTTGATCTAAACGTTACGCAGCTCGCTTCTGATAGCGGGAGCGAAAGGAGATGCATACGAATTCCTGGATGACCACAACGACAACTCGAAAGGAGCCGCAACATGACGCGTAATACCCACCCCGTTTTCCTCAAGGCGCCGTTGGCGATGGCGCTGTCACTTGCCATGGTTGCCGCTGCCCAGGCCGGCACGGAGCGTGTCATCGACGTCAGCCTGCCTCTGGGGCCCGACTCGCAGCAGGGCATTGGCGTGCTGAAGTTCGGTGAGGAGCTGGAGCGCCTCTCCGAGGGCCGCCTGTCCATCGACCCCCACTATGACAATGCCCTGGGTGCTGAGCGCGAGGTCGTCGAGGGCATGGGATTCGGCATCGTCGACGCCGGCATCTCCTCGACCGGCCCCATGGGCGGCTTCGTCGACGAGTTCCTGCTCTTCGATCTTCCCTACGTCTTCGAGAACCACGACCACGCCTATGCCTTTCTCGACAGCGAGCACGGCGAGCATCTCGCTCAGCTGGCCGAGGAGGGCATGAACGTCAAGATCCTGGCCTGGATGGAGAACGGCTTCCGCCACAACACCAATTCGGTGCGGGAGCTGAATCACCCGGACGACCTGCGCGGCATCAATCACCGCACCCAGGAGAGCCGCGTCCAGGTGGACACCTGGGAGGCGCTGGGCGCCAATGCCACGCCGATGGCCTGGACCGAGGTCTACACCGCCTTGCAGCAGGGGGTCATGGATAGCCAGGAAAACCCGCTGCCGACCATCTACGACGTCAATTTCTACGAGGTTCAGGATTACCTGAACATGACCCAGCACGTCTATTCGCCGGCACCGCTGATGATGGGGCTGGACCTGTTCAATTCGTTCAGCGAAGAGGACCAGGCAATCATCCTGGAAGCGGCGCAGTTGGCCTTGCCGGTTCAGCGCGAGGCCAGCCAGGAGCTCGAGCAGCGCTACCTGGTCCAGCTGGCGGAGCTGGGCATGACCGTCACCGAGCCCGACCTGGAGCCCTTCCGCGAGGCGGTGCAGCCGGTCATCGAGAAGTGGGCTCCCACCGTGGGCGAGGACCTCGTCGAGGCTGCCATCAATTTCGAGTATTGAGTGTGGCCCGCGGGCGGCGGTCTGCCGCCCGCGCCGTCAACTAGCGACACGAGGCAGTCATGAAGACGTTATTGCGGCAAACCAACAGGGGCATCGACCTGTTCAATCGCCTGATCGGCTGGGGGCTCGCCGGGCTGTTGCTGGTCATGACCGTGCTGATCTTCTGGCAGGTCTTCGCGCGATTCGTGGTGGGAAGACCGCTCTACTTCTCCGATGAGATCGCCCGCTTCGCCATGATCTGGCTCACCTTCATCGGCGCCGGCTACGCCTATCGCAAGGGGCTGATGATCTCGGTCGACATCGTGCTCGAGTTCGCCGGGCCGAGGCTGGCGCGCGTGATGCGCGTCCTGGTCGTGCTGGCCTCGGCGCTGTTCGCCTTCATCCTGGTCAAGTACGGCTTCGAGATGGTGGGCCGGGTCGCCAACCAGACGGCGCCCAGTACCCGGGTGTCGATGATGTGGCCCTACCTTGCCGTGCCCCTGGGCGGGATCGTCATCCTGGTCAATTCGGTGGCGCTGCTGATCGACGAGGTCACGGGCCACGAAAAAGAGGAGAGGGGCTGATGGCGCTGCTGCTTTTCCTGCTGCTGATCGTGCTGTTCGTCATCGGCGTGCCGATCGCCTTCTCGTTGGGCCTGGCATCGGCCATCACGGTGTGGCAGGGCGAGCTGATGCCGATGCTGATCGTGGCCCAGCAGTACATCACCTCGGTCAACTCCTTCCCGCTGATGGCGATTCCGTTCTTCATCCTGGCGGGCTACCTGATGCAGAGCGGCGGCATCTCCCGGCGGCTGGTGGACTTCTCCAATACCATGGTGGGGAGCATGACCGGCGGACTGGCCATGGTGGCCATCGTCACCTCGCTGTTCTTTGCCGCCATCTCGGGCTCGGGGGCGGCCACCACCGCCGCCATCGGCGCGATCCTGATCCCGGCGATGATCGCCAAGGGCTATGCCTCCGGCTACGCGGCGGCCAATCAGGCGGCCTCCGGGGCGCTGGGGGTGATCATCCCGCCGAGCATTCCGCTGATCCTCTACGGCATCGCCGCCAACGTCTCGGTGGGCGACATGTTCGTCGCCGGCATCCTGCCGGGCCTCATGATCACCCTGAGCCTGCTGCTCTTCGCCTACGGCTACGCCCGCTACCACGGTCACGGCGGCGGCGAGCGCAGCTCCTGGCGCGAGATGTTCACGGCGGGGCGCAAGGCGCTGCTGGCGATCCTGATGCCGGTGATCATCCTCGGTGGCATCTATGGCGGTATCTTCACGCCGACGGAGGCGGCGGTGATCGCCGTGGTCTACTCCTTCCTCGTCGGCTTCGTGATCTACCGCGAAATCTCGCTCAAGGACATCGTCGGCATCCTCCAGGAGGCCGCCGTCACCACCGCCGTGGTGCTCAGCATCATCGGCGCCGCCGGGCTGTACGGCAGGATCCTGCAGAGCCTGCGGGTGCCGTCGATGCTCTCCAACTTCGTCATCGGCGCCATCGACAGCCCGCTGCTGTTCATCGTGCTGGTCAATGTGCTGCTGCTGATGGCCGGCATGTTCATCGAGGCCGCCGCGGCGATCCTGATCTTCGTGCCGATCCTGCTGCCCATCGCGGTGAGCTTCGGCTTCGACCCGGTGCATTTCGGCATCATCATGGTGGTCAACCTGGCCATGGGCATGTTCACGCCGCCGGTGGGCCTCAACCTGTTCGTGGCGTCGCAGATCTCCAAGGTCGGCGTGGCCCGGCTGACCTGGTCGATCCTGCCTTTCGTCGCCATCGTGCTGGTCAATCTCTTCATCATCAGCGTGGTGCCGTTCCTCTCCACCTGGCTGCCCTCGCTGCGCTAGCGGGGCGACGGCCGTTCCACCCATCCGGGAGACACGACAATGAAAGTGGTAGACAGCCTGATTCCGCGGCAGGGCCTGAGAGTGCTGGTGACGGCGGGCGCCAACGGCATCGGCCTGGCCATTGCCCAGGCCTTCCATGAGGCCGGGGCGCGCGTGCATGTGTGCGACGTCGACGAAGCCGCCCTGGCTGCGCTGCCCGAGGGCATCGCGGCAACCCGGGCGGACGTCAGCCGCGAGGCGGAGGTGGCGCGTCTGTTCGACGAGGCGGCCGGCCTGGGCGGGCTGGACGTGGTGGTCAACAACGCCGGCATCGCCGGGCCGACGGCCGGGATCGACGAGATCGAGAGCGAAGCGTGGCGACAGACCATCGACATCAATCTCAACGGTCAATATTACGTGGCCAAACGGGCCGCCGGCGCTCTGCGCGAGAGCCGGGGCGTGCTGCTCAACATGGCGTCGGTGGCGGGACGCCTCGGCTTCGCCTATCGCACGCCCTATGCCGCCAGCAAATGGGGCGTGGTGGGGTTGACCAAGAGCCTGGCCTGCGAGCTCGGCCCGGCGGGCGTCAGGGTCAACGCGATCCTGCCGGGTATCGTACGCGGCCCGCGCATCGAGCGGGTGATCGCCGACCGCGCCGCGCAGCGCGGCATCGGCCGCGACGAGATGGAGCAGGAGAACCTGGCCAAGGTGTCGATGCGCAAGATGGTCGAGCCCAGCGACATCGCGGCCATGGCCCTGTTCCTGGCCTCTCCCGGAGGCGCCAACATTTCCGGTCAGGCGCTCAGCGTCTGCGCCAACGTCGAGTCGCTGTAAGGGCTTGGCGCGTGGCTCGGCTCCACGATTCCTGAATCAGAACAGCGAGGTCTTTCATGGCGACGCAACGTAAAGTCATCATCACCTGTGCCGTCACCGGCGCCATCCATACGCCTTCCATGTCGCCCCATCTGCCGGTGACGCCCGAGGAGATCGCCGAGGCGGCCATCGCCGCCGCCGAGGCGGGTGCCGCCATTCTGCACCTGCATGCCCGCGACCCCAGCACCGGCAGGCCGACTCAGGATCCTGCGGTGTTCGAGAAGTTCCTGCCGCGGATCAAGGCCTCCACCGATGCGGTGATCAACCTCACCACGGGCGGCAGCCCGCACATGACGGTGGAGGAGCGCATGCGGCCCGCCATCGAGTTCCAGCCGGAGCTGGCCTCGATGAACATGGGCTCGATGAACTTCGGGCTGTTCCCGATGCTTGAGCGCTTCCAGGCGTTCGAGCACGAGTGGGAGCGCGAGCACCTGGAGAACAGCCGCGACCTGGTGTTCAAGAACACCTTTGCCGACATCGAGAAGACCATGACCCTGGGGGCGCGCAACGGCACGCGTTTCGAATGTGAGTGCTATGACATCGGCCATCTCTACAATCTGCGCAACCTGGTGGATCGCGGCGTCGTCGGTGGGCGGCTCTTCGTGCAGAGCGTGTTCGGCATTCTGGGCGGCATCGGCCCCCACGCCGAGGACGTCATGCACATGCGTCGCACCGCCGACAGGCTGTTCGGCGACGGCTATGCCTGGTCCGTGCTGGGAGCGGGCAGCAATCAGATGCGCATCGCGGCCCAGGCCGCCGCCATGGGCGGGCACGTGCGGGTGGGGCTGGAGGACTCCCTGTGGCTTGGGCCGGGGCGGCTGGCGGAGAGCAACGCCAGCCAGGTGCGCAAGGTGCGCGAGCTGCTGGAAGGGCTCTCGCTGGCCGTGGCCACAGCGGACGAGGCGCGCGAGATCCTGGAATTGAAGGGCGGCGACCGGGTCGGCTTCTGAGCCGCTACCGGCGCCTGCCGTGGCAAAGTGGTACGATTCCCGTCATTTCGGTATCCGCCCGCTGCGAGCTCCATGCATGAAAAGGAAATCCGTAACCTCCCGCGATGTGGCCCGACTGGCCGGCGTGTCGCAGTCGGCCGTCAGTCGCAGCTTCTCGCCCAATGCCAGTGTTTCGGACAAGACCCGTAAGAAGGTGATGGAGGCGGCGCGCGAGCTGGGCTATCGCCCCAACACCATCGCCCGCTCGCTCATCACGCGCTCGAGCCGCACCATCGCGGTGGTGACCTACAGCCTCGAGAACCCGTTCTATACCTTCGTGCTGGAGCGGGCGTCGCGCTTCTTCCAGAAGCAGGGGTATCACCTGCTGCTGTTCTTCGCCCCCTCCGATCGGGGCTTCGACTCGGTGATCGAGGAGATCATCAGAAGCCAGGTCGAGGGGGTGCTCATGCTCGCCATCACCCTGGACACCGAGCAGGCAGAAACGGTGGCGGACTTCGGCATCCCTGTGGTGATCGTCAACCGTACCGTCAACTACGCCGGCATCAGCCAGGTCGGCTGCGACAATCACCGCGGCGGGTTCTGGGCGGGCAGCTACCTGGCCAGCCTGGGGCATCGGCGCATCGCCTACCTGGCCGGCCTGGAGGACTCCTCGACCAGCCAGCAGCGCTACGCGGGGTTCGTGGCGGGCCTGGCGTCGCGGGGGCAGCAGTGCCACGCCGTCGAGGTCGGCAACTACCGCTACCTCGACGCCTGCCAGGCCACACGGCGCCTGTTCGCTGCGCCCAGCGTGCCGGATGCGCTGTTTGCCGCCAACGACCTCATGGCCATTGCCGCCATGGAGACGCTGCGCCATGAACTCGGCCTTGCGGTGCCGCAAGACGTGTCGATCGTCGGCTTCGACGACATCCCCATGTCGACCTGGCCAAGCCATTCGCTGACGACGCTGCAGCAGCCGGTCGAGCAGATGGTGGTCAAGGCCACGGAGCTGTTGCTCGAGCAGATCGCTCACGCCGATACCGAGCCCGAGCACATCATGCTGCCGGTGACGCCGATGCTGAGAGGAAGCACGCGCAGGCCGGGCGGTGCCGGGGCGGAAGCGGCATCGGAGACGGAGTGAAAAGGGCCGCCGTCTCGACCGTCAGCGGCCGAGCAGGGCGCGAAAGCGAATCACGATCAGTGCCACGCCGGCGATGACCATGACGCCGCCGATCAGCACATGGGCGTTGAGACTCTCGCCCAGCAGCACGATGCCCAGCACGACCGCGCCCATCGGCACCATCAGGCTCAGCGGGGCCAGTCGGCTCACCGGGTGGCGCCGCAGCAGGCCGTACCACATGCCGTAGGCGACGATTGACGACATCACCGCGGTATAGAACACCGCGCCCCAGCCGAACCAGCCGGCGGTGGCCATGGCGCTGACCTGGCCGCTTTCGAACCACCAGGAGCCGATGGCCACCTGGGGCACGGCGAGCAGGGCCGTCCAGCCGGCCAGTGCCAGCGGTGGGATATTGGGCCCCATCTTGATCAGCAGCTGCGACACGGCCCAGCCGAAGGCGCTGAGCAGCAGCAGCGTCATGGGCAGCGCCGAGGGCAGGCTGGGGCCGCCGGCCAGTACCACCACCCCGCCGAACGACAGCACGAGGCCGGCCACGCGCTTGACGCTCAGGCGTTCGCCCAGGAACAGCACCGCCAGCAGCGTGGCGAAGGGCGTGCCCATCTGCACCAGCAGGGCGCCGGTGCCGGCTTCCGCCTGGCCCAGGCCGATGAACAGCAGGGCGAAGTGCAGGGTGCCGAAGGTGGCGGAGAGCAGCAGCAGGAAGGGCAGATGACGACGCGCCACCGGATGGAAGGGCACCAGCAGCGCCGCCACCAGAAGAAAGCGCAGGGTGGTGAGCAGCAGCGGCGGCAGTTCCGTCACCCCCCATTTGATGACGATGATGTTCAAGGCCCAGATCACCACGATCGAGAGGCCCAGCAGCAGGTCGCGCACTGGCACGGCTGACTCCTTGTCGTATTCGCCCCGGCGAGGATGGCAGCCCGGTGCCGTGCGTCGCCGATATCGTTAACGGACTACCATTCAACGCCCGACATCGTAGAATGTCGAGGCGAGGCGAAATTGTCGATGCCCGCCAGAACGATAATCACGGCTGGCCCTGTCGGAGCCGGCCCCTGCTGCAAGGACACGTCATGAATTCACCACGTCGTATCACCCGTATCGCCGCGGCCCTGGCCGGTGCCGCCGTGCTCACGGCCTCGCTCTCGGCGCAGGCGCGGGAGCTTTCCGTTTCCACCGTGCTCTCCGACGCCTTCCCCTGGGGCCAGGCGGCGGAGAAGTGGGCCGAACTGGTGGAAGAGCGCACCGGTGGCGAGCTGACCCTGCGCGTCTACCCCAACTCGCAGCTGGTGGCCGGCGACCAGACCCGTGAGTTCTCCGCCATGCGTTCCGGTCTGATCGACATGGCCGTGGGCTCGACCATCAACTGGTCGCCCCAGGTGCCGGAGCTCAACCTCTTCTCGCTGCCCTTCTTCATGCCCGACGAGGCGGCGGTCGATGCGGTGACCGGCGGCGAGGCCGGCGAGATGGTCTTCGAGGCCATCGAATCCCGCGGCGTGATTCCGCTGGCCTGGGGCGAGAACGGCTTCCGCCAGCTCTCCAACTCGCGCGGTCCGATCAGCGAGCCCAGCGACCTCAACGGCTTGAAGATACGCGTGGTCGGCTCGCCGCTGTTCCAGGACACCTTCACCGCACTGGGTGCCGACCCCACCCAGATGAGCTGGACCGACGCCCAGCCGGCGCTGACCACCGGTGCCGTGGACGGTCAGGAGAACCCGCTGTCGGTGTTCGACGTGGCGCGCATCGATCAGGTGGGCCAGGAGCACCTGACCCTGTGGAACTACATGAACGATCCGCTGATCTTCGCCGTCAACCAGCGCGTATGGGATTCGCTCTCCGAAGAGCATCGCGAGATCCTGCGTGAGACCGCCGTCGAGGCCGGCGAGTGGGAGATCGCCATGACCCGCGAGCAGGAGAGCGAGCGGCTGGCCGCCATTCAGGAGCGTGGCGTGCAGGTCACCGAGCTGACCGAAGAGCAGCATGCCGCCTTCGTCAATGCCACCCGCAGCGTGCACGACAAGTGGATTCCGCGCATCGGCCCGGAGCTGGTCGAAGCCGCGCGTCAGGCCATCGAGGCTCGCTGAGCCTCATCAACGTTCAGGCAAACGTCTAGCCCCGGCTCCGTGTGCGGAGTCGGGCCTTCATTGCGAGGCTTCCATGAAGTTCTCTCCCGATGCCAGGCCCGAGCGTTGGCTGGGCTCGCTGGCGCTGGCGATCATTTCGCTGATCAGCCTGGGCAACGTCATCACGCGTTACGTGACCGGCGGCTCGCTGGCCTTCACCGAGGAGTTCTCGGTGTTCCTGCTGGTGGTGCTCACCTTCGCCGGTGCCTCGGTGGCGCTGCGGCGCAACGGCCACATTCGTATCGGCCTGCTCGAGCGGGCCCTGCCGGCTGCGCCACGGCGTGCGCTGATCCTGTTCCAGGGGCTGTGCGGCGCCATCGTGCTGGGGCTGATCACCTGGTTCGGCGCCAAGCTCACCTGGGAGGAGTACCAGTGGGAATCGCTGTCGCCGGGGCTCGGCCTGCCGCAGTGGTGGTACCTGCTGTGGCTGCCGCTACTGTCGGCGGCGATGCTGGTTCGCCTGGTGCAGCAGACCGTCGACCGCCTGCGCGGGAGGCTCGACGATGAGTCCTGACCTGTGGATGATCCTGGCCTTCGCCGGGCTCTTGATCGCCGGCGTGCCGGTGGCGTTCTCCCTGGCCCTGGCCGGCGCGGTGGGCATCCTCGTCGGCCTCACCCCGGAAATGCTGGCCACCCTCGGTACCAACACCTACAACAGCATCGCCAAGTACCCGCTGATCGCCATCCCGCTGTTCATCATGACCGGCTTGATCTTCGAGCGCGCCGGGGTCGCGCTGCGTCTGGTGCGCTTCGCCCAGGCCCTGATCGGCCCACGTCACGGCGGCCTGGCGCTGGTGGCGGTGCTGGTGTGCATGATCATGGGCGGCATGAGCGGCTCCGGGCCGGCGGACGCCGCGGCAGTGGCCATGGTGATGCTGCCCAGCATGACCAAGGCCGGCTACCCCAAGCCCTTCTCGGCCACGCTGATCGCCGCGTCGGCCTCGACGGCGATCCTGATTCCGCCCTCGGTGGCGCTGATTCTCTACTCCATCGTGGTGCCCGGGGTCGACCTGCGGGCGCTGTTCGCGGCCGGGCTGTTTCCCGGCATCCTGGCCGGTCTGGCGCTGCTGGTGCCGGCGCTGCTGGTCTCGAAGCGCTACGGTTGGGAGGGCGGCACGCCGGTGGAGGGAGCGGAACGGCTCAAGGTGGGCGAGACCTTCAAGCAGGCGCTGCCGGCGCTGTTCGCACCGGTGCTGATCCTGGGCGGGCTGCGCTCGGGCCTGTTCACGCCCACCGAGGCGGCGGTGGTGGCGGTGGCCTACGGCGCCCTGGTCGGGCTGTTCCTGACTCGCGAGATCGGCTGGCGCGATCTGTGGAGCTTGCTCGGCGAGGCGGCGGTGATCTCCGGTGTGGTCATGCTGATCATCGCCCTGGCCGGTATCTTCGCCTGGGCCGGCACCATGCTCGGTACCTTCCGCCACCTGGCGGAGTGGATCATCGGGCTCACCGACAACGGCGTGCTGCTGCTGATCCTGATCATGCTGGCGGTGCTGCTGGCCGGCATGCTGCTCGATGCCATCTCGATCTATCTGATCATGATGCCGATCCTGCTCCCGGTGATGCAGCACTTCGGCTGGAACCCGGTGTGGTTCGGCATCCTGCTGGCGATGAACATCGCCATCGGCCAGTTCACGCCACCGGTGGCGGTCAATCTGATGGTGACCACCAACATCGCCAGGATACGGCTGGAGCAGACCGTGGGCTGGGCGCTGCTGTTCGTGCTGGCCATGGCCAGCGCCCTGGCGCTGGTGGCGATCTTCCCGGAAATCGCCCTGTGGTTACCGCGCACTCTCGGCTACAACGTCTGAAAAGCTCTGATGCCCTGCTGCGCTCGATATCTTGACCGCCGGCGGTACTCGCGATCCTCATTGAGCAGTCAGTCAACTCCGGTCGCTGCGTTCCGGCGGCGGCCAACCTCTCTTCGCTCGCGACGCGCATCAGAGCTTTTCCTGGTCTTAGGCCGTTTGTAGGCTCTCCAGGGTGTCTTGGAAGAGCTTGGCGCTGCCGGCATCGAACAGCACGAAGCGCACCCGTTCGATGCCGGGGCAGCGAGGCAGCGTCTCGCGCACCGTGGCAAGGGCGACCCGGGCGGCCTCTTCGAGGGGATAGCCGAAGGCGCCGGCCGAAAGGGCAGGGAAGGCGATGCTGGCAAGGCCGTGCCGCTCGGCCAGCTCCAGGGCGTTGCGATAGCAGTCCGCCAGCAGCTCCGCTTCCGGCCTGTCGCGACCGTAGACCGGCCCCAGGCAGTGAATCACATGTCGGTTGGGCAGGGCGAAGGCTTCGGTGATCACCGCCTGACCGGGCGCGATCGGCGCCAGTGGCCGACAGGCACGCTCCAACTCCGGGCCGGCTGCCCGGTGCAGGGCGCCGGCCACGCCGCCGCCGGTGCGCAGCTGGGCGTTGGCGGCGTTGACCACGACGTCGATATCCGGCTGATTGGCGATGTCTCCCTGCAGGCATTCCAGGCGAGCGGACATGGTCGCTATCTCCTCTGCTGTGTCCTTTCAGTCTGGTGGCAAGGGTCGCCGGTCGGCAAGTTCCCGCGCCGGTTCAGCGTATGCGAGAAAAGAACGAATCGTTGCGTATTCGCTCGGTTTTCGTGACATTCGTTGCAAATAGACGCAAAAACTTGCAAGTCGCGGCGCTGAACGGTACCAATGTGCTCCCCCGATAAGTCACGGCTCGCCGACCTCAGGTCGGCGTGACGGCGTGGTTGCGCCGTCGCGCAGGCGCCGCCGTGACCCACGACAACAGGAGGAGACGATGAACCAGCGTGTGAACATCGAGCTCGGCGATGCAGGGGCCGAGGTCATCGAGGCCCGCCAATTCAAGGTCTACACCCACCGTCAGCTGGACAAGATCGAGGCGATTCAGAATCTGCCTGAAGACCTGCGTTTCGACATGCGGGTCGTCAGCCAGGTGCTGCCGTTTCGGGTCAACGAGTACGTCATCGAGGAGCTGATCGACTGGAGCGACGTACCGGCCGACCCCGTCTTCCAGCTTACCTTTCCCCAGCGCGGCATGCTCAGGCCGGAGCACTACGACGCGGTGGCCGAGCTGGTGCGCCGCGACGCCGACGCCGCCGAGATGAAACCGGTGATCGAGCGCATTCGTGCCGAGCTCAACCCGCATCCGGCGGGCCAGATGGATCTCAATCTGCCGCTGCTCGACGGCGAGCCGCTGCCCGGCATGCAGCACAAGTACCGCGAGACGGTGCTGTTCTTTCCCAGCCAGGGGCAGGTGTGCCACAGCTACTGCACTTTCTGCTTCCGCTGGGCGCAGTTCGTCGGCGACAAGACGCTCAAGTTCGCCGCCAGCGAAGCCGAATCGCTGCATCGCTATCTGGCCGAGCATACCGAGGTGACCGATCTGCTGATGACCGGCGGCGACCCCATGGTGATGAAGGCCAAGCACCTCAGGATGTATCTGGAAGGGCTGATGGCGCCGGAGCTCGATCACGTCCAGGACATCCGCATCGGCTCCAAGAGCCTCACCTTCTGGCCTTACCGCTTCGTCACTGACCCGGATGCCGATGACGTCCTGGCGCTGTTCCGCGAGCTGACCGCGGCCGGCAAGCACGTCGCCTTCATGGCGCACTTCAATCACTGGAAGGAGATGGACACCCCCATTTGCCGCGAGGCGATACGCCGTATCCGCGCCACCGGCGCCGAGATTCGCACCCAGGCACCGCTGCTCCGCCACATCAACGACGATGCCGACCAGTGGGCGAGAATGTGGACGACGCAGGTGCGCCTGGGGATGATTCCCTACTACATGTTCGTCGAGCGCGACACCGGTGCCCGTCACTACTTCGAGGTGCCGCTGGTGCGGGCCTGGGAGATCTACCGCGAGGCCATGCAGCGGGTGCCCGGCCTGGCGCGTACCGCCCGGGGGCCGTCGATGTCTGCCGACCCGGGCAAGGTGGAGATCCAGGGCGTCACCGAGATCCACGGCGAAAAGGTCTTCGTGCTGCGCTTCATTCAGGGCAGGGAAGCCGGCTGGGTGCAGCGGCCGTTCTTCGCCAGGTACGACGAGACCGCTACCTGGCTCAACCACCTCGAGCCTGCGCTGGGGGAGAGCGAGTTCTTCTACGAGGCGGAGTTCGTCGCCATGAAGCGTGCCAAGCGGGAGCTGATCGCCAGTGCGACCTGACGTTCGCAACGGTTGCGCATGCCATTCATATGCTGCCCATGGCAAGGAGCAGACCCCTATTTCATGAGTCATGCAATTTAGGAATTAACGTACACTTAACGTAAATCCCTACTAGAATTGAGTCAGTTGAAAAAGACCATCATCATGACGGCGTTTTTTTCGCTAAAGTAGATGAGAGCGGTGGAAACCGCTGGCCAAGGATCGTGCGTCTTGGCCACCAGGGAATCTTGCTTCAGCCAAAGCAGCTGGTGAAAACCGGCTAGCCAATAACGTCTAAAGAGGTGTGTTAATGAAACGCCATGCTTTTTCCGCAGCCGCCTTCTCGGGAGCCCTGTTGGGCGCTGCCATGTTCTCTGCCCCGGCCGTGGCGCAGGACCGTTTCATCACCATCGGCACCGGCGGCCAGACCGGGGTCTACTACGTGGTGGGGCAGTCGGTATGCCGCATGGTGAACCGCGGCAGCGACGAGCACAACATCCGTTGTAACGCCCCCTCCACCGGCGGTTCCGTGGCCAACGTCAACGGCATGAAGAGCGGCGAGCTCGACATGGGCGTGGTGCAGTCCGACGTGCAGTTCCGTGCCTATCACGGTGAGGCCAACTTCGAGTCAGATGGTCCATGGGAAGAGATGCGTGCCGTCTTCACCATGCACGGTGAGCCGCTGACCGTGGTCGCGCGTGCCGACTCCGGCATCGAGCACTTCACCGATTTCCCCGGCAAGCGCGTCAACATCGGCAACCCGGGCTCCGGCCAGCGCAACACCATGAACGTGGTGATGGAGGCCATGGGCTGGGATACCGGTACCTTCTCGCTGGCGTCGCAGCTGGATGCCGCCGAGCAGGCTGCGGCGCTGTCCGACAACAACATCGACGCCATGGTCTACGTGGTCGGTCACCCCAACGGTTCCATCCAGGAAGCCACCACCACCATCGATGCGCGCATCATCCCGGTGACCGGTGATGAGATCGACGCCCTGATCGAGGAGTATCCCTACTACACCCGTTCGGTGATCCCCGGCGGCCTCTATCGCGGCAACGACGAAGACGTCGAGACCTTCGGCGTCGCGGCCACTTTCGTGACCTCCACTGCCGTGGATGAAGAAGTCGTCTACGAGACCGTCAAGGCGGTGTTCGAGAACTTCGATCGCTTCAAGCGTCTGCATCCGGCCTTCGAGAACCTCAACGAAGAGGACATGATCTCCGAGGGTCTGACTGCACCGCTGCATGACGGCGCCGCTCGCTACTATCGTGAGCGTGGCTGGATCGAGTGAGAGGCAGGGGGTAGCCACTCCCTTCGGTAAAATGCGCGGACCCACGGGGTCCGCGCATCTGTTTGGGTCAGCTGCCGAGACGTTACCCGCAGCGGCTGCACCCAGGAGTCAAGCCAATGGGGCACGACGGTAATGACTGACGAAAAGACGAATCCACGAAAACCCGAGGCCGACTTGGAGGACATGGTCGCCTCCAGCGATACCGGGGCGCGCAAGCCGCTGGGGGCGCCCGGCAAGCTGCTGGTCGGTGTGGCTGCCGCCTGGTCGCTGTTCCAGCTCTGGATCGCCTCGCCGCTGCCCTATATCTTCCGCATCGGGGTGTTCAATGCCACCGAGGCGCGCTCCATTCACCTGGCGTTTGCCATGTTCCTGGCCTTCATGGCCTATCCGGCGCTGAAGCGTTCGCCGCGCGACCGCATACCGCTGCAGGACTGGCTGCTGGCGCTGGTGGGGGCGTTCTGCGCCGCCTATATCTTTCTCTTCTACGCGGAGCTCTCCGACCGGCCCGGCTCGCCCATTCTGCGCGACGTGATCGTCGGCGTGGTCGGCATCGTGGTGCTGCTCGAGGCGACCCGGCGTGCCCTGGGGCCGCCGCTGGCCATCGTTGCTTCGATATTCATTCTCTACTCGCTTTTCGGCCCCTACATGCCGGGCATTCTGGCCCATCGCGGGGTCAGCCTGTACGGCCTGGTCAACCATCAGTGGCTCACGGCCCAGGGGGTGTTCGGTATCGCTTTGGGGGTGTCGACCAGCTTTGTCTTCCTCTTCGTGCTGTTCGGCGCGCTGCTCGACAAGGCCGGTGCCGGCAACTATTTCATCAAGGTCGCCTTCTCGCTGCTCGGCCATTACAAGGGCGGGCCGGCCAAGGCCGCCGTGGTGGCGTCGGGCATGACCGGCCTGATTTCCGGCTCCTCCATTGCCAATACCGTGACCACCGGTACCTTCACCATTCCGATGATGAAGCGGGTGGGATTTTCCGCCGAGAAGGCCGGGGCGGTCGAGGTCTCCTCGTCGGTGAACGGACAGATCATGCCGCCGGTCATGGGGGCGGCGGCCTTCCTGATGGTGGAGTACGTCGGCATTCCCTATGTGGAAGTCATTCGTCACGCCTTCCTGCCGGCTGTGATCTCCTATATCGCGCTGATCTACATCGTGCATCTGGAAGCGCTCAAGGCCGACATGAAGGGGCTGCCTTCCAGCAACCCGGTGCGACCGCTGCTCAACAAGGTGATCGGTTTCCTGACCGGCCTGATCCTGCTGATGGCGCTCTCGTTCGCCGTCTACTACGGCCTGGGCTGGCTCAAGCCGGTGCTGGGCGATGCCACTCCCTGGGTCGTCGGCGTGGGGCTGGCCGCCATCTACGTGGGCCTGCTCAAGCTCGGTTCGTACTATCCCGAGCTCGAGCTCGACGATCCGACTTCCAAGGTCGTCACGCTGCCTCGTACCAAGCCCACGGTGATGGTGGGGCTGCACTACATCCTGCCGGTGATCGTGCTGGTGTGGTGCCTGATGGTAGAGCGTCTGTCGCCCGGGCTGTCGGCCTTCTGGGCCACGGTGTTCATGATCTTCATCATGATCACTCAGCGTCCCATCACTGCCTTCTTCCGTGGTCGCAGCCGTATCGTTGCCGACATCAAGGAAGGTTTCCTCGACCTGTGGGACGGCCTGGTCGCCGGTGCCCGCAACATGATCGGCATCGGTATCGCGACGGCTACCGCAGGCATCGTGGTGGGCGCGGTCTCGCAGACCGGTGTCGGCCTGGTACTGGCCGATGTGGTCGAGATCCTGGCCATGGGCAACCTGATGCTGATCCTGCTGCTCACCGCCGTGCTCAGCCTGATCCTAGGCATGGGCCTGCCCACCACCGCCAATTACATCGTGGTGTCGGCGCTGATGGCGCCGGTCATCGTGATGCTGGGGCAGCAGAACGGGCTGATCGTGCCGCTGATCGCGGTGCACCTGTTCGTGTTCTACTTCGGCATCATGGCCGACGTGACGCCGCCGGTGGGGCTGGCATCGTTCGCCGCGGCCGCGGTGTCGGGCGGCGATCCGCTGCGCACCGGCTTCCAGGCGTTCTACTACAGCCTGCGTACCGCGGCGCTGCCGTTCCTGTTCATCTTCAACACCGATCTTCTGTTGATCGACGTCGGCTGGCTTCAGGGCATCGTGATATTCATCATCGCGACCATCGCCATGCTGATCTTCGCCGCGGGAACCCAGGGCTACCTGCTGGTACGCAGCCGCTGGTACGAGTCGATTCTGCTGCTGCTGGTGGCTTTCACCCTGTTCCGCCCCGGCTACTGGATGGATCGTATCCACGATCCCTATCAGTCGATCCCGCCGGCCGAGTTCGCTCAGGCGCTGGGCCAGGTCGAGGACGGCAGCCAGCTGCGCGTGCAGATCGCCGGCGAAGACGCCTTCGGCGATCCCATGACCACCTACCTGCTGGTGCCGGTGCCGCGCGGCGATACGGCCGAAGAGCGCATGGAGCGGCTGGGCATGGAGCTGTGGGTCGATGGCGATCAGGCCACGGTCGACTTCGTCGAGTTCGGCAGCCTGGCGGCGGACATCGGCTTCGACTTCGATCAGGAGATCATCGAGGTGCTGGCGCCGGTGGATCGCTGGGCCAAGGAGTGGATGTGGATCCCCGGCTTCCTGCTGTTCGGCCTGGTGGTGCTGTTGCAGCGTCGGCGCAAGCTTCAGCAGCCGTCGTCTACCGCTCACGCTGCCTGAGGAGGATGCAGAGATGTACGACAAGATTCTGCTGGCTGTGGATCTCAACGAGGAGTCGTCGTGGGCCAAGGCGTTGCCCACGGCGGTGACCCTGTGCCGCACCTTCGGCGCGTCGCTGCACGTGGTCACGGTGTTGCCGGATTACCACATGCCGCTGGTGGGTTCCTACTTCCCGCGCGATTTCGCCAAGAAGGCTCACGAGGCGATTTCCCAGGCCCAGCATCGTTTCATCGACGAGCACGTGCCCGACGACATCAAGGTGCAGTCGGTGATCGTCGACGGCTCGCCCTGGGAGGCGATCGTCAAGTCGGCCAAGAAGCTCGAGGTCGATCTGATCGTCATGGCGTCGCACAACAAGCGCAAGTTCGCCGACTACGTGCTGGGCCCCAACGCCGAGCACGTGGTGCATCACACCAAGATGTCGGTGATGATCGTGCGCTGAGTGCGTCGAGTCGTCATGATGGAAACGCAGAAGCCCCGGCCACTGGCCGGGGCTTCTGCGCTCAGGCGTGCTCGTCGAGCGGTATCAGGACAGCTCCAGCTCGGCCACATGGCGGGCCGTTTCGCCCGTGTCGTCCTGCCAGGTGAACTCGGCCTCTCCACTCTCCACGGGAGTGAGGAAGAAGCGCAGGTAGGGGTTGGCGGAAACCGCCTGGTGCAGGTCGGCCTCGAACACCACATCGCCATCGATGGAGACGCTGAAGCGCTCGACGATGTGGCGGGGCAGGGTTTCTCCGTCATCCCCTTCGCGCAGCCCGGTCTCCATGGGGTGATTGATCAGCGTGCGCACCTCGGCAGGTTCCCCGGCGGACAGCCCCGAGGAAACGCTGACGCGCGGATTGGAGAGCGCGTCGTTGGCATCGTTGCCGTTACGCATCAGACAGCCGCTCACGGTGATGCGCACCTCGCGCGAGGTGGCGAAACGTTCGCCCTGGTGGCTGGTGGCGATGGCGATGACCTGCTGGGTCTCGTTGAGACGCACCCGGGTGGAGATCTCCGGCTTGGCGCTCAGCTGCGTCAGGCGGAAGGTGGCTACCTCGGGGTAGGGGTTGCCGTTGGCGAACAGGTCGATGCGCTCGATGTAATCGCCCTCGGCGAGTTCACCGTCGAAGCTGACCGTGAGCGGCACGGCAGAGCCGTCTTCGGACACGTGCGGCAGGTCGAGCGTCAGCCCCTCGGTGCGGGGCTCGCTCTCGCCCAGCACGCTCTGAGCGGCTTCCAGGCGCTGCCAGGGCTCGTTGGCGAACCCGGGCATGGCCAGACCGGCCAGACCGAGGCCGGCGCAGGCCAGGGCCAGCCCGCGCAGCAGGCGGCGGCGAGAGGCGTCGTGACGAGATTGACGGAACGGATGCATGGACTCCTCCAGTTGATCAATGCTTTGACAGCGCCAACGGCCCGCGAATTCCCAGACGCGCACCCAGTACGATGCCGGCCACGGCGAGGAACGAGGCGAGCGACAGCGTCGAGAAGCCCGACAGGCCCTGGCCGATGGAGCAGCCCAGCGACATCACGCCGCCTATGCCCATGAGAGCGCCCCCCGTCATGCTACGCAGCATATGGGCCGGCGAGTCGAACGAATGCAGGCGGAAGTCCCGCCGCAGCAGCGCCGTGGCCAGCGCCCCCAGCACGACACCGCCCACCACGCTGACGCCGAAGCCCAGGCGGGTGCCGGTGGAGAGCATGAGGTACTGCAGCGACTCGCCGATGGGCGCGACGAAGGTGAGACTGGCCAGGCGCACGGGTTCGAAGTCGTCGAAGCCGAGCACGCCGGTGGTGTACCAGCTGGCAGGCACCAGGGCGCCGATGGCAAGGCCGCTGGCCCACTCCCGCGGAGTGTGGCGAAAGGCCGGACTGGTGAAGGCCCAGGCGCACAGGCCGCCACCCACCAGCAGTGCCGGCAGCCAGCCCGGCAGGCCGATCAGGTTCGGCAGGGTGGCCGCGGGCAGGCGCAGCGTGGTAGTGCCCTCGAGCCACAGCCGCAGCGGGGCAAGCACGCCCGACAGCATCATGAAGGCTGCCAGACCCAGACACACCAGCACCACGAAGCTGCGCAGGTTGCCGCTGGCGAGCAGCACCAGGGCGCGGGCCCCGCAGCCGTTGGCCAGGGCCATGCCGTAACCGAAGAGCAGGCCGCCCAGCGGCACGGCCAGCCAGGAGAACCTGTCCACCGCGTACAGCGAGGCGTCGAGCGAGACCAGCCCGGTCGCGACCAGGCCCTGGCTGCCCAGCACGGCCACGCCCATGGCCACGGCGAAGGCCCGCAGCTTGCGTGAATCGCCCTGCGTCGTGGCGTTGACCACACCGCGCAGCAGGCAGAAGCCGGAGAGCTGGCCGACGGCGCCGAAGACAAGGCCGATCGCCAACCCCGCCCAAACGACCAGCTCGGTATGACTCATGGTGCGCGGCTCCTCGAGAAATGCGATGTAATGAAAAGGACCGCCCGCGGGCGGCCCTTCGATGACGCCACCTTGGGTGGCCGAGCAGTATAGCGCCTTGCCGCGATGGAGTTCAGGTCTGAGTGCCCCATGTATCCTGGCAGATGGCGTTGTACCAGCCGACGGCATACTGGGCTTCCAGCGCCCGCGTAGCGCTGGGAGCGCCCGTCGGGCTCACGCCGCCGGAACCTTCCACTTCGGCAATCGCGCCGTCCACCACGCGGTAGACCCCGGCCACCGAGATACCGTACTCGGGGCCCACCAGGCTGTAGCAGGTATTGGTCCAGTAGGCCTCGGGGGCCGGGCGCGACTCGAGCGAAGCGGCGATGGCGGCCGCCACGACCTTGGCCTGGGCATTGGCACAGAAGCCTGACTTGGGCATCGGCGCGGCGACGGTGGCATCGCCGATCACGTAGATGTCCTCGACCTGCTGCGATTCGAAGGTCTCGGGCTTGACCGGCACCCAGCCGGAGTCGTCGGTGACGCCGGCACGTTCGGCGATCCAGCCGGCCTTCTGTGGCGGGATGACGTTGAGCACGTCGGCCTTGTGCACGGTGCCGAATTCGGTTTCCACCTCCAGGCGCTCGGCGTCCACCCGCGTGACACGGCCGTCGTTGGAGAGTCCCACCCACTCGATACGGTCGCCGTAGAGCTGCTCCCAGCCCTCCATGAACAGCCCCTGCTTGGAGAAGTTGTCCTTGGCGTCGAGGATCAACACCTTGGACTTGGGCTTGTACTGGGCCAGGTAATTGGCCACGAGGCTGGCGCGCTCGTAGGGGCCGGGCGGGCAGCGGAAGGGGTTCTCCGGGGCCACCATGACGAAGGTGCCGCCATCCTCCATGGCTTCCAGCTGGGCGCGCAGCTTTTCCGTCTGACTGCCGGCCTTCCAGGCGTGGGGCGCCTTCTCGGCAGCCGCTTCGTCGTAGCCCTCCAGGGCATTCCAGCGGATGTCGATCCCCGGGGAGAGTACCAGCCGGTCGTAGTCGAGCTCGCTGCCGGTGGAGAGGGTGACCTTGTGCGCGGCGGCATCGACATCCTCGGCCCTGGCATGGATCACGCGAACCCCATAGCGATCCTGCAGCTCGTCGTAGCCGTGGGCGATCTCATCCATGCTGCGCAGCCCGCCCAGGTGCAGGTTGCTGAATGGGCAGGTGTAGAAGGTCTCGGCCGGCTCGACCAGGATCACCTCGATGGCCGGATTGGCTCGCTTGAGATACTTGGCCGCCGTAGCACCACCGAAGCCGCCGCCCACGACGACGACCTTACCGGCGTGCTGTCCGCCGATGGCGAAGGGCGTAACGCCGCCTACCAGGGGCAGCAGCGAGGCGGCACCCAGGCCCTTGATCAGTTGCCGACGATTGATGCCGGAACGTTGGGAATGCTGTGTCATGGCGCGCCTCACTCCTGCGGTTCTTGTTCTGCTTGCGAATCGTCATCGCCGTCTGGGTCGATGGCGGCAAAATGGGCAGCCAGGGCGGCCAGCTCCTCGTCGGTGAAGCCCTTGGCGATACGATCCATGATAGTGGTATCGCTCTGCTCCTCGTGCTTGAACGCGAGCAACCGCGCCTCGAGAACCTCGGCGGGCCGCCCGGCGAGGGCCGGCACGCTGCCTACCAGGCGACCGTCGGTGCCATGGCAGTTGGCGCAGGCGGCGGCCATGAGATCAACCTGCTCGGAGGAGAAACTGGGTTCGGCGAGACTCTTGGCGGCGATGCCCCCGAACAGCAGCACCCCCAGCACCGGTGCAGCCGCCCTGCGAAAGAACCGTTTCATCGTCAGGCTCCTGATTGCGTTGTCTGTTGTTCGAATATCCGTAAGGGAAGCTAAGCGGAATGTTAAAGCCAAGGACAGCCCCTCAGAAGGAACACTTCGGCATTCCCTTATGACTGAATATACAACAATCGGCCGTTGTTATTACCTTGAAGCATTCCAGCAACCGCCACGACGTCCCGGGCGGGCGCGGCAGCGTGGAAGGACCGATGCGGTTTCGCGCGCAGCGTTGACAACTTTGCTCGGCACTCTTGTGCGCGGTCAACTAGAGTGGAAATTACGAAGACAACAAGACGTCGTCCGAACCACCCGGCCGGAAAGACGCTTGCCAGTCCCTACCATGGCGACCAAACGGGGTACGACAATGAATGCAGCGACCAAATCCTCAGGGCAGAGCTCCGCACCCAACGTCAAGATCACCATCAACCCCATTGGCATGGACAGACCGCGAGCCTGGCTGGCTGCGGGTTTCGAGGATTTCCGTCGGGCCACGGCCGTCAGTCTTGCCTACGGCATGTTCTGGGTCGGCCTGAGTATCGCCGTCACGGCCGGGGCCATCGTCCTCGACCTGTGGCATTGGTTGCTGCCGCTGGTGGCCGGCTTCATGTTCATCGGCCCCCTGGTCGCGGTGGGTTCCTACGGGATCAGCCGGGCGCTCGAGGAGGGCCGCGTGCCGCACCTCGGCGACGCTTTCGGCGCCTGGCGCCCCCATGCCGGGCAACTGGCGATGATGGGCGTGATGATGATGATCTTCTTCCTGGCCTGGATTCGCCTGGCGACCCTGCTCTTTGCGCTCTTCTTCGGCTTCGAGGCGCCGGGCGTGGCGGAGCTCTACGCTTCGCTGCTGACCACCCCGGAAGGGCTCGGACTGATCGCGGTAGGCACCGCGGCGGGAGCCGTGCTGGCCTTCGGCGCTTTTTCCATCAGTGTGGTCGCCATTCCGACGCTGATGGACCAGGACCTGACCTTCATGGAGGGCATCGAAGCGAGCGTGCGCACCGTCGCGCGCAACTTCAAGCCGATGCTGCTGTGGGCAGTCATCCTGACCGGCAGCGTACTGATTGGCATGATGACGTTCTACATCGGCCTGGCGCTGATCCTGCCGGTACTGGGGCATGCCAGTTGGCACGCCTATGAGGATCTGGTTCGCTGTGAGCCGGTGGAGAAGCTGGAATCGTGATCCGCCCACAGGCAGGAGGCCGGTGCCTCCTGCCTGTCCAGAATACGCTTTCCCTACCTGAACTTTTCTTCAGTTTCGCGTACGCTTGGCCCATCCCAATGACTCGGACGGTCCACTATGCCTCGATCATGGCCAAGCTGTGCAATGGCTGCAGCCGCTTTGTTCCTTTCCTCCACCTTGCTGTCTGCGCAGGCTGCGACGCTGCCGCCACCCGAAGGTGAGGTGCTGCTCAGAGTGACGGGCAATATCGAACACTCGAACGTGGACGGCGAGCTGCAGCTTGACCTGGACCAACTGATGACGCTTTCTCCCCACGTCATCGAGACGGCCACGCCCTGGACGGAGGGCGTCGGACGCTTCGAGGGGCCGCTGTTTCGTGCCGTGCTGGAAGCGGCTGGCGCTGAGGGCGAGCGGGTCCGGGTAACGTCGCTGAACGAGTACGAGATCGAGATACCCTGGTCCGACCTGTACGATTACGATGTGATTCTCGCCGTCATGCGCGACGGCGAGCCCATCGCGGTGCGCGACCTGGGGCCCGTGCTGGTGCTCTACCCCTTCGATGAGCACCCCGAACTGCTCAACGAAACCATTCGCCATCGCTCCGTCTGGCATGTGGGTACCGTCGATGTGCAGTGAGGTCTCGCGGCGAAGCCTCAGTACGGGGCGCTGAAGCATGTTGCGCTATCCGCTGCGACTGAAGCTGGGGGCGGTGGCGGCCTTGCTGTTCTTCGCTGCCGCTTTGGTAGTCGTAGGGTTGGCGGCATGGCGTCAGGAGGAGTTGCATCAGAGCGTCATCGGCGATGCCGCCTGGCATGCCTACAAGCTCGATCGCGACATCATCCAGCTGCGCAGCGATCTGGTGCAGCAGGTCGGCAGCGCCCGCTCGCTGGATGCCCTGCGGCTGCGCTTCGAGCTGATCTACAGCCGGGTAAACCTGCTGCAGCGTGGCGATGTCAATCAGTTGCTGCAGCAGATCCCGGTGGCCAAGCGGCTGCTGCCGGACCTCGTCGTGCTCATGACCGACATCGACAGCCTGCTCGACGAAATCGACCAGTTGGGGCAGGGAGAGCGCTGGGTGTTGTCCGACCGGCTGGAGCGGGTCGGGGGACTGACCGAGCAGCTGATCATCGCCGTCAATGGCCACCTCGCCGAAGCGGCCACCCGCGACCGGGAGGCGCTGCAGACGCTGTATGCGCTGTTGCTGGCGCTGATCATGGCCATGAGTCTGGCGGCGCTGATGGTGGTGGTGTTTCTGGTGCGGGAGGCGCGCGACAATGCCGAGGCCCGGCGTTCTCTGGAGTCGCTGAGCCGCGAACTGCAAGCCACCGCGCATCGTGCCGAGGCTGCCAGTCAGGCCAAATCGGAGTTTCTGGCCACCGTGAGCCATGAGATTCGTACGCCGTTGAACGGCGTCATCGGCATGAGCGATCTGCTCATGGACCAGCCGATCGATCCGAAATCGCGAGAGTACGCCCGCACCCTGCATGTCAGCGCCGCACGGCTGCTGGAACTGATCAACGACATACTCGACTTCTCCAAGATCGAATCGGGCAAGCTGGAGCTCGAACGGCGCCCGATTCGCCTGACCACGCTGATCGGCGAGGCCTGCCGGCTGTTCGGACCGCACGCCGAAGCCAAGGGGCTCAAGCTCACGACGGCGGTGTCCTCGGCGCTGCCTGAGCACGTGATGGGCGATCCGGCCCGGCTGCGCCAGGTGCTGCTCAATCTGCTCTCCAACGCCATCAAGTTCACCGAACACGGTGAGGTCTGCGTCGAGGCGGCACTGAGCGAACAGGGGGAACTGGTGCTCGCCGTGAGGGATACGGGCCCCGGGGTCGCGCCGGAGAAGCAGGACTGGCTTTTCGAACCCTTTCGACAGGCAGACGCCTCGACCGCCAGGCGCTACGGCGGTACCGGACTGGGCCTCGCCATCTGCCGTCGCCTGACGGAAGCCATGGGCGGCAGAATCGGGGTCGACAGCGCCCCCGGCCAGGGCAGCCGTTTCTGGGTCGTTCTGCCGCTGGAAACGGTGGTTTCCAGCGAACCTGAGTCACCGGTGTTCCAACCGATTCTGGAACCTGCTGCTGGCGGGAAGGTGCTGTTGGTCGAAGACAACCCGGTCAACCAGCAGGTGGCTGTGGCGATGCTGGAACGCCACGGCTGTACGGTCAGCGTTGCAGACAGCGGCGAAAAAGCCTTGGAAATGGCTGGCCGTGAGCGCTTCGACATGATCTTCATGGACGTGCAGATGCCCGGCATGGACGGCCTGGAAACGACTCGTCGCCTGCGCTCGAGGGAAGGCTGGCTTGCCGAAGTGCCCATCGTGGCGATGACGGCAGGGGGGCCGGGAGCCGAGCGCGAGCGCTGCCTCACGGTCGGCATGAGCGGCTATCTCGCGAAGCCGCTGCGACGCGCTGAGCTGGCAGCGGCGCTGCGCCAGGGTCTGTCCGGGAAGGAGCAGGTCGAGGGTGTGGAAGAGCGCGCGAGTGCCGACATGCTGGATGAAGGGGTACTCAGGGAGTTGCGCGAGTCGCTGGGGCTGGAGGCGCTGGCCGCCTTGCTTGCGGTGCACCGCGAGCAATTGCAGCAGCATACCGAGAGCCTGGAGCAGGCATTCGAGCAGGGGGATCTGGCGGCACTTGCCGCGCGTGCACACCGGCTCAAGGGGGAGTCGGGCAGTCTCGGCGGGCGCAGGCTTGCCGACTCGGCACGGCGCCTCGAACTTGCCGCGCGCGATGAGCGGCATGACGAGGCAGCCGTCGAGCTTCGGGTCCTGCAGGCCAGCATCCCCGTCACCCTAGAGGCGCTGGAGAGCTGGCTGAGTGCCTGCCAAGACTGATGCGGCGTCTTTCGATACCGGGCGTCAGGCTTCGGGCTCGATGCGATAGAGCCCGCCGTCGCTCTCGTCGGTAAGCACGTAGAGCAGACCGTCGGGGCCCTGGCGCACGTCGCGAATACGACCCAGCTCGTTCTCCAGCAGGATCTCTTCATGGGCGATGGCTTCGCCATCCAGCACCACGCGATGGAGGCGTTCGGCGTAGAGCGCCCCGATGAAGAGGTTGCCCTGCCAGCCCGGGAACTCGTCCCCGGTGTAGAACGTCAGCCCCGAGGGGGCCAGGGTGTCTTCCCACACGTGTACCGGCGGCTTGACGCCGGGCGCCACCTCGCCGATACCGATGAACTCGTCGGTGTCGTATTCCCGTCCGAAGGAGACCTGAGGCCAGCCGTGGTTGCTGCCGGCCTCGGCGACGTAGAGCTGCTCGCCGCCACCGGAAGGGCCATGGTCGATGGCCCACAGCTCGCCGGTTTCGGGGTGCAGTGCCAGCCCCTGATTGTTGCGGTGGCCGTAGGAGAAGATCTCGGGACGCAGGTTGCCCGGCTCCGCCTCGATGAAGGGATTGCCTTCGAAGGCGCCGCCGTCCTCGTGCAGGCGAATGATCGAGCCACCCGGATCGGTGAGATCCTGGGAGGGGTAGCGAATGCCGCGGTCGCCGATGGAGAACATCACGCTGCCGTCGCCGGGAAAGACGATACGCGAACCGTAGTGACGGCCGGGTGCGGTGCGCGGCACCTGGGCATAGATGGTCTCGAGGTCGGTCAGCTCGCTGCCGTCGTCGCTCAGGCGGGCGCGGGCCAGCGCCGTGCCGGTGCCGTACTCGTCGTCGCCCATGACCGAGTCGTCGTCGCCGGGGCTGGAGTAGGTGAAGTAGATCCAGCCGTTGTTCTCGTAATCGGGATGCACGACGACATCCAGCAGGCCGCCCTGGTTGCCACCTTCGGGAGCGGTCTGCTGATCCTCTTCGGCATCGATCTTGGGCAGGTTGCCGACCTCGGTCACCTCGTCGCCATCGACTAGGTACAGGCGGCCCGGACGCGCGGTGATCAGCATCCGCTCGTCTGGCAGCCAGGCGACGGCCCAGGGGTGTTCGATACCGCCCACCACCTGAGTCACGGTCAGGGTGGCTTCTTCGCTCTCCACGCCGGAGGCCACCTCTTCATTGGTGACCTGGACGTCGGCGTGGGCGAGTCCGGCGAATGCCATGCCGCCGGTTACGGCGAGGGCGAGCGGGGTACGCGTAAAGCGTGGATGGGAAGGGGATCCGTATAGCCTCATGTCGCATTGCTCCTTGCAGGCGAGACAGAGAGAAACACTGACAAATGTCTGCGCGAACGAATCACTGCGTTGCGCGGTGCGCGGAATCCTCACATATACCCCATATGCTCCGGTTCCTGTGCTCCGTGCGCCTTGTGCTTCATCTCGCTCGCCAATTTGTTCAGCGCTTCCCCAGGGGAAGCGACGCCGTGAAGCGCCGGTCCCTAGCCAGCGTAGGAAAACCCACCGGGCTCCTCAAGTTGGGAACCGGGCCCAATGAAGGGGCGTTTCTCCCTCCAAAGTACCGTCTTGGCGAGACCTCACCAGTGCTTTACTGAGGTTGCCGTCGCCCATCGGCGCGGTGCCACTCGACACGACAACAACCCTGGAGGAACCGCCATGTGGACCAAGCCCAGCTTTCGTGACCTGCGCCTCGGCTTCGAAGTCACCCTGTACATTGCCAACCGCTGATCGATCGATGCCACGGGGCCGAGAGGTCCCGTGTTTCGGCTCCAGGAGAGTGCCATGCAGGTGCTGATACTCGGCTCGGCGGCGGGCGGTGGGTTCCCGCAGTGGAACTGCAACTGTCGCAACTGCCGCGACGTGCGTCTCGGCCAACCTGGCTTCGTGGCGAGAACCCAGTCATCCATCGCGGTGAGCATGGACGGCGAGCGCTGGCTGCTGTGCAACGCCTCACCAGACATCCGCGCCCAGCTCGGTGCCTCGCCGGCGCTCTTTCCCAGGCGTGGCCTGCGCCACACCGGCATTGCCGAGGTGCTGCTGGTAGATGCCCAGATCGATCACGTGAGCGGGCTGCTGTCGTTGCGTGAAGGGTGTCCGCTCGACGTCTGGTGCACGCCCAGCGTGCATGACGACCTCTCCAGCGGCTTTCCGCTGTTCCCCATGCTGCGCCACTGGAACGGTGGGCTCAACTGGCGCGAGATCCCGCTGGCAGGGGAGCGTGAGCGCTGCACCTTCCAGGTGCCGAGCTGCCCCGGGCTCGAGATAACCGCACTCTCGTTGAGCTCCAATGCGCCGCCTTATTCTCCGCGCCGTGGCGCACCGGCCACCGGCGACAATCTGGGGCTGCTGCTGCGCGACACGTTGACGGGCGGCGCGCTGTTCTACGGGCCGGGCCTGGGCGAGCCGAGCGAGGCGGCACGGGAGCTGATGCAGCAGGCCGACTGCGTGTTGGTGGATGGCACCCTGTGGCACGACGACGAGATGATACGCCTCGGCATCGGCCATGCCACCGGACGCGACATGGGGCATCTGGCGCTGGCCGGCGAAGCGGGCATGATCGCCGAGCTCGATGCGCTGCCGGAGACGACGCGGCGCATTCTGATTCACATCAACAACACCAATCCCGTGCTGGACGAGGCCTCCCCGGAGCGCGCCGTGCTGAACCGGCGTAGCATCGAGGTCGCCCACGACGGCATGCAGCTCATCCTGTAGCCGCCAGAAGTGTCGTCCCACGTCACAGACGACGACAAGACAAAACAAAACAACAAAGAGGGGCTCGCCATGAACGCCGTGCAAATATCGCCGACCACCGCACTCTCGCCCGAGGCCTTTCGTGAGGCCCTGATGGCCAAGGGTGCCTACTACCACATCCATCATCCTTATCAGATCGACATGGCAGAAGGGCGTGCCACGCCGGAGCAGATCCGTGGCTGGGTGGCCAACCGCTTCTACTATCAGGTGATGATCCCGCAGAAGGACGCGGCGCTGCTGGCCAACTGCCCGGATGCCGACACCCGGAGGCGCTGGATTCAGCGCCTGCTCGACCATGACGGACGCGATGAAGACGCCGGCGGCATCGAGGCCTGGCTGACCCTGGGCGAAGCGGTGGGCCTGACCCGCGACGAGCTGTGGTCGCAGCAGCACGTGTTGCCCGGCGTGCGCTTCGCGGTGGATGCCTACGTCAATTTCGTGCGCCGAGCGAGCTGGCAGGAGGGGGCGATCTCCTCGCTCACCGAGCTGTTCGCCCCCCTGGCGCACCAGAGTCGCCTCGATACCTGGCCGGGCCACTACCCCTGGATCGACGAGGCCGGCTACGGCTACTTCCGCAAGCGCCTGAAGGAGGCGCGCCGCGACGTCGAGCATGGCCTGGAGGTGGCGCTCACGGTGTGCACCACCGTGGAAACCCAGCAGCGAGCGCTGGAGATCCTGCAGTTCAAGCTCGACGTGCTGTGGAGCATGCTCGACGCCATGACCCTGGCCTATCAGCTCGGCCGTCCGCCCTACCACAGCGTGACCGAGCGGGCCGTGTTCCATCGGGGGCTGGCATGAGCCCGGAGGTGGCTCCGGCGCTGCGCCGCGGCTGGCGGCTGCAGTGGGAGCCCGCTCAGCAGCGTCACGTGCTGCTCTACCCCGAGGGCATGGTGCAGCTCAACGAGAGTGCCGGCGCCATCTTGGCGCTGGTCGATGGTCGGCGCCATGAGGAGGACATTGTGGCCGAGCTGGAGGCGCAGTTCCCCGGTGCCGCGGAGATCGCCGACGACGTGGCGGCGTTTCTCGCCGAGGCTGGGCGCCAGGGCTGGCTGGAGGCGGGCCCATGAGCCATGCCGCGTCCCCGCAAGCGATCGACCCGCCCCTGTGGCTGCTGGCCGAGCTGACCTATCGTTGCCCGCTGCAGTGCCCCTACTGCTCCAACCCGCTCGACTTCGCCCGCTACCGTGACGAACTCGACACCGATGCCTGGATCGACGTGCTGCGCCAGGCGCGGGCCATGGGCGCCGTGCAGCTCGGTTTCTCCGGGGGCGAGCCGTTGGTGCGGCGCGATCTGGAGGTGCTGGTCGCCGAGGCGCGGCGGCTCGGTTTCTACACCAACCTGATCACTTCCGGGGTGGGACTGGACGGTACCCGGATCGAGGCGCTGCGCGAGGCGGGGCTGGATCACATCCAGATCAGCCTGCAGGCCGCGGATGACGAGCTGGCCGCCGCCGTGGCGGGCTCGGCCAAGGCCCATGCCGCCAAGCTGGCCATGGCGAGGGCGGTCAAGGCGGCCGGCTATCCCATGGTGCTCAACGTGGTGCTGCATCGGCACAACATCGACGACACCGACCGGCTGATCGCCCTGTGCGACGAACTGGGGGCCGACGCCGTGGAGCTGGCCAGCTGTCAGTACTACGGCTGGGCCAAGCTCAACCGCGCCGGTCTGCTGCCGAGCCGTGCCCAGGTCGAGCGCGCCGAGGCGGTGACGCAGCGCTGGCGCGAGCGTCTCGCCGAGCGCGGGCGGGAGATGCGTCTGCTGTTCGTGGTGCCCGACTACTTTGCCGAGCGCCCCAAGGCGTGCATGGGCGGCTGGGGGGCGATCTTTCTCACCGTGGCGCCGGACGGCAGCGTGCTGCCGTGTCACAGCGCCCGCGAGCTGCCCATGGCCTTTCCCCATGTGCGCGACGGCTCGCTCGAAGAGATCTGGTACGCCAGTGAGGCGTTCAACCGCTTTCGCGGTGACGCCTGGATGCCCGAGCCCTGCGGCAGCTGCAGCGAGCGTCACCAGGACCACGGCGGCTGCCGCTGTCAGGCGTTCCTGCTCACCGGCGACCCGGCGGCCGCCGACCCGGTGTGCCGCAAGTCGCCCCGGCGCGAGCTGATCGACCGGGCCGTGGCCGAGGCCGCCGAGTCGGCCGGCGACATCGCGGCGCTGGTGCCGAGGCAGGCAAGGCATTCGCGCACCTTCTGGCGCGGCTGAGAAGATACCCGACCAAGGGCGAAGGGCGCTGGGGCAGGCCGGCTCGTACCATGACGGTAATGCGCCCGCGCGAGACGACGACATAACAAGAAACCGCTGATCTCAGCCGCGCCTCTGCCGGTCAGCGTCAAGGGAAGCGCTGGACAAATCGCCGAGCGAGGTGAAGCACAAGGCGCCCGGAGCACAGGAACCGGAGCATATGAGGTATATGTAAGGATTCCGCGCACCGCGCAACGCAGTGATTCGCTCGTGCAGGCATTTGTGCAGTGTTTCCCAAGCGGAGACCCGGTATGGCATCCAATATCAACGAGCTGCGCAAGTTCGTGGCTCCGGAGATCATCTTCGGCGACGGTGCTCGGCGCGCCGTGGCCAACTTCGTGGGCACCTTCGGCGCCGAGCGGGTGCTGCTGGTGTCGGACCCCGGCGTGGTGTTGGCCGGCTGGGTCGAGGAGGTGGAGGCGGATCTGGCGGAGCAGGGCATCTTCAGCCAGCGCTTCACCTCGGTCTCGCCCAACCCGAGGGCCGAGGAGGTCATGGCGGGCGCCATGGCCTACCGCGAGATGGGCGCCCAGGCCATCGTCGCCATCGGCGGCGGTAGCCCCATGGATTGCGCCAAGGGCATCGGCATCGTCGTCGCCCACGACGGCCACATCATCGACTTCGAAGGCGTCGACACCCTGCGGGTGCCCATCCCGCCGCTGATCTTCGTGCCCACCACGGCGGGCACCTCGGCGGACATCTCCCAGTTCGCGATCATCTCCGACCAGCAGCGGCGCATGAAATTCTCCATCGTCAGCAAGTCGGTGGTACCGGACGTCTCGCTGATCGACCCCCAGGTCACCCTGACCATGAGCCCCTTCCTCACGGCGTGCACCGGCGTCGATGCCCTGGTGCATGCCATCGAGGCTTTCGTCTCCACCGGCAGCGGACCGCTCACCGATGCCCATGCCCTGGAGGCCATGCGCCTGATCAATGGGCATCTGGTGGCGCTGGTACAGGCTCCCCACGACCTTGAGCTGCGTTCCCAGGTCATGCTCGGCAGCATGCAGGCGGGGCTGGCGTTCTCCAACGCCATACTCGGCGCCGTACATGCCATGTCGCACAGTCTCGGCGGCTTCCTCGACCTGCCCCATGGGCTGTGCAATTCACTGCTGCTCGAGCACGTGGTGGCCTACAACTTCGAGGCCGCGCCGGAGCGCTTCACCCGCATTGCCGAGACCCTGGGCATCGACTGTCGCGGGTTGAACAGCACACAGGTCAAGGCGCGGCTGATCGATCACCTGATCGAGCTGAAGCGGGCCGTGGGCCTGACGGGCAGCCTGGGCAGGCTCGGTGTCCACACCAGCGACGTGCCGTTCCTGGCCCGCCACGCACTGGAGGACCCCTGCATCCTGACCAATCCGCGCCGCTCCAGCCCCCGCGACGTCCAGGTGGTGTACGAGGAGGCGATGTGACGCGCCAAGCGACAGATAGCCGATGAAGAAGGCCGGCGACCCCGAGGGCTATTCGGTCAGTCAGCTGCTGGGCTTGGGTCAGCAGTCGGCGCGCAAGAGCTACTACCCCGAGCTGACGGCGCGCATGGCCGAGCTCGAGGCGGAGCGCAACCGCTACAAATGGCTGTTCGAGAACGCCCTGCACGGTATCTTCCAGGCCTCGCTGGGCGGACGCCTGCTGGCCGCCAATCCGGCGCTGGCGGCCATGCTCGGCGATGCCGACGTGGCCGCCACGCTGGCACGCTGCACGTCGCTGGAAGCGCTGTTCGCCGATGCCGAGGGATTCGACGAGGTCTCCCGCCTGTTGCACAGGCAGGGCCACCTGCAAGGCCATACCACCTGGCTGGCCGGCTGCGACGGCAGGCGGGTACCGGTGGCCCTGACCCTGCTGCGCAAGCCGGACCGGGGCGGCGAGATCCTGGTCGAGGGTTTCGTGGCCGACATCACCGAGCGCGAACGTGCGCGCCAGGAGCTGCTGGCGCTCAATGCGCGGCTCGAGGCTCGCGTGCGCGAGCGCACCCAGCGGCTCGAGCAGCTCAATGACGATCTGGCCGGCGAGGTGGCCGAACGCCGCCTGATCGAGGAGCAGCTGCGCGCCGCCCGTGACCTGGCCCAGGAGGCCAACCGCAGCAAGGACCGCTACCTGGCGGCAGCCAGCCACGACTTGCTGCAGCCGCTCAATGCGGCCCGGCTGCTGGTTTCCACTCTGCGCGAGCGTGCCCTCGACGCTGACGCCCAGCGCCTGGTCGACAGCATCCATCTCTCCCTCGAGGGCGCCGAGGAGCTGCTCACCGACCTGCTCGACATCGCCCGGCTCGACCAGGAGCGCATCCAGCCGCAGCGCGAGTGCTTTCCGCTCGCGCAGATGCTGTGCGGCCTGGTGGCCGAATATGCGCCGCGTGCCCAGCGCAAGGCGCTGCGCTTTCGCTGCGTGGAGAGCAGCCTGTACGTCGACAGTGACCACCGCCTGCTGGGGCGGGTGTTGCGCAACCTGCTCTCCAATGCCTGCCGCTACACCGACGCCGGCAGCGTACTGCTGGGCGTGCGGCGCCGCGGCGACGTCGTTTCCATCGAGGTGCACGACAGCGGGCCGGGCATTCCGCCGGATCAGCTGCGGGCGATCTTCGAGGAGTATCACCAGCTCAACGCCGAGCGGGCGCGTAACCGGCAGGGGGTGGGGCTCGGGCTGGCCATCGTCGAGCGCATTTGCCAGCGGCTGGGGCTGGCGGTGTCGGTGACCTCCACCCTTGGGCGGGGCTCGAGCTTTGCCGTCCAGGTGCCGATCTGCCGCCCGGCGCCTGCCCAGGCTGCCTCGTCGGCCGCCGCTCAGCCGGACAGCCCGCTGACGGGTCGGCGCATGCTGGTGGTGGACAACGACAGCCGCATCCTGATGGGCATGCAGGCCCTGCTCGAGCAGTGGGGCATGCGGTGCGACACCGCCCACGATTTCGACGAAGTGCTGGAGCAGCGGCTCGCGGCGCCCGACGTGCTGCTGGTGGATCTGCATCTCGATGCCGGAGAGACCGGCGACCGGCTGGTGGAGAAGCTGCGGCGGCACTGGCGGCAGCCGCAGCTGCCGGCGGTGGTGATCACCGCCGACCGCTCCGAGGCCTGGCGCCGCACCCTTGCGGAGTGCGGTATTCCGCTGCTGCACAAGCCGCTGCGACCCGGCAAGCTGCGTGCCGTGCTCAGTCAACTGATCGTGCGCCAAGAGAAGGGATGAGCGAAGCTACAACCTTGGTCGTAGCCGTGTAAGCGTGCTCCGGCACTCAAGTCCTATGTTGCTGCTTTGCATCAAGCCCTAGACTGAAAGCAGGATCCCTGCCTTGCTCGAGGAGTGCCATGTTGCCATTAGCGAAGTCGCATTACCGTGACCAGGCTTTGCCGGATGAGCCTCTGCGCGTGGCGCACTCCTTCGCCAGAGACCCCGAGCTGGCGGCCCAGTACCTGGCCAGCCGGCTGCTGCATCCCGACCTCGAGGGCGTGCTGTTCTTCTGTTCCGCCGAGCACGACCTGCCGGCCCTGGCCACGGCCCTGGAGGCGCATCTGGGGGGCGTCAAGCTGTGCGGCTGCACCACCGCGGGCGAACTTGGCAGCGACGGCTACTCGCGAGGCTCCATCGTGGCGGTGGGCTTCGACCGCCGGGCCTTTGCTCTCGACTATCGGCTGATCCGCGATCTCGACCGTTTCACTCTGCTCGACGCCCAGCGCATCACCGACCGGCTGATGGAGCACTGTACCCGTTCGGGGCTGGCGCCGCTCAAGGGCCACACCTTCGCCATGACCCTGCTCGACGGGCTCTCGACCTGCGAGGAGCAGGTGCTGCTGACCTTGACCTCGGTGCTGGCCGGGATTCCTCACTTCGGCGGCAGCGCCGGCGACGACAACCGCCTCACCGGCACGCACGTGTACGGCGAGGGCGCCTTCCATGACCGCGCCGCCGTGGTGCTGATGGTCAACACCGCGCTGGATTTCGAAGTGTTCTCGACCCACCACCTGCGCCCCAGCGGCGAGAAGCTGGTGGTCACGGCGGCCGATCAGGAGCAGCGTCGGGTGATGGAACTCAACGCCGAGCCGGCGGCTCTGGAGTACGCGCGACTGGTGGGCTGTACGCTGGAAGAACTGAACCCCGAGGTGTTCGCGCGTCATCCGCTCGCCGTGAGGCTCCACGACAAGACCTACGTACGCGCCATCCAGAGCGTCAATCCCGACCTCAGCCTGAGCTTCTACTGCGCCGTGGAGACCGGCATCGTGCTCACGGCCATGCAGGCGAGCGATCTGCTGACGGATCTCGACCGCGAAATCGCCGACATCGAAGGGCGCCTGGGGCCGGCGGAGTGCATCCTCGGCTGCGACTGCTTCCTGCGCCGCCTGGAGCTCGAGCAGGAGGGGCGGCAGCAGGCGGCCGGGGAGTTCTACCGCCAGCGCCGCATCCTCGGCTTCAACACCTACGGCGAGCACTACAGCGGCCTGCACCTCAACCAGACCTTCAGCGGGGTCTACATAGGACGCTCCCGTGGCGACCACTGAGCGCGAACGCGAGCTGGAGCGCCAGGTCGCCAAGCTTCAGCGCATCAATGCGGCGCTGATCGAGCGGGTCGAGTCGAGCAACCTGCCGCGTACCGCGCCCTATGCCGCCTTCGAGCATGCCGCCCTGCTGGCCGAGCAGGTGCGCGAGCGAACCCGCGCGCTCAACCAGACCCTGCATGAGCTGCGTGCCAGCAACCGCCTGCTGGGCGAGGCGCGGGAGCGGGCCGAGCAGGCCAACCAGTACCTGGTCGATGCCATCGAGAGCATCACCGACGCCTTCGTGCTGTTCGGTGCCGACCAGCGCATTCGTCACTACAACAGCCGCTTCGCCGAGTTCTGGCGGCCGGCAGGCATCGAGGTACACGCCGGCATGACCCTGGAGGAGCTGCGCCGGCTGGCGCTGAGCTCGGGCTTGGTGGTCAGCGAGCAGCTCAAGCAGCGCCAGGGGCGCACCGTCTATCAGCTTCACGACGGGCGCTGGGTGCAGGTCAACCAGCGGCCGATTCGCGGCGGGGGCAGGGTGTTCCTCTACGTCGATATCACCGAGCTCAAGCGCCATGAGCACGCCGAGCGCGAGCATGCCCTGGCGCAGAAGTCGCGTCTGCTGCAGGCCACCCTGGACAGCCTCTCCCAGGGGGTTGCCGTGGTCACCCCTCAGGGCCAGTTGGAGATGCACAACCAGCGCTTCTCTCAGCTCACCGGTCTCGCGGGGCTGACGCTGCCGCTGGCGCTGACCGAGCTGAGCCGCGCCAGCGAACTGGTCGACCCCGCCGATGGGCAGGCCGTGCTGGCCGCCTGCGAGCGCCGGCTCAGCGACGGCCGCGTGGTGGAGGTACGCGGCCACCCCATGCCGGGCGGCGGTCAGGTGCTGACCTACACCGACATCACCGAGCGCATTCGCCAGGCCGAGGCGCTGGCCGAGCGGGAACGCTGGATCCGTACCATCACCGACCACGTGCCGGCGATGATCGCCTACCTGGATCGCGAGCTGCGCTACGTGTTCACCAACCGGGTCTACGAGGAGTGGTACGGCTGGCCCCACGACCTGCTGCTGGGTTCGGCGCTCGGCGACCTCCATTCGGCGGAGCATTGCGCGCGCCTGATGCCCTACCTGCAGCGGGTGCTGGCGGGGGAGCGCATCAGCTTCGAACTGCCCGAGCAGAATGCCGAGGGCGAGCACCGGGTGCTGCTGCGGGCCTACGTGCCGCACCGGGACAGCGATGGCAGCGTGATCGGCTTCTTCGTGCTGATCCGTGACATCACCGAGCAGCGGCGCACCTCCGAGGCGCTGCACCATGCCTATCAGAACCTCGAGCAGCGAGTGCGGGAGCGTACCGCGGAGCTGACCCGGGTCAACGCCCAGTTGCGCGAGGAGATCGAGGAGCGGCTGGCCGCCGAAGGCCAACTGCGCGAGGCCAAGACCGAGGCCGAGGCGGCCAACCTCTCCAAGACCAAGTTCCTGGCAGCGGTGAGCCATGACCTGTTGCAGCCGCTCAATGCGGCCCGGCTGTTCGTCGGTGCCCTGGTGGAGCAGGAGATGTCGCCGGCCAATCAGGAGCTGATCCAGCAGGTGGGCCATTCGCTGAAGGACGTGGAGGCGCTGCTCGGCACCCTGGTCGACATCTCCAAGCTGGATGCCGGCGTGATCACTCCCGAGGTCGCGCCCTTCGCCATTCGCGACCTGCTCGACGGCCTGGCGCGGGAGTATCGCCAGGTGGCCGCCAGCGAGGGTCTGGAGTTCCACTACGTGCCGTCGTCGGCGCTGGTCAGCAGCGACATCTCGCTGCTCGCCCGGGTGATCCGCAACCTGCTCAGCAACGCCGTGCGCTATACCCCTCGCGGCCGCCTGCTGCTGGGCTGTCGGCGGCGCCGGGAGGGGCTCGAGATCCAGGTACTCGATACCGGCTGCGGCATCGCCGAAGAGGAGCGCGAGCTGATCTTTCAGGAGTTTCGGCGTCTGCCGGCGGCGGCCAACGCGCGGGATCGCGGCCTGGGTCTCGGTCTCTCCATCGTCGACAAGATCACGCGCATGCTGCAGCAGCCGGTGCGGGTGGCGTCGCGGGTCGGGCACGGCACCCTGTTCGGTGTGACGCTGCCCTACGCCCAGCGCGTCGAGGCCGGCGAGCGGCGTCAGCCCGTAGGCTGCGTGGCCGGTCGCGAACTCGCCGGACGGCGGCTGTGGGTGGTGGACAACGATCCTTCCATCTGCCTGGCCATGCGCCATCTGCTGGAACGCTGGGGCTGTCAGGTGGTGGTCGCCGAGAGTGAGGAGCGTCTCGCCGCGCGGGTGAACCTGGCCGACGGCGAGGCCGATGCCCTGGTGGTCGACTATCACCTCGACCACGAGCGCAGCGGGGTGGCGCTGGCGGAGCGCATCAACGAACTACGTCAGGAGCCGCTGCCGGTATTGGTGATCACCGCCGATCACAGTCGCGAGCTGCGCCAGCGGGTGCGCGAGCTGGGCTTCCAGCTGCTCAACAAGCCGGTCAAGCCGCTGCGCTTGAGAACCACGTTGCAGCAGCTGCTGGCGGAGACTCCACTCGAATTCGTCGAGGAAGCGGATCAGGGCTTGCGCAGATAGCGGCTGAAGTCGATGTCGCTGGCCGAGAGAATCGCCTGGACTCGGTTGCTCACGCCGAGCTTGCGCAGGATTGCCGAGACGTGGGCCTTGACCGTGGTCTCGGCGATGTTGAGGTTGTAGGCGATCATCTTGTTGGATTCGCCGCGGGTCATGCGTTCGAGCACCTGGATCTGCTTGCGGGTCAGGGTCTCGAGCTGTTCGGCGCTGATGCTGCGCTCGTTCGGCTCATGAGCCCGGGCGGCACTGGCACGCATGATCTCCGAGGGCAGGTAGATGTTGCCCTCCAGTATCTGGGCGATGGCCTTGATCAACTGCTCCTTGGGCGAGGACTTGGTCAGAAAGCCGACCGCCCCGCAGGAGACCGCCTGCAGCATGACGTTCTTGTCCTCTTCGGCGGAGATGATCGCCACCGGAATGGTAGGCGCCTCGTTGCGCAGCTGCAGCAGACCGGTGAGGCCGCTCATGCCGGGCATGTTGAGGTCGAGCAGGATCAGGTCCAGGTCCTCCTCGTCGGCGGTCACGGCGAGGGTGGCGTCGAGGTCCGCCGTTTCCAGCAGCTCGCTGCCGGGAAAGCCGTCGCCGACCACCCGGGCGATGGCCTCGCGAAACAGCGGATGATCGTCGGCGATCAGGATACGGTAGCTGGGGGCGTGGTCGTGCATCTTGTCGTTATCCTTGTAGTCGTACGTCGTGGGGCCTGGCGCCCAGTAGCGGCGAATGGCGGCGGGCGCGGGGCGGCGCTCTCCAGCGGCTGGCCGTCCGCCTCCCAGCTGTCGATACCGTCACGATACCAGTAAAGACGCTGGTAACCCGCCTCGGCCAGGCGCTTCACCGCATTCCAGGAGAGCCAGCAATCCGAACGGCACAGCACCACGATGGGATGGTGCGGGTCGCCGCCGCTGGCCGCGCCGACCTCGTCGAGCAGGTAGCCCACCCAATCGTGCCGGCTGTAGTACCAGTCGTCGTCGAGATGACCGAGCCCGGTATTGGGCAGCCACAGCGCGCCCGGGACGGAGCGGTGCGGCTCGCTCTGCAGAAAGCGGCCATGGCGAAAGGTGAGGTTGATCACGTCGATGGCCAGCGCGGGGGGGCTGGCGCCGAGCAGCTCGACCACCGCCGCGGTGTCTACCGTCTCCGCGCCCGGTGCGGTGGCGGGAGTGGGGCTGCGATAGCGGTCGATGCGATAGCCCCGCTCCGAGAACAGCAGCGGATCCTCGCCCGGGGCGGCAGCACCGGAAGTGGCCGGGCAAAGTACCGCCAGCAGCAGGGCGGCCAGTATCCGCTTCGCTATCCTCATGCCGTGCTTCCTGTGGCCTCATAGCGCTATGGGACTCTCTTTTGTCGTAAGCCGGAATTGCACCTTTGTCGCGAAGCGTAAAGCACGAAAGTACTATTCTGCCGCGACAGGCAGCTCCTTAGTCTGAAGACATGAAGACACCGAGCCTTGCCAAGTTCCTGCCGCTGGCCCGCGCTGCGCTGCTGCTCGCGCTGCTGGTCGCCGCCGACAGCCTGCGCGCCGAGCCGCCGCTGCTGCGCCTCAGCGTGCTGCAGTTCGGCACCGCCCACTGGGAGTTGGACCATCTGCAGCGCCACGGCCTCGACCGGGACGAGGGCTTCGTGCTCGACGTGCGCCTGGTGGCCAATCTGCCGGCCTCGCGCATCGCCGTCTCCAGCGGCGATGTGGATGGTGCCGTGGTCGATCTGACCTGGGCCCAGGCGCGGCATGTGGCGGGGCACTCCTACCGCTATCTACCCTATTCCTCGCAGATGGGCGACGTGCTGGCCGCCCCCGGGGCGTCCATTCACGATATCGAGGACCTGCGCGGCAAGCGCATCGGCGTGGCCGGTGGCCCCGACAGCAAGGGCTGGGTGCTGCTGACCCGAGCGGCACAGGCCCGAGGCATGGCACTGGAGCGTGAGGCGCAGGTGCAGTTCGGCGCGCCACCGCTGCTGAGCCAGGCCTTTCGCCGCGGGCAGTTCGACGTGCTGGTGACCTTCTGGCACTTCGCTGCCGAGCTGACCGCCGCCGGTGAGGCCGACGTGGCGCTGCCCATGGACTCGCTGCTGGCCAGTCTGGACATTCCCACCGGCTTGCCCATTCTGGGCTACGTCTTCCATGACTCTTGGGCCGACGACCATCAGGCATTGGTGGCCGGCTTCGCCCGCGCCGTGGCGCGCACCAAACGGCAACTGCGCGACGACCCCGACCACTGGGAGGCGCTGCGCCCGCTGATGCGCGTAAACGACGACGCCCACTTCACCGCGCTGCGCCAAGGCTACCTGCAGGGCATTCCCGAACCGCTGGACGAGGCACGGGTGGCGGCGCTGCAACGGCTGCTGGTCATGGCCGGCAGTGCCGCGGAGGAGGTGATGCCCGCCCGGCTCTTCGTGCTCGAACCGGGCGGCGTGCCATGAGGCGCTCGGCGCTCGCCTGCTGGGTGGTCCTGCCGCTGCTGGTGGGGCTGTGGGGCGTGCTGGCCTGGCAGTTGGACACCTCCCTGCTGCCCTCGCCGGCGGCGGTGCTCAACACCCTGCAACGGGAGGCGGCCAGCGGCGAGCTGCAGCGCCACCTGGCCGTGACCCTGCAGCGGGTCGCGCTCAGTTTCCTGCTGGCGATGGCCTTCGGCAGCCTGATCGGCATCGCCATGGGACGCCTGGCCTGGCTCGATGCCCTGCTGGACCCGCTGCTGGTGCTGCTGCTCAACCTGCCGGCGCTGGTGCTGATCATCCTGCTCTACGTCTGGTTCGGGCTGGTGGAGGCCGCGGCGATCCTGGCAGTGGTCATCAACAAGGTACCCAACGTCGCCGTCACCTTGCGCGAGGGGGCGCGCAGTCTCGATCCGAGGCTGGAGCAGATGGCGCGTGTCTACGGTTTTTCTTCCCCCATGCGCCTGTGGCACGTGTGGCTGCCGCAGCTGTTTCCCTACCTGATGGCGGCGACCCGCGGCGGGCTGGCGCTGATCTGGAAGATCGTGCTGGTGGTCGAGCTGCTGGGGCGCTCCGACGGCGTCGGCTTCCAGCTGCATCTGGCGTTCCAGGTCTTCGACGTGGCCGGACTGCTGGCCTACAGCCTGGCGTTCATCGCCATCGTGCAGCTGATCGAGCTCGGTCTGCTGCAGCCGCTGGAGCGCCGCGCCACACGCTGGCGCCGTACCGGAGTCGAACATGCCGGAGCCGAACATGGCTGAGTTCGACGTGCCGGCGGGCCACGCCATCCTGGCGCCCATGAGCCTCAAGGTGGCGCCGGGCGACCATATCTGTCTGCTCGGCCCCTCCGGCATCGGCAAGACCACACTGCTCAACCGCCTGGCCGGCCTGGAGCGGGGCCAGCCGCGGCCGACGCTGCGCATCGGCTATCTGTTTCAGGAGCATCGCCTGCTGCCCTGGCGCACGCTGCGCGACAACCTGCGCCTGGTCGGGGTCGGCCGCGACCAGGTGAAGCCGCTGCTGGCCCGGGTCGGGCTGGAGCAGGCCGCCGACCGCTACCCCGATCAGCTGTCGCTGGGCATGGCCCGGCGTGCCGCCCTGGCACGCTGCCTGGCCATGCGCCCCGATCTGCTGCTGCTGGACGAACCCTTCGCCTCTCTGGACCCGCACCGCGCCGACGAGCTGAAAGGCTTGATCCGCATGCTGCTGAAGCAGTTTCCCGCCATGGCCATGATCTGCGTGACCCACGAGGCGCGTGACGCCGAGGCGCTGGCCAATCGCATCTGGTATCTGGCGGGGCGCCCCGCCCACCTGCGCTACGATGCCCGGCTCGATGCCGAGGCCCACGCCGGGCTGGCCCGGCGCCTGGATGCGCTGGGGCGCCAGGCGTCCGGCCAGGCGAACGGAGAGCCCCTCTCTATCGACAGTTAGGCGCTCTTCGCCCCAGGCTTAGTTGATGCGCATGCCAAGTAGCCTGGTCCGCTGCGGCCGAAAGCCGCCGATTGCCAGCGTGGCCAGCACCAGAGTGGTGGCAAGCGTGATGGTGGCCGCCTCGCCGTTCCACTGCAGATAAAGCGCGAAGCGCAGCGTCTCGACGGCGTGGGTGAAGGGGTTGAGCAGACACAGCTGATAGATCCAGGGGCTGGCTTCCTGCATGCGCCATAGCGGGTAGAGCGCCGAGGAGAGAAAGAACATCGGGAAGATGACGAAGTTCATGACCCCGGCGAAGTTCTCCAGTTGCTTGATCCAGGTGGCGATCAGCAGGCCCAGCGCCCCCAGCATCAGCGATGCCAGCAGCAGCGCCGGTAATACCGCCAGGTAGCCCTCGAGCGGCGAGCGCACGCCGACGCCCCAGCGGGCGATGAGCAGGAAGACGTATACCTGGGCGACCGAGACGCTGCCCATGGCCAGCAGCTTGGTCAGCAGCAGGAAGGGGCGCGGCAGCGGGCTGGTGAGCAGCACCCGCATGGAGCCCAGCTCACGGTCGTAGACCATCGAGAGCGCGCCCTGCATGGAGTTGAACAGGATGATCATGCCGCACAGCCCGGGCACGATGTAGGTCTCGTAGGTGATGTAGGTCACATAGGGCGGGATGATCGACACTCCCAGCACCATGCGAAAGCCGGCGGCGAACACCACCAGCCACAGCAATGGCCGGACCAGGGCGCTGGCGAAGCGCGTACGCTGCTGCCAGAAGCGCAGCCATTCGCGCTTCTGCACGCCCACAAAGCAGTACCAGTAATCGCGCAGTGTCATGCCACGGCCTCCCGGGTCAGGCTGTGAAAGGTCTCGGTCAGGCTGGTACCGCCATGGCGGCGGCACAGCGCCTCGCCGGTCTCGTCGGCCAGCAGCCGGCCGCGGTGCAGTACCAGCACTCGATCCCCGTCGCCGACTTCCTCGATGAGGTGGGTGGCCCACAGCACGGTGAGGTCCCGTTCGCGACACAGCTCCCGCACGTGGGCATTGAGTGCCGTTCGACTGTCGAGGTCGAGCCCGGCGGTGGCCTCGTCGAGCAGCAGCAGGGCGGGGCGGTGCAGCAGGGCGCGGGCGATCTCCACGCGGCGGCGGTGGCCGCCGTTGAGCCGGCGCACCGGCGTGCGGGCATGGGCGTCCAGCCGCTGGCGCTCGAGCTCTTCGGCGCAGCGCCGGCGGGCCTCGCGTGGTGACATGCCGTGCAGGGCGGCGTGATAGAGCAGGTTCTGCATCACGTTGAGATCCAGGTCCAGGGCGTTCTGCTGAAACACCACGCCCATATGGCGCATCACCGCGGCCGGCTGGCGCCGGAGCGAGCGGCCGCCCAGCAGCAGATCGCCCTGCTGCAGCGCAAGCAGTCGCGTGAGCAGGCCGAACAGGGTCGATTTGCCGGCGCCGTTGGGGCCCAGCAGGGCGTGGAAACGGCCGGAGGCCAGCGTGAAGCTGACCTCCTGCAGGACGGGATCGTGTCGGTAGCGATAGCCGATACCGAGGGCTTGCACGTTCATGACTGGGTTCCCGAGGTGATCTTCACTCCCCAGGGGAAGCGGCCCACGTCGATGCTCTTGATCACCTCCAGCTTGTCCACGTCGATCACCGAGACATCGCCGCTCACGCCGTTGGTGGTGAGCAGTGTCTTTTCATCCGGGCTGAGCGCCACCTGCCACACCCGGGCGCCCACCAGCAGGTAGTCGAGCACCTCGAAGGTCTGGGCATCCACCACGGCGATATGGTTGGCGGGGCCCAGGGCGACGAAGGCGTAGCGGCCGTCGGAGGTGAGCTGGATGCCCACCGGCTGAACCCGGTCCTGATTCACCCCGGGAATGCGGAAGTCGATGGTGTGGATCTCTTCGAGACTCTCGACGTCGATGATGTGCACGGTGCCGCCGATTTCCGCCGAGGCCCACAGCAGGGCGTCGTCACGGGTGAACTCCACGTGGCGCGGGCGGGAGCCGATGACGATGTTCTTCTCGATCTCGAAGGTCTCGGTGTTGATCCAGTGCAGCATGTTGGAGGTCTCGCTGGTGTTCACCGCCCAGCGGCCGTCGTGGCTCACCCCCATGCCTTCGGGCTCGATGCCGACCTCGATCTGGGCCAGCACGCGCTTGGTTTCCACGTCGAGCACGGTGACCAGGGCATCGTCCTCGTTGGCGATGTAGAGATGCCGCCCGTTGGGGTGCAGGGCGAACTGCTCCGGGTCCTCGCCGGAGGGCAGGGTATCGATGACGCGGCGTGTGGCCAGGTCGACCACCTGAACGGTGTCGTCGTCGCTGGCGCAGACATAGAGCAGGCTCTCGTCGGGGGAGAGCAGGATGCCGCGTGGGCGCTGGCCGACGGGGAAGGTGTCCACCACCTCCAGAGTGGCCATGTCGATCACCGAGATGGTGTGATCGCGCTCGTTGGAGACGTAGGCCAGACTCTGGGCCCACAGCGATGAGGAGAGGCCAAACATCAACACGGCGGCGGCAAGACGGATGGGGAGTTTCATTGTTCTGCTCCTGTAGTTCGGCAGGCAAGGAGATCGGCAGGCACGGAGATCGGCGGGCAAGGCGTCAGTCGCGCAGGCGACAGCGGCTTTCCGGACGGTCGTAGCCCAGGGTGTCTAGCTCGGTGTGCTGGTGAAGGAAGCCCTCGAACGGGGCCATGGCCACCAGGCTGTTGGGGTGAGCCAGCGGCACCGGCTGGCGCAGCTGGCCGTTCCAGTCGCGGAAGCTCAGCGGCCGGCCCTTGAAGGCGGCCAGCTCGAAGTCGTCGCCGAGCAGGTAGTCGCGCAGGATCTCCATGTCGGCGCTCTCGGTGCGCGTCACGGCTTCCCCCACGGCGCGTACCGCCGCCCAGGCGGCGTAGTCGGTGCCGGTCATGGGGCGCTCGGCCTGCTTGGCGAAGCGGTTCTGCAACTGCGCTGCCCCCCACGCCTCGATGGCCGGGTGCCAGGCATCCGGCGACATGCCCTGGGTGCCTACCACCGGCCTGGGCAGCCAGGTGTTGAAGGGCACGAAGTCGCCGAAGTCGTTGCGCTCGTCGGCCACCACCACCACGTCGTAGTCGGGCCCCTGGGTGAACAGCGGCAGCTCGGCGGAAGCGTTGCGGCGCATGTCGGCCTCGAAGGTCCACTCCTTGTCGGTGACCACGTTCAAGGCGAACTTCTGCGCCGAGCGGCGGAAGGCCTCGGCCCAGGCCCGGTCGTCGTCGGTCGTTCCGCTGATCAGAAACACCGAGCGCCAGCGGCGCACGTTCAACCACTGGGCCAGGGCATCGGTGAGCATGGCGTGGCTGGGGACGGTGTGCAGCAGATAGGGGGAGCACTCGTCGAGGCGCAGCGAGACGTCACGCGCGCCGGCATTGAACAGCAGGGCGCGCTCGCCGCCGATCTCGCTCGCCTTGCGCAGGGTCGTCGCCGGCACGTTCAGCACGATCAACTCGATGTCGGCGTCGAGCATGGCGGCCAGCGCTTCCAGCAGGGCGTCCTCACTGCCCAGGATGGCGCTCTCGAGTTGATAGTGCTGGCCGAGAAAGCGGCCGGTACTCAGGTTGTCGTTGATCGCCAGCTGCGCCCCCTGCAGGCCGGCGTCTTCGGGCTCGGGGGTCAGCCGGGCCAGCGCCGGGCCGCGGTCGGGCTGCCACTGCAGGTAGCCGAAACGCACCTCGAGCGTATCGGCCTGAGTCAGTGGGGCGAGCAGGCAGGTAGCGAGGAATACGCCGCCGGCCAGGCAACGGCTAAGCGGGGACTCTTTCATGATCGGCTTCATGATCGGCTCCTGTGGGGCAGTGAAAGGTCAGGTCACTGCACGATGAAGGTGCCAGTCACACCGCGTTCTTCCAGACCGGCGCAGGCCCATTCGTAGGTGCCAGGGCGAATGGGTACGAAGAACAGCTCCGCCTCGCCCTCCCGCTCGAACTCCAGCTCGGTGAGGGTGGGCGCCTTGATCTCGACGTTGCCCACCTCGATCTTGCGCAGCCAGGCGTTCTTGAAGAAGCCGGGCGCCACCCAGGCGCACTCCTGCATGCCGGTGGCCTCGATCACCAGGCGGTAGGACTGCCCGGTCTCCATGTGATGTTCGCGTACCGATACGCCGAGCATGCTCTCGCCGGTGCCGATCACCAGCCGTTCCAGGCGTTCGGGGCGGGTGGCGAGATCTCCGGCCGCCAGGGCCAGGGTCGAGGAGAGGCCCAGGGCCGCAGCGAGCAGTGCCAGGCCGAGCTGGCGGTGGGTAGGGCGCGTGGGGCGTGCGACCGGTGAGGTAAGGGGGGCGTCAGTCATGTTCGTTGTCCTTGTTGTCATGATGAGAGTTGTCGTGATGAGGGTTGTCGTGACGATCGTTCGTGTGAGGGATGTGGAGCAGTTCAGCACTTCACCCGCAGATGGCCCATGCCACCATGGGGCCCTTGTGCTCCTCCCAAGGGCTTACGACGGGAGCAGGGCGGGAAAAGCGAACTACGACCAAGGAAGGAGGGGGAAGGGGCAAAAAGTGGCGATGCGGCTGCGCTGCGTTGTGACCAGACTCGACGCAGCTAGTCACCACCAGCCAGTCACTACAACGAGTCAATCACCACAAGAACAGGTGCTCCCATGAACCGCATGCCCCTTCCTGTCCTTTCTTCCGCCGTTCACGTCTCCCGACGCCTCGCCGGTGTGGCGCTGCTGGCCCTGTCGCTGGGCGCCGCCAGCGCTGCCCTGGGGCATGGCGACGTCACGCCCCAGGAGGTCGACACCAAGGGATTGCCCGACCTGGGCGAGGCGCCGCTGATGGAAAACCCCTTCCGTTCCGGCAACCAGCACGCTGACCATTACGACGAGGCGGTTGCAGTCGGCGAGCGCGGTTACGCCGGCAACTGCGCCGTCTGTCACGGCATCCAGGCCATGTCGGGCGGTCTGACCCCCGATCTGCGCAACCTCGAGGAGTGGGACGACGAGTTCTATCTGCAGCGCGTGGTCAATGGCACCGAGCGGGGGATGCCGTCGTTCAAGTCCAACCTCGATCAGACCGCCATCTGGGCGATCAAGACCTATATCGAATCGGTGACCCCCTGAGGGGCGCCCGCCGACCGATTTTCCGGGAAGGAGGAGCGCATCATGGGCAAGCGCAACTGGATCAGCGTCCTGGCGGCGTCCGGCTGGCTGCTGCTGGCACCGCCAAGCGGTGCGGGCGAACTCTCGGCGGCAGCACTCGAAACCGCCCACGAGGTGACGCGAAGCCAAGCCAGCGCCGAGCTGCTGCGGCGCCCTGCGCTGCGCGATCTGGATGAGGTCCTGGCATCGGGGCATATCAACATCGGGCTCTACCAGGACTTTCCCCCTTACGCCTATCGCGACGAGCAGGGAGAGGCGCGCGGTATCGATGCCGAGATCGGCCGGGCCATCGCCGCCGGGCTGGGCGTGGAGTTTCGGCCTTTCTGGATCAAGCCAGGCAGCAGCCTGGGGCGGGATCTTGGCAACAGTGTCTCCCGCGGCCACTATCTGCGTCCCACTCAGGTGGCCGACGTGATGATGCGGGTGCCCTACGACCGCGACTTCTCCTACATGCGCGACTCCACCGGCGAGTACATCAACAAGAGCGTGGTGATGTTCGGCCCCTATCAGCGTGAGCAGTGGGACATCGCCTACGATGCCGGCCGGCTCGAGGGCGAGGTCACCCTGGGCAGCTTCCGCCAACAGCGCATCGGCGCGGAGTACGACACCCTGCCGGCCACTTATCTGACGGCCACCATGGGCGGCCAGCTGCGCGATGGCGTACGCCATTACCGTGATGTGGGAGATGCCTTCGCCGCCATGGCCCGCGGCGAGGTGGCCGGGGTCATGGCCATGCGCGGCGAGCTCGAACATTATCTGGCGCAGTATCCGCAGCATGATTTCCGCCTCGCCGAGGCGGTGTTTCCGGGCATCTCCCGCCAGCAATGGGACATCGGCATGGCGGTGCGCGAAAGCCATCGCCAGCTGGGCTATGCCGTCGAGGCGATCGTCGACCGTGCGCTGCGCGAGGGCAGCCTGGGCGACATCTTTCAGGCCCATGCACTGGTCTACCGCATGCCCGACTTCTACGCCGAGATCCTCGGCCAGACGGAGTGACGGCGATGCCCCGCTTGCTACCCGAATCGTGCCGCTGCGTCTGGCTGCTGGCCCTGGCCTGGCTGACGGTCACGCCGGTGGCCGCCGAGGTGCCGGAGGATCCCTTTCGCTCACCGATGTGGGACTACAACCTGGCCCGCTACCTGGGTGAGGGGGCCGACATCCGCCACAGCGACACGGTGGTACTCAAGGCGCCGCCCTTCGCCGAGGATGCCACCCAGGTGCCGCTGACCGTCGATCTGTCGGCGTTTCCCCATGCCGTCCAGGAGGTGATCGCCTGGGTGGACCTCAACCCGGTGCCGCATCTCTTCACCCTGCGCCCAGAGGCGGCCGACATCCGCACGGTGGCGCTCAACTTCCGCATTCAGCAGGCGTCCACCGTGCGCGCCGCGGTGCGTGACGACCAGGACACCTGGCACATCGGCAGCGTTCACGTCGAGGCTGCCGGCGGCGGGTGCACTGCGCCCAGCGCCACCGCCAGCAACCCCGACTGGGCGAACAGCTTCGGCCAGGTGCGCGGCGCCCTGTTCTCGCCGGCCGGGGGCATGGCCGGTAGCCGGCTCAAGGCCCAGGTCATGCACCCCATGGATTCCGGCATGGTGGCCAACATTCCCCGCTTCAACATCGAGAGCGTGGAGCTCCGCCACACGGCGAGCCAACAGCGCCTGGCCAGCATGTCGCTGTCGGAGTCCGCCTCGGAGAACCCGCTGTTCGTCTTCGACCTGGAGCACGACGACGCCCCGGCCGGCATCACCCTGCTGCTGCGCGACAATGGCGGCAACCTCATCGAAAGCCGCCTGGGGGGATGAGCATGCGCCAAGTCCTGCTGCTGCTGGGCTGTCTGATGGTGGGGAATTTCACCGCCCATGCCGATGCCTATCGCTACTCTCTCGAGCCGCTGGAGATCGCCCCGGGTGTATGGGTCTTCGAAGGCGCCAGGGAGGATTTTGCCCGCGCCAATGGCGGCAATATCGTCAATACCGCCTTCCTCATCACCGAGGAAGGGGTGGTCGTGTTCGATACCGGACCATCGCGTCGCTACGGCGAGCAGATGCGCGAAGCGATAGAGGCGGTGACCGCGCTGCCCATCACCCATGTGTTTCTCTCTCATCACCATCCCGACCACGTCTTCGGCAATCAGGCCTTCGATGCCGACATCCTCCATGCCCTGGAGGGCACCATCCAGCGTCTCGCCGCGCAGGGCGACGACTTCGCGGACAACCTCTACCGCGCGCTGGGCGACTGGATGCGCGGTACCGAGGTCGTACTGCCCACGCAAGCGGTGACCCCCGGGCGAGTGACGATCGGCGGCCGGGAGCTCGAGCTGATCGCCATGAGCGGGCATTCGGGCGCCGATCTGGTGCTGTTGGATCATACGACCGGTGTGCTGTTGGCCGCCGACATGGTGTTTTACCAACGTGCACCGACCACGCCGCACACACCGGGGATCGACGTCTGGCGTGAGGAGCTGCGTACGCTGGAAGCGCTCGATTTCCGCTACCTGGTGCCCGGTCATGGGCCGGTGGTGGAGGGAACGGAACCCTTCGAGCAGATGCACGACTATCTCGCCTGGCTGGACGACACCCTGCGCAGTGCCGCCGGCGCCGGCATGACCGCAAGCGAGGTCATGGCACTGCCGATTCCCGAACGATTCGATGAAATTGCCGTGGCTCGCCACGAGCTGATGCGCAGCGTGGTGCACCTCTACGGGCGCTATGAGCTGGAGGCACTCGAACTGATTTCCGAAGGAGGATGACACCACACCGACCCCGATTCATTGCCGTTTCTTGTCGCGCATGGCTCTTGCCACTTCTCTTCCTGTCAGCAGGAAGGCGGGTGGCTTTTTTGCATTCTCAGGGTCATTTTTCACTCAGGAGCCGGGGAGTATTACGACCAAGTGAGGAGAGCATGTCGTCCCTGTTGGCCATGGCTGGCCCGTAACACATGATACACATTGAGTCGTGAAGCGCCTGGCAGGAGCGGCGCTGGAGCGAATAACAATCCTGTTGACCTACTGCCCCTCCGGAGAGCGTCATGACTCAGTCATTTCCCATCGGCAAGCTGTCTCGACCGTTTGCCCTGACGGCCCTTGCCCTGGCCATTTCCGCCCAGGCCCAGGCCGTCACCTTCGACGACATGCTCAACGACCATCTCACCACCGATCAGGTGGTCACCAATGGCATGGGCCTGCACGGCCAGCGCTACAGCCCGCTGACGACACTCAATACCGACAACGTTCATCAACTCAGGCCGGTGTGGGCCTTCTCCTTCGGTGGCGAGAAGCAGCGGGGCCAGGAGTCCCAGCCGCTGGTCAAGGACGGCGTGATGTACGTGACCGGCTCCTACTCGCGTATCTGGGCGGTGGATGCCTATACCGGCGAGGAGATCTGGCAGTACGAGGCGCGTCTGCCGGATGGGATCATGCCCTGCTGCGACGTGGTCAACCGCGGTGCCGCCATCTATGGCGACAAGGTCTATTTCGGCACCCTGGATGCACGTCTGGTGGCGCTGGACCGCGAGACCGGGAGGGTGCAGTGGATCAAGCGCGTGGCCGACTACCAGGCGGGCCACGCGATTTCGGCGGCACCCATCGTGATCGACGGCAAGCTGATCACCGGGGTGGCCGGCGGCGAGTTCGGCGTGGTGGGCACGATCTTCGCCTTCGATGCCGAGACCGGCGACGAGCTGTGGACCCGACCGGTGATCGAGGGCCACATGGGCTACGTCTACGAGAACGGCGAAGCGGTAGAGAACGGCATCACCGGCGGTGAGGCCGGACTGACCTGGCCGGGCGACATGTGGCAGCAGGGCGGCGGCGCCCCCTGGCTGGGCGGCTTCTACGACGCCGACACCCATACCCTGCTGATCGGCACCGGCAACCCGGCGCCGTGGAACTCTCACCTGCGTCCCGGCGACAACCTCTACAGCTCCTCGCGGCTGGCCATCGACCCCGACGACGGCAGCATCAAGTGGCACTTCCAGGCCACGCCCAACGACGGCTGGGACTACGACGGCGTCAACGAGGTGATCTCGTTCGACTACGAGGAGAACGGCAGCGTGATCAAGGCGGCCGCTACGGCGGATCGCAACGGCTTCTTCTACGTGCTGAACCGTGAAAACGGCGAGTTCATTCGCGGCTTCCCCTTCGCCGACAAGATCACCTGGGCGGAAGGCCTGGACGAGAACGGCCGGCCGATCTTCAACCCCGCGGGGCGACCGGGCAATCCGGCGGATGTGGCGGATGAGCGAGGCGAGTCGGTGCAGGCCTATCCGGCCTTCCTGGGAGCCAAGAACTGGAACCCCATGGCCTACAGCCAGGACACCGGCCTTTTCTACATCCCCTCCAACGAGTGGATGATGGATATCTGGAATGAACCGGTCTCCTACCGCAAGGGGGCGGCCTACCTGGGCGCGGGCTTCACCATCCGGCCCGCCAACGACGACTACATCGGTGTGCTGCGGGCGGTCGATCCGCGCACCGGCGAAGAAGTCTGGCGGCATGAGAATCGCGCCCCGCTGTGGGGCGGCGTGATGACCACCGCCGGCAACCTGGTCTTCACCGGTACGCCGGAGGGCTATCTCAAGGCATTCGATGCCGTCACCGGCGAGGAGCTGTGGGGCTTCAACACCGGCTCCGGCGTGGTCGGTACGCCCATCACCTGGGAGATGGATGGCGAGCAGTACGTCTCGGTGGTATCCGGCTGGGGCGGTGCGGTGCCACTGTGGGGCGGCGAGGTGGCCGAGGTGATCAAGAACTTCAACCAGGGTGGCATGCTGTGGACCTTCAAGCTGCCGCGTGAGTACGCGCAGTAAGAGGGGGCGAAAGCGTTGCCCGCCGGGCCGCAACTGGGCCCGGCAGGCTACTACCAAAGGCCACCCCATCCTCCTTCAAATGAAGTATGGGGCAGGCCTTCAAAGGGTATCTACACTGGCTACAAGACTCGCTTCCTGGCGGGTCGGTCGAGTGAGCCGGGGCAGTACCCGACAGCACCGACGACCCGAAAGCAAGCAGCCTTTCTCTGCATTGCCGAGCAAGAACAACTCAATCAGGAGCTAGCATCATGATCTACGCCAATCCCGGTCAGTCCGGTTCCGTCATCACCTTCGAACAGCGCTACGGCAACTACATCGGCGGCGAGTTCGTCCCACCCGTCAAGGGCCAGTACTTCGACAACGTCAGCCCGGTCAACGGCGAAGTGTTCTGCCAGATTCCACGCTCCACCGCCGAGGACATCGACAAGGCGCTGGATGCCGCCCATGCCGCCGCTCCCGCCTGGGGCCGGACCTCCGCCACCGAGCGCAGCAACATCCTGCTCAAGATGGCCGACCGTATCGAGCAGAACCTGGAGAAACTCGCCGTTGCCGAAACCTGGGACAACGGCAAGGCGGTGCGCGAGACCCTCAACGCCGACCTGCCGCTGGCCATCGACCACTTCCGCTACTTCGCCGGCTGTATCCGCGCTCAGGAAGGCACCGCCGCCGACATCGACGCCAACACCGTCTCCTATCACTTCCACGAGCCGCTGGGCGTGGTGGGGCAGATCATCCCGTGGAACTTCCCGCTGCTGATGGCAGTGTGGAAGCTGGCCCCGGCCCTGGCCGCCGGCAACTGCGTGGTGCTCAAGCCCGCCGAGCAGACCCCGGCTTCCGTGCTCGAGCTGATGAAGCTGGTCGGCGACCTGCTGCCGCCGGGCGTGGTCAACGTGGTCAACGGCTACGGCGCCGAGGCGGGTCAGGCGCTGGCCACCAGCAAGCGCATCGCCAAGATCGCCTTCACCGGCTCCACCCCGGTGGGTGCGCACATCCTCAAGTGCGCCGCCGACAACATCATTCCTTCCACCGTGGAGCTGGGCGGCAAGTCGCCCAACATCTACTTCGCCGACATCATGGACGCCGAGCCGGCGTTCATCGAGAAGGCCGCCGAGGGTCTGGTGCTGGCGTTCTTCAACCAGGGTGAAGTGTGTACCTGCCCGTCGCGGGCGCTGATCCAGGAAGACATCTACGACGCCTTCATGGCCAAGGTCATGGAGCGGGTGGGCAAGATCAAGCGTGGCAATCCGCTGGACACCGACGTGCAGGTCGGCGCTCAGGCCTCCCAGGAGCAGTTCGACAAGATCATGTCCTACATGGACATCGCCCGCGAAGAGGGGGCAGAGTTCCTCACCGGCGGCGACAAGGAGAGCTTCGACCCGGCCTATGACAAGGGCTACTACATCCAGCCGACCCTGCTCAAGGGCAACAACAAGATGCGCGTGTTCCAGGAGGAGATCTTCGGCCCGGTGGTGGCGGTGACCACCTTCAAGGACGAGGCCGAGGCCCTGGCCATCGCCAACGACACCGAGTTCGGTCTCGGCGCCGGGGTGTGGAGCCGCGATATCAACGTCGCCTTCCGCATGGGCCGCGGCATCCAGGCCGGCCGCGTGTGGACCAACTGCTACCACCAGTACCCGGCTCACGCCGCCTTCGGCGGCTACAAGAAGTCCGGCGTCGGCCGCGAGACCCACAAGGTGGCGCTCGAGCACTATCAGCAGACCAAGAACCTGCTGGTCAGCTACGACATCAACCCGCTCGGCTTCTTCTGAGCCAGCATGTCGTGAACCACGCCGCCCGACCGGGCGGCGTCCTTCCTCTTTTTTCGAGAGTGGCCCACCACTCCAGGCCCTGGCGATTGCGTTGATTCCGTCTTCGGCAACTGCCGTCCGACACGACAGGAGAGATAAGGAGAGCAAGGCTATGGACAAGACGATGAGAGCCGCCGTGGTGCGCAAGTTCGGCGAACCGTTGGCCATCGAGGAGGTCGAGGTACCGCGTCCCGGCCCCGGCGAGGTGCTGGTCAAGATCGCTGCCTCCGGTGTATGCCATACCGACCTGCACGCCGCCCACGGCGACTGGCCGGTCAAGCCCAATCCGCCCTTCATTCCCGGCCACGAAGGCGTGGGCCACGTCGCCGCCGTCGGTGCCGGGGTCAAGCACCTCAAGGAGGGCGACCGTATCGGCGTGCCCTGGCTGCACTCCGCCTGCGGCCACTGCGAGCACTGCCTGGGTGGCTGGGAAACCCTGTGCGAGTCGCAGCAAAACACCGGCTATTCGGTCAACGGCGGCTTCGCCGACTACACCCTGGCGGTGGCGGACTACGCCGGCCACCTGCCGGACAATGTCGGCTTCGTCGAGGTTGCCCCGGTGCTGTGCGCCGGCGTCACCGTCTACAAGGGGCTCAAGGTCACCGACACCCGCCCCGGCCAGTGGGTGGTCATTTCGGGCATCGGCGGCCTGGGCCACATGGCGGTGCAGTACGCCAAGGCCATGGGACTGAACGTGGCCGCGGTCGACATCGACGACGCCAAGCTGGCACTGGCCGAGCGGCTGGGGGCGAGCGTGACGGTCAACGCCGCCAAGACCGACCCGGTGACCTATCTCAAGAAGGCCATCGGTGGCGCCCACGGCGTGCTGGTCACGGCGGTGTCGCCCAAGGCCTTCGAGCAGGCCCAGGGCATGGTACGCCGCGGCGGCACCATCTCGCTCAACGGCCTGCCGCCCGGCGACTTCCCGTTGCCGATCTTCGAGACCGTGCTCAACGGCATCACCGTGCGTGGCTCCATCGTCGGCACCCGCCAGGACCTGCAGGAGTCGCTCGACTTCGCCGGCGAGGGCAAGGTCAAGGCCACGGTGAGCACCGACCGCCTGGAGAACATCAACGACGTCTTCCAGCGTCTTCATGAAGGCAGGATAGAAGGCCGGGTGGTGCTCGACCTGGCCAGCTGAAAGGTTGCTCTCTCGTCGCCTGAGCTGGCGGCGTTCAGGCGCGACTCCGGTCGCGCCATTTTTTTTCCACCCCTAGCAGCTCGGCTTCACTTCGACGACGCAAGAGCACGTCCCATCCCACGGCGACTGCCAGCAGCACGAAGCCACTCAGCTCCAATGCCATGTCGTAATCGATAAACAAAGCGTAGAGCACCAGCAACGCTGCGCCGGCTGCCGTCAGAGCGGGCCACGGCGTATGATGCCGGCGAATGCCCGTCGCTGCCATGGCCAGGGTCAGCAACACCAGGACGGCAATGGTACCGGCCCACAGGCCTTCGTCGAGGGTCAGGTGAACGCCCAGCAGCGGCAGCAGGGCCACTAGTGCCAGGGTGCCATAGCAGCTCAACAGGGCCAGCAGCCAGGCCAGCATTCCAAGCAAGCCCCGGCGATACCACAGTCGCAGCCAGCGTCGCGGATCGAGACGACGCCACCAGCGCTGAAGCCAGGCGGGTTTGTGAGCGCCACGGCGCATGCCGATTTCGACGGAGTGCGCACCGAAGCCGGCGGCGATCTCACGGGTCTGGGCGCTGGGGCTCAGCGCAAAGTAGTCATGGCTGCCGACGATGGTGACGTCTTCGAAGCCGGCTTCCTCGAACAGTGCCAGCAGTTCCTCCTTCACCGTGGCGCCCACCACGCACTCCACCCACAGGCGTGGGTCTTCATGGCAGTCCACCGACACCGGGCGATGGATCACCACGTCGGCAAGCTGTACGCGACCGTGGGGTTTGAGTACGCGAAACATCTCGGCAATGGCAAGGCGCTTGTCCGGCACCAGGTTGAGCGCGCCGTTGCTGGTGATACTGTCGATGCTGGCGTCCGGTAGCGGCAGCTGTTCGGCGGAGCCTTGAACCACGGCCAGGTGATCGATGGCGTGGCGCTCGGCGGCTTGTTGAAGCCGGCGGGTCATGGCGGCCGTCAGGTCGAGGGCGATGACATGTCCCTGGGGGCCGGTCAGTTGACGCGCGATCAGGGCGTCACCGCCCGCTCCGGCGCCGATGTCCAACACCCGGTCGCCGCGGCGGATGGCTTCGGCGCGAAACGGGCAGCCGACGCCGGCGAAGGCATCGCTGACCTCGGTGGGCAAGGTGGCCAGCCGTTCGGGGGCATAACCCAGCCGGCGACTGGCTGCGACACCGACTGGAAAGTGAAAAGGGGCGGTGGGTCGATCTGCCACGGCGGTGTACATCTGCTGCACCGCGGTCAGGATCTGGGGGCGGGAGTAACCGAGTATGGCCACCATGCTGCGTTCTCCTCACGGGTTCCTGCCGGGGTCGGGCTCGTCGAAGCCGTCGAGCAGGATCCTGATGCGCTGGTGCAGGCGCGGTGGGGCCTTCGCCGTGCCGGTGGCTGCCACCCGGGCTCGCAGTCGACGTTCGAACTCGGCCCGCGTGAAGCAATCGCGACAGCGTGCCAGATGCCATTCGATATCGGCCGCTTGCTGGGAATCGAGCTCCCGGTCGAGGTAGTCGAAGAGTCGTTCGATGACCTCTTCGCAGCTCATTGCCCTGGGATTCATTCTCGTGTCCCTCCCTCTTTGTTGCCGAGCACAACGCCTGCTTCCCTGGCCTGGTCCCAGAGCATCTTCTGCAAACGGGAACGTGCCCGGCTCAACCGCGAGCGCACGGTGCCTACCGGAATGCCGAGCAGTCTCGCGACTTCTTCATACGTATAGCCCTGCACCTCGACCAGCACAATCGTCACCCGATAGGCATCGGGCAGCGCATCGAGTGCCCGTTCTAGGTCCTCCTGCAGCAGGCCATTGAAGAACTGCTCTTCGAGGCTTCCCCACCACAGCAGAAAGGGCTGATGCAGCTGCTGGAAAAGCGTGAAGCTGGCGCTGTCGAGTTCGCTGGGTTCGGTGATGTCAGCACTGGCACTCTGCGGGCGGCAGCGACGCCGGCGCCACTCGCTGATGAAGGTATTGGTGAGAATATGAAACAGCCAGCCTTCGAAGCGCTCGGGGTCTTGCAGCCGGCCGAGCTGGCTCCAGGCCTTGGCCACGGCCTCGGCAACGACATCCTCGGCATCGGCGGGGTTGCGGGTCAGCCGCAGCGCCGTGCCGTATAGACGGTCCAACAGCGGCGCCAGGCGCCGCTCGAACCACTCCCGCCGACTGGCGGTATCGTCGAAGCGCATGATCGTTCCCGTGGCAAGCGGGCTTCCGGCGATGGGCGAAGCCCCCGGCTGGCAGGGCAAGGAACCGGCCACTGTCATGGCGATACCTCTTGAAGCTTGGCTCGCTCGCCCCTGCTGGGCAAGCGCACATCGCCAGGACGCGTCATCCCCACGTTCGGTTCCCATGGGAACCCTTTCTCCGTGCGCTGCGTCCTGGCCGTACGGCACCAGGCGGTGCCGTTCATATCAGCCGAACAGGAGCAAGCGTCATGAGCGACACGATAAATACAGCGGCCGCCAGCGTGGACCGCCGGGAGCTGGAGGAGCGCGTCAAGGCGATGTATCGCGAGGTGGCCGAAGCGCCCGCAGGAGAGTTCCATTTCGAGATGGGGCGCCCTCTGGCCGAGCGGCTCGGATACGATCCGCTAGGCCTGGACCGGATCCCGGCGGCGGCTATCGCCTCCTTCGCAGGGGTGGGTCATTTCCACGATCTGGCTGCCATACAGCCCGGCGAGACGATACTCGACCTCGGTAGCGGCTCCGGCATGGACAGCCTGCTGGCGGCACTGGCCACGGGGCCGGGCGGGCAGGTGCTGGGGCTCGACATGACCGAGGCCCAGCGTGGAAAGGCCGAGCGGCTGGCGCGCGAAGCCGGCTTCGAGCAGGTCACCTTTCATGCCGGCTACATCGAGTCGCCGCCCTTCGCCGATGCCAGCGTCGATGTGGTGATCAGCAATGGCGTGATCAACCTCTCCGCCGACAAGGCCAAGGTGTTTGCCGAGGCGGCGCGGGTGCTGCGCCCCGGTGGACGCCTGGCGCTGGCCGACATCGTCACCGAAACGGCGCTACCCGAGAGCGTCTCCTGCAATGCCACGCTCTGGGCCGCCTGCATCGGTGGCGCCCTGCAGCAGGATGCCTATCGTGCAGCCATCGAGGCGGCCGGGCTGCAGATCGAGGTCTGGCGCGAGCATCCCGAGTACCGCTTCCTGACCGCGTCGGCCCAGGCGGCCTGCGCTACCTACGGGGTCAAGAGCATCTCGCTGCTGGCGATCAAGCACTGAGTAGCGGGATCTTCATATCGAAGAGGAGTGAAACCATGAAAACGATCATCACGCCCATCGCACTGGCCTTTGGATTGGCTGCGGTCCTTCCACCCTGGGCACTCGCCCAGGACAACGCCTTGCCGGAGGGATTCGCGACCTCACCGGTGTTGAAGACGACCGTGACCCGCGATGGCGATACCATCGCTTGGCCGGAGGGGACGCCCGAGATCGTCTCCGTGATCGGTACCATCGAGCCGGGCGGCAGGACGCCACTGCATCAACACCCGGTGCCCGTCTATGTCTTCGTGCTCGAAGGTGAGGTGGAGCTGCGCACGGAGGGTGGCGATCCTCATGTGTACGGCACGGGAGAGGCCTATGTCGAAGCGCTCAATCGCGATCACCAGCTCTTCAACGTGAGCGACAGCGATGCCAGGATTCTGGTGGTGTTCGCCGCAGCGGAGGGGCAGCCCACCACGGTGGCCAGCGAGTGACCGCTGTGGCAGTTGTCGCGGGGGAGGCGACCCCGCGGCAACTGCACTGGATGGTAACGTGCAGGGTGATGCCCGTCGGGGCGGTGCTGTTGCAGTCGTGAGATAGCGCGCTAGCATGGCGGAAACCCCGCACGAGGAACGCCATCATGTGGCATCAGCAGGAACTGCGCCTGGCGCCGCGCTCGCGCGGCTTTCATCTGATCACCGACGAGATCGCCACAGCGCTGGCCGAATTGCGCGAGGTAAAGGTCGGCCTGCTGCATCTGCAGCTGCTGCACACCTCGGCCTCGCTGACCCTCAACGAGAACGCCGACCCGGACGTGCGCCACGACCTCGACGCCTTCCTGCGCGAACGCATCCCGGGGGATCTGCCCTATTTCCGCCACACCCTGGAGGGGCCGGACGACATGCCCGCCCACGTCTGCGCCAGCCTGCTCGGCACCCAACTGACCCTGGCGGTGCGCGACGGTCGCCTGGCGCTGGGCACCTGGCAGGGCATCTGGCTCGGCGAGCATCGCGACCACGGCGGGGCGCGGCGGCTGATCGCCACGCTGCAGGGCGAGTAGCGCGTTTCAAGCGGCCGGCGCGGCCAGCCACTGCTCGGCCAGCCGGCGGGCCTGGGCGGGCTGGCGCACGGCGGCCAGGCGCCCGGCCTGACGCTTGACGCCGGCGCGCTTGAGCTTGAGTACCATGCGCGCCGGCATGCCGATGAAGATCAACCCCACCTGGCGCGCACTCAGTTCCTCGACCAGCGACTGCAGGGCAACGATGGCCGTGGCATCCAGGCTCGGCACGTCGCGCATGTCGAGCATCACCACCCGCACCTCGGGGTCCACCACCCGCAGCGACGATACGGCCTTCTCCGCGGCGCCGAAGAACAGCGGCCCGTTGATGTCATACAGCGCTACCTGGCGCGGCAGGTCGCGGCTCTCCTCGTCGTGGCCCGGCTCCAGGCGGCGGGCATGGGTCAGATGGGCCATGCGGCGAATGAACAGCGCCGCGGCAAGGCCGATGCCGACCGCCACCGCCAGTACCATGTCGAACACCACCGTGAGCAGGAAGCAGATCACCAGGATGGCGACGTCGCTGCCCGGCGCGCTCTTCAAGGTGTGCATGAAGTGGCGCGCCTCGCTCATGTTCCAGGCGATGATGAACAGCAGCGCTGCCAGCGCCGCCATCGGCACCAGGGCCAGCACGCCCGCCAGCGCCACCACCGCCAGCAGCACGACCAGCGCATGGATCACCGCGGCCAGCGGCGAGAAGGCGCCGCTGCGCACGTTGGTGGCCGTGCGCGCCAGCGCCGCGGTGGCGGTGATGCCGCCGAAGAAGGGGGCGGCAATGTTACCCAGCCCCTGGCCGATCAGTTCGGCATTGGGGTCGTGGCGGGTGCGCGTCAGGCCGTCGGCCACCACCGCGCAGAGCAGCGACTCGATGGCAGCCAGCATGGCGATGGCCAAGGCCGGGCCGAGCAGCTCGCGGATCAGCGCGAAATCCACCGTGAGCGGCAGACCGTCCGGCCCCGGCAGGCGCCAGGGCAGCACCAGCCCCGGGGCGAAGGGCGGAATGCCGCTGCCGCTCTGGCCCTGGTATTCCCAACTGAAACGCGAGGCAATGGTCTCGACTTCCATGCCCCACCAGGTGGCGGCCAGGGCAGCCAGCGTACCCACCGCCAGGCCCACCAGCGGGGCCGGCACCGGCAGCTTCGAGCGCGGCCACAGGATCAGCGTGCCCAGCGTGATCAGGCCGATACCCAGCTCGGCCGGCGCCAGCGAGGGCAGGGCATGCAGGATGGTCACCAGATTGTGCAGCGTGCTGTCGCCGAGCGCGACATCGTCCAGCCCGAGGAAGTCGGGCAGCTGCAGCAGCGCGATCACCACGGCGATGCCGGCGGTGAACCCGAGCACCACCGGATAGGGCACGAACTGGATCAGGTTGCCCAATCGCGCCAGCCCCAGCGCCACCAGGATCAGTCCCGCCATCAGTGTGGCGATCAGCAGCCCACCGAGACCATGACTGGCGACGATGGGGAACAGGATGACCACGAAAGCGGCGGTGGGGCCGGAGATGTTGAAGCGCGAGCCGCCGGTGAGGGCGATGATGGCGCCGGCCACGATGGCGGTATACAGACCGTGCTGCGGCGGCACGCCGGTGGCGATGGCCAGGGCCATGGAGAGCGGCACCGCGACGATACCGATGGTCAGGCCGGCCAGCAGGTCGCGCTTGAGCTCGGCCAGGCCGTAACCCTCTCGCCAGGCGGCGAGCAGCGCGCTGCCGGGCAGGGGGAATCGAAAACCGGATGGGAAGCGGGAGCGGGCCATGGCGATACCGAGAGAGGCGCAAGGTAACGATAACGTTACTCCTGCATATTGCGTCGCCACAAGGCGGCAAACGTCTATGTCTTATCCGGCCAGCGCTCGCCGACTTTTCAGACTATGCCCAAGTTGCAAAAGAAAGCGGCGACACCCGAAGGTGTCGCCGCGCTAGGTCAAGCGAGCCGGTCAGGCCGGGCTGGCGTCCGCCGGCGGTTCGCCCACCGCTCCCGGCATGGCCTGCACGCTGCCGCCCTGACCGGCCAGGGCCAGGAAGTGCAGATGGCGCTCGTACTCCGAGAGTACGTCGGCGATCACCTGGCCGCGGGTGAAGCCGTTGAGATCCTTCTCCTGGCCGCCTTCGGCCAGATAGACGTCCAACCGCACGTAGAAGTCGTCGTCCGCCGGCAGGAAGCTCGGCGTGCGCATGCGGTGCGGACACACCTGATAGACGAAGCTGGCAGCATTCTCCAGGTCCACCTGCAGGGTCAGGCAGGGCAGCGCCTCGCCTTCGAGCTGCTCCTCGCTCACGTTGGCCTCCTGGCCGCGGCTTTCGAGTTCCTGGGCGAACTGCGTCAGCGCCGGGCGAATGGCGTGCTCGAGGGTGGCGGCGGCGCCCGCACGGGTGGAGGTATCCAGGGCGCGGTCGAGACGCTCGCGCCAGTCGCCGCCCGGGGCGGTGCCGGCAATGCGACGGCGCGCTTCGGCCTTGCTGCCCTCCAGCTTCAACGCCTTGTACATGCCGAGCATGATGGCGAATATCACCAGCGAGAAGGGCAGGGCGGTGATCACCACCGCGCTCTGCAGCGCCGCCAGGCCGCCTGCCATGAGCAGTGCCACCGTCACCAGGCCGATCACCGCCGACCAGAAGATGCGCAGCTTGATCGGGGCGTCGTGGTTCACGTCGGACAGGATAGAGGTGAAGTTCGCCAGCACCAGCGCGCCGGAGTCCGCCGAGGTGATGAAGAAGACGATGCCGAGAATCGTCACCACCGCGGCGGTGAGGCCGACCCAGGGGTAGTACTCGAGCAGCGTGTACATGGTGGTCTGCGGAGTGTTCAGGGCCTGTTCGCCGAGCTCGACGACGCCCTGGTTGGCCACCAGTTCGATGCCGCTGTTACCGAACACCGACATCCACACCATCATGAACGCCAGCGGAATGCCCAGCGCTCCGGCGACGAACTGACGGATGGTGCGGCCGCGGGAGATACGCGCCAGGAACAGGCCGACGAAGGGCGTCCAGGCGATCCACCAACCCCAGAAGAAGATCGTCCACCACATTTTCCATTCGTTGGCCTCTTCACCGGCGAAGGCATAGGTGTTGAAGCTCATGGCCACGAAGCTGGAAAGGTAGTCGCCGGCGTTGTTCACCGCCATGTCGAGCAGTTGCAGGGTGTGGCCCTGAAACAGCACGAACAGCAGCAGCGCGAGCGCCAGCAGCATGTTGAACTCCGACAGCCGGCGGATGCCCTTTTCCACCCCGCTGACCACCGAGATGGTGGCGAGCACCACCACCAGCGCGATCAGGATGATCTGCACCGAGAGGCTCTCGGGCACGTCGAACATGTAGGCCAGGCCGTAGTTGAGCTGCATCACGCCGATGCCGAGGCTGGTGGCGATGCCGAACACGGTGGAGATCACCGCGGTGATGTCCACGGCGTTACCGATGGGGCCGTGGATACGCTTGCCCAGCAGCGGGTAGAGCGCGCTGCGGATGGCCAGCGGCAGGCGGTGGCGATAGCTGAAGTAGGCCAGCGCCATGCCCATCAGCACGTAGAGCCCCCAGCCGGAGAGCCCCCAGTGCATGAAGGTCTGGACCACGGCGGCGCGCATGGCCTCCTGGCTTTCGGGAGTCAGCTCCGGCGGCATCAGGTAGTGGGCCACCGGCTCGGCGACGCTGAAGAACAGCAGGTCGATGCCGATGCCGGCGGCGAACAGCATGGCCGCCCAGGAGAGCGTCGAGAACTCCGGTCGTGAGTGGTCGGGACCGAGACGGATGCGACCGAAGCGCGACATGCCGATGGCGATCACGAAGACCAGGTAGGCCAGCACCGCCAGCATGTAGTACCAGCCGAAGGTTTCGCTGACCCAGGCCAGGCCGGCATCGAAGAAGGCGCCGGCCTGTTCGGTGAAGGTCATGGTGAGCACGAGAAAGACCAGAATGCCGGCCATCGAGCCGTGGAAGACCACGGGGTTGAGCCGATCGCGACGCTCGCTGGGTAGGTTCTGCGCCATGTAGGCGAACTCCATTCCGAAGTGAATGAACCTTTCCGCCAATCCCTGTCGAGACGTGCTCTGGATTGTTTTGCAACAATCGAAAGCACGCCTGAGGACCATTCAATGCTTCAGACCTGACGGAACCGTCGGCGACTACCGAAGCCGAAAGGAGACCGTTCGTACGCCGCTGCGGCGGAATTGGAATGATGGCGTCAGGGCTGACAACTTCATGGCGGAAAGCCGCTCTTATTTTTGAATGAACGTTCAAATAAAATACGCGCTTTGCCTGTGCCCTTCAACCCTGCGTTAACAGATTCGGGCAAAACGTTAACGAGTCTACGCAAAGTTAGCTTGCAGGCTTACTTACCCCAGCTATACCTGATGTAACCGACTGCAAGTCAGGGAACATGCACGCTATGCCAGTATCGGCATGGATGCTTTCGGGAAGACCGCTCGGACCGGTGCCGGCTCGTGCGGGCAAGAAGTACAACGATAACGCTTGTTTCCGGAGTATCTGATGGCTCAAGAAAAGAAAACGCTCGCGGCCCAGGCCGGCGGGCAGAGCGCCAGCGACAGCAAATCCACCACCGACACCTCGCGTCGTCGTTTCCTCACGGGATCGGCAGCGGCCGTGGGGGCCGGGGCGGCCGCCGCGGTGGGCTTCCCCAGTATCGCCGTGGCTCAGACCACTACGCTGCGCTTCCAGAGCACCTGGCCCAACCAGGATATCTTCCACGAGTTCGCTGCCGACTACGTGCGCATCGTCAACGAGATGTCCGGCGGTCGCCTGCGGCTCAACCTGCTGCCGGCCGGTGCCGTGGTCGGAGCGCTGCAGTTGCAGGATGCGGTGATCTCCGGCGCGCTCGACGGCGGCCATGGCGTGACGGCCTACTGGTACGGCAAGCACAAGGCCTTCTCGCTGTTCGGCACGCCACCACCCTTCGGTTGGGATGCCCATCAGTTCCTTGCCTGGTACTGGACCGGCGGCGGCATGGAGCTCTACGGCGAGTTGCTGGAGATGCTCGAGCTGCCGCTGGTGGGCTACCAGACCGGCCCTATGCCTACCCAGGCACTGGGCTGGTTCAAGGAGCCGATTCGCAGCGCCGACGACCTGCGCGGTCTCAAGTACCGCACCGTGGGCCTGGCGGCCGACCTGATGCGCGAGTTCGGCGCGGCCGTGACCATCATGGGCGGGGGCGACATCGTGCCGGCTATGGACCGCGGCCTGCTCGACGGCGCCGAGTTCAACAACCCCTCGTCGGACCGGCTGCTCGGCTTCCCCGACGTCAGCAAGACCTGGATGCTGCGCAGCTATCACCAGGATTGCGAGGCTTTCGAGATCATCTTCAACAGGAACCGGCACGACAGCCTGCCCGAGGAGTTCCAGGCCATTCTGCAGTATGCCGCCAAGGCGGCCTCTTCCGAGATGTACTGGAAGGCCATGGAGCGCTATCCGCGCGATCTCAACGGTATGCGCGAACAGCAGGGAGTACAGACCTACATCACACCCGACTCGGTGCTGCAGGCCCAGCTCGAAGCGTGGGACAAGGTGATCGAGAACGAGTCCCGCGACGAGTTCTTCAAGAAGGTGGTGGACCACCAGCGGGAGTACTGTGAGCGGGTCGTGGGCTACCACCTCGAGCACACCACCCCCAAGGAGCCGGCCTACGTGCACTTCTACGGCAAGTCGCCAACCGACACCTCAACCATCCTGTGAGCCGCCGGGCCTGCGGGCCCGGTTCGGCATGTTGCCCCGGAGCAGGACGTTGCCGGGTTCATGTTCCGTCCTGCGCCACCCCGGTGGGTGGCGCAGGGATGGTGAGAGGTGACCATGCGTTTCGTGTTCTTCATCGACCATCTCAGCACCTGGGTGGGCAAGACCTTTGCCTGGGCGATTCTGATCCTCACGCTGGTGGTGAGCTACGAGGTCTTCATGCGCTATGCCATGGGGGCGCCGACCACCTGGGCCTACGACACCAGCTACATGCTCTACGGTACTCTGTTCATGATGAGCGGCGCCTATGCGCTGGCTCACAACGCCCACGTGCGGGCCGACGTGGTGTCGCGCTACTTCCCCACCCGCGTCCAGGCCGGGCTGGAGCTCGCGCTCTACCTGCTGTTCTTCTACCCCGGCATCTTCGCGCTGCTGTTCTACGGCTGGGACTTCTTCGCCATCTCCTACCGTCAGAACGAGCACAGCTCCTATACGCCCGGTGGCCCGCCCATCTGGCCCTACAAGTTCGTGATTCCCGCCTGCGCGGCGCTGTTGGCCCTGCAGGGGGTGGCGGAAGTGACCCGCTGCGTGATGTGCCTCATGCACGGCAAGTGGCCGCGCCGGCTGGGTGACGTGGAGGAGATCGCCATTCCCATCAACAAGGAGGCGGAGATCAAGGCCGCCCAGGAACAGTCAGGGGAGCCCCGCCAATGAGCGAGCCGGAAATCGGTATCCTGATGCTGGGCATGCTGATCGTGCTGATCATGCTCGGCTTTCCCATCGCCTTCACGCTGATCGCCATGGGCATCGGCTTCGGCTACTTCGCCATCGGCGACATCATTTTCTCGCTGCTGGTGCAGCGTGCCTACGGCGTGATGTCCAACGACGTGCTGATCGCCGTGCCGCTGTTCCTGTTCATGGGCTACATGGTGGAGCGGGCCAACATCCTCGACCGGCTGTTCGCCAGCCTGCAGCTTGCCGCTCGCGGCATGCCCGCCTCGCTGGCGGTGGCCAGCTTGATCACCTGTGCGCTGTTCGCCACCGCCACCGGCATCGTCGGTGCCGTGGTCACGCTGATGGGGCTGCTGGCGTTGCCCGCCATGCTCAACGCCGGCTACGACAAGCGCATGTCGAGCGGCGTGATCTGTGCCGGGGGCTGCCTCGGTATTCTGATCCCGCCGAGCATCATGCTGATCCTCTACGGGGCGATGGCCGGCGTCTCGGTGGTACGTCTGTATGCCGCGGCGCTGATTCCCGGGTTGCTGCTGGCGGGGCTGTACATCGTCTACGTGATGGGGCGGGCGATGATCAACCCCAAGGTGGCGCCCAAGCTGCCGGCGGAGAAGCTCGACGTGCCGCTGGGAGAGGTCTACCGGGGCCTGCTGACCTCCTTCGTGCCGCTGTTCGTGCTGATCATGTCGGTGCTGGGGGCGATCCTCTTCGGCCTGGCCACGCCTCACGAAGCTGCGGGTATCGGTGCGCTGGGCGCCATCCTGCTGGCGGCGGCCTACCGCCAGCTGACCCTGGCGCGGCTGCGCGAGGCGGTGTTTCTCACCGCGCGTACCAGCGCCATGGTGTGCTGGCTGTTCGTCGGCTCGTGGATCTTCTCTTCGGTGTTCTCGCTGCTCGACGGCCATTCCCTCATCGAGCACTGGATCAGCGGCATGTCGCTGACGCCGCTGCAGTTCCTGCTGCTGGCGCAACTGCTGATCTTCATCCTCGGCTGGCCGCTGGAATGGACCGAGATCATCATCATCTTCGTGCCGATCTTCCTGCCGCTGCTGCACTTGTTCGGCATCGACCCGCTGTTCTTCGGCGTGCTGGTGGCGCTCAACATCCAAACCTCGTTCCTGACGCCACCCATGGCGATGTCGGCCTTCTACCTGAAGGGCATCTCGCCCAAGGGCATCGAGCTCAACGACATCTTCATCGGCATCGCCCCGTTCCTGCTGCTGGTGTTCGTGGCCATGTTCATTCTCTACATGGTGCCGAGTATCGTCTTCTGGCTGCCGGGGGTGCTCTACAACTGATAGCGAAGATGCCAGAAGAAACGCAGCGGGCCCGGCGCAATGCCGGGCCCGTTCGTATCGCACCTGGTGCGGCTTGGCGATCAGCCGCGGCCGTGATGCTTGTGGCCTTTGTGCTTGCCTGATTTCATGAACGCTTCGAGAGCGTCGATCTGCTCTTCGGTGAGCACTTCCGTCAAGGCTTCACGATGTTCGTCGCGCAGTTCCTGCCACGCTTCGCGGCGCTCCTCGCGGGAGTCGAACTCCTGGCCGCGCAGCTCCTGCATGTCGGCATACAGGGATTCGCGCAGTTCGGTCAGCCGCTCGCGCTCCTCGTCGGAGAGCTCCCAGCTGTCGACCAGAGTGGTCAGGCGCTGCTGCATGCTCTGACGACGCTCACCGCCACGCTCGGCGCGGTGCTCCTGGCGCATTTCGCGCTTGGCCTCGCGCAGGGCTTCACGCTGCTCCTCGTCGAGGATCTCGTCCATGCGCTCGCGGTGCTGCTCGTGCAGCTCGCGCAGCGCCTGCATGTGCTCATCGTGGGCCTCTTCCAGGGCGCTGCGGGTCTCCTCGTCGAGTCCGGCACGCTCGAACAGCGCCTGGCGCCGCTCCTGGAAACGTTCCTGGCGTTGCTCGTGCCAGCCGCCTTCGCCCTGTCCGGGAGCGGCCACCGCAGCCAGCGACATGGGGGCGATGGCGACGGCGAGCAGGGCGGGCATCAGCATGTTTCGGGTAATGGTACGGCGCATGCGAGTGACTCCTTCACGTTGAGTGGATGCTTGCAGTGTCGTACGGCCCTGTGCAATCAACTTGCAGCAATCGTGCAACTACAAAGGCTCGTCGTCGTTCGACAGGACAACCTGGCTTGGATTCCATCGTCGGCCGAATGGGCAGGCAGGGACGCTCACTCTTCAGGCTGATACTTGTAGCCCACTCCGTAGACAGAACGAATGATCTCGCGCTCGGGCCAGATGTCGGCGATCTTGCGCCGGAGCTTCTTGACGTGGCTATCCACGGTGCGCTCGGAGACGATGCGATGATCGCGGTACATGCGGTCCATCAGCTGGTCGCGGGTGAAGATGCGGCCGGGGGCCTGCATCATCACCTTGAGCAGTTGATATTCCACCGCGGTAAGCCCCAGGTCCTGGCCGTCGGCCAGCGCGCGCCAGCCCTCGTCGTCGAGGGTGAGCTGGCTGCCGCCGGCCGCGGCGGGGTCGCGCAGCGCCTGGCTGCGCCGCAGCACCGCCTTGACCCGGGCCACCACCTCGCGCGGGCTGAAGGGCTTGCAGATGTAGTCGTCGGCGCCGAGCTCCAGGCCCAGCAGGCGGTCGACCTCCTCGACCCGCGCCGTGAGCATGATGATGGCAATGCCGGGCCAGCGCTGGCGAATCTCGCGACACAGGGTGAGGCCGTCGGTGCCGGGTAGCATCAGGTCGAGCAGCACCAGGGCGGGCAGCCGTTCCTCGCCGGCTTGCTCATTCAGCCATGGCAGCACCTGGTCGCCATGGTCGATGTGGCGGGTGGCAAAGCCGCTGCCCTCCAGGTAGTCGGCTACCAGACGGGCGATCTTGGGTTCGTCCTCGACGATCAGCAGGGTGTCACGTGGGGCGTCGGAGTCATGCATGGGCGCCTTTCCTCATGGGGTTCGCTCGTCGGCCATCAGGGCCGGAAACTCGAGCGTCCAGCATAACCCACCCAGCGGCGAGGGTGAGGCCTGCATGGTGCCGCCGTGACTCTTGACCAGAGCGCTGGCGATGGAGAGTCCCAGCCCGCTGCCGCCGCTGGCGCGACTGCGCGAGCCCTCGACCCGGTAGAGGCGTTCGGTGAGTCGCTCCAGCGATGCCTCGGGTACGCCGGGCGGGCTGTCCTGCCAGATCACCCGCACTCGCTCGCTATCCTGGGTCAGGCTGACGTCCAACTGGCCCGGCGAAGTGGTGTAGGCACAGCTGTTGTCGAGCAGATTGGTCCACAGCTGGCGCAGGCGCCGGGTGTCGCCGCGGATCCAGGCCGGGCCCTGGATCGAGGTGGTGAGCGTCATGCCGCAATCCCCGAGCCAGCCGCCGGCTTCCTCGAGGCGCGAGGCCAGGCTGGCTGCCAGGTCGAGCGGTGCCAGCTGCACCTCGAGGGCGCCGGCATCGCTCTGGGAGAGCAGGCGCAGGTCGGCCACCAGGCGCTCGAGCTGACCCACCTCCTGGGACAGCGAGTGAAGGTTGTCTTCATTGAAGGGACGGATGCCGTCCTGCATGGCCTCGATCTCGCCGCGCAGCACCGCCAGCGGCGTGCGCAGCTCGTGGGCGATGTCCGACACCCAGCGCGAGCGCGCCTCACGGCTTGCCTCCAGGGTGGCGGCCAGCATGTTGAAGTCGCGGGCCAGGCGCGAGAGTTCGTCGCGGCCGCGCTCCGGCAGGCGGGCGCTGTAGTCGCCTTCGATCAGGCTGCGCGTGGCCAGCGCCATGCTGCGGGTGCGACGGCCCAGCCACCAGGCCAGCCCACCGGCCAGCAGCAGCGAGGCCAGGCCGAGGGAGGCGACGATGATGCCCAGATTGCGCTGCTGGCGCGCGAGGAAGATACGGTCCATGCGCGCCATCAACTGCTGCGGCGGACGGTAGCCCAGGGTGCCGACCCGCTGACCGCGGTACTCGATGGGCAGCCAGTGGAGCTCCGAGGCCATTTCCTGGTCGTCCGGGGGCAGGCCGATCACCGGCAGGCCCTCGGCATCGTGCAGCACGAAGTCGCGGGCATCGCCCAGGCGACGTTCGATCCCCTGGGGTGGCTGACGCTCGCCCGGCCACAGCTGCTGGCGCACCAGCCGCTCCCAGGCCGGCGGCGAGTCGCGCAGCCACTGCCAGCCGTTGCGACGCGCCCACTCCTGGCCCAGCCCCTCGGCCAGGGTTTCGGCACGTTGCGCCTGAGTGGTCTCGAGATAGTCGAGAAAGCCCCGGTCGAGGCTGCGCGATACCGACAGGAAGACCAGCCCGGCGATCGCCACGTTGACCGACAGGATGATGACGAACAGCTTGACGCCCAGACGAGAGAACGGGGCGCGGAGCAGACGCGGCCTCATCGGGTCGTCTCCTGAGTGGTAACGGTAGTGGTCAGGCGTTCCCATCGCTCGCGCAGCCCCTCAAGCATCAGATAGAGACAGGGTACCAGCACCAGCAGGATCACGGTGGCGAACAGCATGCCGAAGCCCAGCGAGATGGCCATGGGAATCATGAAGCGGGCCTGGCGCGAGGTCTCGAAGATCATCGGCGCCAGCCCCAGGAAGGTGGTCAGGGTGGTCATCATGATCGGACGCAGACGCCGGGTCGCCGCGGCGACGATCGCCTCGCGGGCGCCGAAGCCCTCGCGCCGGCGCCGGTTGGCGTAGTCGATCAGCACCAGGGCGTCGTTGATCACCACCCCCGAAAGCGCCAGCATGCCCATCAGACTGATCACCGAGAGGCCGAAGCCCATGATGGCATGGCCGGCCATGGCGCCGATCACGCCGAAGGGAATCGCTGCCAGCACCAGCAGCGGCTGCAGGTAGCTGCGAAACGGTATCGCCAGCAGCGCGTACAGCGCGATCAGCGTCAGCCAGGTAGCCTGGGTCAGGGCCGAGACGTTCTCGGCGGTTTCCTGCTGGCGACCGCCCAATGTCAGCTCGAGTCCCGGCCAGGCCGCCTGCAGGGCGGGGAAGACGTCCGCCTGCAGGGTAGCCACCACCTGGTTGATCTGCGCGTCGCTGTCGGTATCGGCGGTGACGCTGATCTGACGCCTGCCGTCGACGCGCTGCAGCGTGGTCGCTGCGCGGCCGAGGTGGATCTCGGCGATGCGTGCAAGCGGCACCACCTGACCATCCGGCGTGCGAATCGGCAACTGGTGGAGGTGGCCCAGACTGTCGCGCTCCTCGCTGGGCAGGCGCACCGCCACGCTGATCTCGTGGCGCCCGACGAACTGCTCGATGGCGGTGACGCCCTGCAGCGGGCCGCGCAGCTGCGCGGCCAGGTCGGCGCCGGTGAGACCCAGCGCCCGGCCTTCCGGCGCCAGGCGCAGTTCGAGCTGCGGCTTGCCGTCGGCCAGACCGCTGTCGATGTCGGTCAGGCCCTCGAACTCGGTCAGCTCGTCGGCCAGCCGGGTGGCGGCGGCTTCCAGCGCGCGGCTGTCGGGGTGGGAGAGGCGCAGGGTGAGGCCGGCGCCGGCGCCCGGGCCGCCGAAATCCGACTCGAAGCGCACCGCTTGGGCGCCCATGATGTCGCCGGCCTCTTCGCGCCACTCCCGCGCGACTCGCGACGGCGGCCAGGCGTCGAGGGTGTCGCGCTCGATGGTCAGGCGCACGTTCAGACGGTCGCCATCGATCTGGGCGCGGCTGGCGGCGAAGCGCGGTCCGTCATCGCGTTCGCTCAGCGCCATGGCGGCATCGAGCAGCTGATCGCGAATGCGGCGATCGTCGGCCATGGGGCTGCCCACCGGCAGGGTCACCGTGGCCTGAACCCGGTCGGACTCTACCCGCGGCATCAGCGAGAAGCCCATGCGACCGCTCATGCTCCAGGCGATGGCCAGGGTCAGCACGGCGACGGCCAGGCTCACGGTGAGCAGGCGCTGATTCAGGGCGTGCTGCAGGAACGGCTCGAAGCGCTGCTGGGTGAAATGCGTCAGGCCGTTCTGCAGGGTACGGCGCAGGCGGTCCAGCGGCCTGAGCCAGGGCGCCGGCTCGCGGCCCCCGGCGCGATGGGCCAGGTGCGCGGGCAGAATGAACAGCGCTTCCAGCCACGACACCAGGAACACCGTGACCACCACCACCGGGATGACGGCGAAGATCATGCCGAGGAAACCCGGCAGGAACAGCAGCGGCATGAAGGCGACGATGTTGGAGAGGATGGCGAAGGAGATCGGCACCGCCATCTCGCGGGCGCCACGCACGGCGGCTTCGCGCAGGGAGTGGCCCTGCTCGCGATAGCTGTGGATGTTCTCGCCCACCATGATGGCGTCGTCGACGACGATGCCCAGCGCGATGATGAAGGCGAACATCGACATCATGTTGATCGACACGCCCAGCCACGGCAGGAACAGCATGGCGCCGAGGAAGGCGGTGGGGATGCCCAGGGTGACCCAGAACGCCAGCCGCGCCTCGAGGAACAGCGCCATCAGTACCAGCACCAGGGCCAGGCCCAGCCAGGCGTTCTTCAGCAGCAGGTCGAGGCGGTCGCGATAGATCTCCGAGGTGTCCTGGGACACGCTCAGATAGACCCCTTCGGGCAGGCCGGCCCGCAGCCGTTCGAGCTGGGCGTGCACGGCGTCGGAAATGCCGATCGGTGTCTGGTTGCCGATCTGGTAGACGTCGAGGCTGAGCGCTGGGGCGCCGTTGAACAACACCTCGCGATCGCTCTCGGCGAAGCCGTCCATCACCCGGGCGATGTCGCCCAGGCGCAGTTGGCCGCCGTCGGCGGTGCCGACCAGCGGCAGCTCGGCGAACTCGCGGGCATCGTCGCGGCGTCCCTGGTAGCGGATCAGCCATTCACCCTCGGCGGTGGCCAGCCGGCCGCTGGCGAGATCCAGTGCCTCGTCGGCGATGCGCGAGGCCAGCCCGCGATGGTCGAGGCCATGGCGGTGCATGGCCTCTTCGTCGAGCAGGATCTGCACCTCACGCTCGCGGTTGCCCGCCAGCTCCACCCGCGAGATGCCGGAGGCGGCCTGCAGCTCGGCGCGCAGATCCTCGGCCACATCGTGCAGCAGCCGCTCGTCGACCCAGCCGTGCACCTGCAGGCTCATCACGCTGCGCGAGCGGCCGGCAAGACTGAAGCGCGGCGGGTCGGCGGCAGCGGGCAGGTTGGTGATGGCGTTGATCGCCTGCTGGATGTCCTGATAGGCACGCATCACGTCGACCCCGTCGATCAGGCTCAGCGAGACGCGCCCGGCGCCCTCGTTGGCGGTGGCGGTCATCTCGTCGATGCCGTCGACGTCGGCCAGGGCCGCTTCCATGGGCAGCAGCAGGCTGCGCTCCACCTCTTCGGGCGTGGCGCCGGGATAGCCGATCGCCACGTGGACGATCTCCAGCTCGAACTCGGGGAACACCTCCTTCTTGATCGTCATCGACGCCAGCAGGCCACCGACGATCAGCAGCACCATCAGCAGGTTGGGGGCGACGCCGTGATTGACCATCCAGGCGATGGGGCCACGGCGCGTCATGAACGGGACTCCCGACGTTCACCGGCCGGACGCTCGCTGTCGGCGATGCGTGTGCGTAGGCGCATGCCGGTACGCGGCTGGCCCAGTTGCGAGGTGACCACTCGTTCGCCGTCCTCGAGGCCGTCGGCGATCAGCACCCGCGTCTCGCCGCGATGGATCACGTTCACCGTGCGGCGGCGCAGACGCTCCTCCTCGTCGAGCAGCCACAGCTCGTCACCCGGACGCAGGGCCGCGGCAGGCAGCACGAACAGGCCGTCCTGCGCGCGCGCCTCGAACTCCAGGCGCACCACGTCGCCCAGGCGCAGGGCCGGTGCGCCGTTGTCGAGCCCCAGCGGGTCGTCGACCGCCACCAGCAGCTGGGCCTGCAGGCCCTGTTCCTCCAGCGCCGGCAGGACGGCGATCACCTCGCCGCGGCGGGTCTCGCCGCCGGGCCAGGTGCGTGTCGAGAGCGTCACGCCGCTGCCCGCTCCGTTGGCGTCGGCGGCGTGCAGCCAGCCCAGCGCTTCGCCGGGCAGCGAGACGCGAACCCAGAAGCGCGAGACGTCGACCAGATGCAACAGCTCGGTGCCGTTGTTCACCATGCTGCCGCTGCCCAGCAGACGCGATTGCACCATCCCCCGCCAGGGGGCGGTGAGGGTGGCTCGCTCCAGCTCCAGCCGCGCCCGGTCGCGGGCGGCACGGGCGCGCTCCACTTCGGCCTCGGCCTGACGCAGCTGCGGCTGGCGCAGCACCAGCGCGCGGCGCTCGGCGGAGAGCTCGCGGCCGAAGCTGCGATACTCCGTCTCGGCGCGCTGCTGCTCGCCGCGCTCCATGGCCAGTGCCGCCTCGGCCTGGGCCAGCGCGGCCTCGGCCTCGCGCAGGGCCAGACGCAGGTCGGCATCGTCGAGTCGTGCCAGCACGCTGCCGGCCTCGACCACGCGGCCGGGTAGCGCTGCGTCAGTGAATTCGAGCAGCTCGCCGCTCACGCGGCTGGCCAGGTGCGCCTCGCGCTCGGCGATCACCCGACCGAAGCCGTACAGCGCTGGCGCGGCCGCCTGACGTTGTGCCAGTACGGTGTCCACCAGCGGGGCGGGCGGTTCGACCGGTGCCCGGCGCTCGATGCGGGGCGGCTGCGAGACCAGCCACCAGGCCCCGGCCGCGCCTGCCGCCAGCACCAGCACGGCCAGCAGAGCGCCCAAGGTCAAGCGCCCCCGTTGGCGGCGGCCGGTGCGACCGGGAGTAGACATGGAGGACAGAGGGAAGGCTGGCATCGTGGGCTCGTGGCGAAGGGTGGGCCCATGCAGCATCTCGCAAGGCGATGCAGCCAATGGTCATGAAGTGTGCAAGCAACGTGCAAGCGAGCCTGCTATTTGATGACCAGCTCCTAGGAAGCGCTGAACAAGTCGGCGAGCGAGATGAAGCGCAAGGCGCACGGAGCGCAGTACCGAGCGAAGCGACAAACAGCCGTAGGCTGGCCCCGAAGGGGCGAGAAGCCCAGGCTTCGAGTCAACCGGAGCATATGGGGTATATGTGAGGATTCCGAGCACCGCGCAACGCAGCGATTCGCTCGCGCAGGCATTTGTGCAGTGGTTCCCTTAGGGGCAGGTCTCGCCCAGTATCATCTCGGTCGTCAGCAGGCGTGAATGGCTCGGCTCCAGGCCCAGGATCATGCGCGCCGCCAGGCGTCCTTTCTCGCTGCTCTCCTGGCGCACCGTGGTCAGCCGCGGAGCCCGATACTGGCCCTCGGCGATACCGTCGAAGCCGATCAGACACAGGTCGTCGGGAATGCGCAGGCCGCGCTGCTCGGCCAGGGTCAGAGCGGTCAGGGCGATACGGTCCGACATGCACAGCAGCAGGTCGGGGCGCTCGGCGTCGGGCAGATCGAGAATCTCCTCGATCACCGGGGCGCACACCTCGAAGGTATTCTCCTCCACGTTCCACATCGGGATCCGTTCGAGGTCGAAGTCGTGCTTTTCCAGAGCGGCATGAAAGCCGGCCAGCCGCGAGCGGGTAATGGTGAGTTCGGCCGAGAGCAGGGTGTACTGCGGATCGATTCTTCCATTGCAGGGTTCCGCCGTGAGGCGCAGGTTGACGATGCCCGGTCGCTTGCGTGGGGCGGCCGTCAGCGCGTGGTCGGCGATCTCGAAGCAGGAAGGTTCGTTGTCGACATGAATCGAAGGATGGCCCGCCACGTTGAAGTCGACCGCCACCAGCGCGGCGTGCAGGGGCAGCGAGTCGAACAGCTCGGCGGAGGGCATCAGGCCGTAGACGATGAAGCCGTCGGCCATGCTTGCCGAGTCGACCAGCTGGCAATTGACCTGCCGCGCCGAGAGCAGCAGCAGGGTATGGCCCTGGCTGTCGAGCACCTCGGCCACGCCGGAGAGGAACTCGCTGGAAACCGCATCGTTGAGGCTGTAGGTGAGGCTTTCGGCCAGAATCACCGCGATGATGCGCGAACGCCCGGTACGCAGGCTGCGTGCCTTGGCGTCGGGACCGCGATAGCCCAGCCGCTTGGCCTCGGCGAGAATGCGCTCGCGCAGACCGGGCGAGAGCTGGTCGGGCCGGTTGAAGGCATTGGATATGGTGGCGGTGGAGACGCCGAGCTCGCGGGCCAGATCCTTGAGTGTGATACGGCGATGTGCGGACACGAGGAAAGCGTCTCCATTTTGAATGCTTTATCGATTTAGTTAGCAGCCTAGCATAACCTGTCGACCAGTGGTTTGCCAGGCCTCTATGCCAGCGTCTTCAACTTTACCTGTGTACGGTGGGGCCGGTTGGCCCCACCTGTTCGTAGAGGAAAGGGGAGAGACTGTGGTGTGCGCGATGACTCACCAGCCGCGCCGGCTAATGCGGTTGAGTTCGCGCTCCAACTGCCCCAGAGCCTGCTCCGCTGTTAGGTCGCCGGAGAGCACGTCGTGAACGCGGTTAAAGAAGGCGTTGGAGACTCGCGTGTAGTGCTCACCGGTGACGTTGGCCGGGCGCGGCACGCCGCTCACCAAAGTGTCGTAGAGCTCGCCGATGAAGGGTTGGACCTCGAGTACCTCCTTGTCCTGATAGAGCGTTACCCGAGTGGGGTTCATGCCGAAGCGGATGGCATGAGCTTTTTGCTGGGCCTCGGCGGTCAAGTAAGCCACCAGTTCGGCAGCCAGGTCGGGATTTTTTGAATAGCGCGACACCGCCCAGCTCCAGCCGCCCAGGGTGGCTACCGACTCTCCTGCCGAGCCGTGTGGCAGAGGGGCGACGCCGAACTTGCCTTGGATAGCAGTGCCGTCGGCCTGACCTAGTGCCCAGGCATAGGGCCAGTTGCGCATGAACACTGCATTGCCCGACTGAAAGAGCCCTCGGGCCTCTTCTTCCATGTAGTTGCGCACGCCCCGCGGTGCGATGTCGCCAACCCAACTGGCGGCCAGTGTCAGCGCCTCGGCGGCCTGAGGATTGTTGACGGTGATGTTGCCGTCATCGTCGACGATGGTGCCGCCGCCGTAGCTGGCGATCCACTCCAGGGCATTGGTGGTCAGGCCCTCGTAGGCGCGGCCTTGAAAGACGAAGCCGTGCATGCGCTCGTTGCCCGCCTCACGCTCGGCGTTCTGGATCTCGCGGGCGATCTCGGTCAGTTGCTCCCAGGTCTCGGGAACGTCGTGGCCGTATTTCTCGAGTAGGTCGCGACGGTAGTAGAGCAGGCCAGCGTCGGAATACCAGGGTAGGGCAAGCAGACGATCATCCACGGTATTGTTGTCGATCATTGCCGGGAAGAAGCCCTCAGAGGCATCTTCGGGCAGGTAGTCGGCGAGGTCTATCAGATGGGCGGCGAGCAGGCCAGGCCAGACGGTATCCACCATCAGTACGTCGATGTCGCTGGACTTGCTGCCGAGCAGCTGCTGGTAGAGGGAGAGCGTTTCGGTGCCCGACTGGGGAGTGGTGACCACCGCCACCTCGTGGCCGGTCTCTTGGGCCCACTGCCGGGCCAGCTCCGGGCAGAAGTCGGCGCTGCCACCGTCACCGCAGGCAATGGTGATTGTGGCAGCCTGCGCCTGGGTAGTGACAAGCGTGAGACCACTGGCCACCAAGGCGCCGAACAGCACCTGTCGGGCAAGGGTAGTGCGGGAAAAGCAAGTCATGGAGTGGGGTCCTTGGATTGTGCTTGTTGTGGTGATCTGGCTCTGGACAAGGCGACAGCGCAACGCGGTCAGGCATCAGGGCTGCCAGGGCAAATCACTTGGACAGCGGGCGATGGCAATACCGAAGGCAGGCAGCTCGAGCCGTTCCGCCGTCCAGCGGCCATTGACCAGGGATGGCGCCCCCGCCAGCGGCCTGGCGTCGAGCGGAGCGCTTAGGGTGCAGGGATCATTGGCGAAGTTCAGTGCTACCAGCAGGCGATCATCGCCATGCAGGCGCTCGAAGCAGATGACGTCACCTTGCAGCGGGTGGTAGTGGATATCGCCCTTGACCAAGGCAGGCTGATTGCGGCGAAAGAGCAGAAAATCCCGATAGGCGTTGAGCAGCGAGCCGGGGTCGCGCTCCTGCCTATCCACCGCCAGGGCGAGGTGCGCCTCAGGTACCGGCAACCAGGGCGTCGCGGTAGTGAAACCGCCGTGGAGTGCATCGGCTACCCAGGGCATGGGGGTGCGGCATCCGTCTCGGCCCTTGTAGCTTGGCCAGAAGGTGATGCCGGCTGGGTCCACCAACTGCTCGAAGGTGAGTTCGGCCTCGGTGAGGCCTAGTTCCTCACCCTGATAGAGACAGATGCTGCCGCGCTGGGTGAGCAGGAAGGCCAGATAGAGGCGCAGCTTTGCCATATCGCTAGCAACGTTCCAACGCGTGGCGACACGGGTAATGTCGTGATTGCCCACCGCCCAGCAAGGCCAGCCGTCGCCGATGCGCGCTTCCATTTCGGTTAGAGGGGCGAGCAGGTCCGCGGGAGTAGCCTTGTCGGTCAGCAGGTTGAAGGAGTAGCACATATGTAGGCGTTTGCCGCCCTGGGTGTACTCGGACATTACGCCGAGTGAGTCGTCGTCGCCTACTTCGCCGATAGTGGTAGTGCTGGGGTACTCGTCGAGCAACGCGCGCAGCCGCTCCAGGAAGGCCAGGTTTTCCGGCTGGGTCTTGTCGTACAGATGCCTCTGGAAGGCGTAGGGGTTGTCAGGGCGCACGCCGATGAAGCCCTCGACGATCTTCTCCCGGGGAGGATTGTCCTTGAGCGGACCATGCGTGCAGAAGTTGACGGCATCAAGACGAAAACCATCGACACCGCGCTCGAGCCAGAAGCGTACCTCCTCGAGGATTGCCTCCACTACCTCGGGGTTGCGAAAGTTGAGGTCAGGCTGTTCCACCAGGAAATTGTGCAGGTAGTACTGGCAGCGACGAGTGTCCCATTGCCAGGCCGAGCCACCGAAGATCGCCTGCCAGTTGGTGGGGGGCGAGCCGTCGGGGCGGGCATTGGCCCAGACGTACCAGTCGGCCTTGGGATTGTCGCGGCTCGACCGGCTTTCGGCGAACCAAGGATGCTGATCCGAGGAGTGGGAGAGCACTTGGTCGATGGTCACCCTCAGACCGCGGGCATGCGCGGCCTCTACCAGTCGGTCGAAATCATCGAGGGTGCCGAAAGTCGGGTCGACACCGCGATAATCGCTGACGTCGTAGCCGAAGTCCTTCATGGGCGAGGTGAAGAAGGGGGCCAGCCAGATGGCGTCGACGTTCAGCGATGCAATGTAATCGAGCCGGTCGATTACCCCTTGGAGATCGCCGATGCCAGCGCCACGGCTATCCTGAAAACTGCGCGGATAGATCTGGTAGATCACTGCGCCTCGCCACCAGTCAGGGTCGCCGCCAAGCTGTCGTATCGCCATGCTCTTCTCCTGAGGGATTTCGGCCTGTCATCAAGCGACGGCACGCGCCGCCTTGACCGACAGCGCCCGGCCGCCGGCGTCGAACAGGTGCACGTGCTCGGGATCGGGAGCCAGCGTCACGCGCTGACCGACCCGCCACGTCGTGGGTGCTTCGCCGCGCTGAATCAGCAGGGTCTCGCCCTCCTTGGGCTCGAGGTAGACGTAGACCTCGTTGCCCAGGTATTCGACGTTGACGATCTCGAAGCCCTCACTGCCCTGGGCCTCGCTCAGGCGCAGGTGCTCGGGGCGAATGCCCAGCGTCAGCGCAGCCCCCTGGGCATGCCCTGAGGCATCCTGGGGCAGCGCCAGCTCGGTCAGCCCGTTGGCGCCGATCCGGCAGCCGGTGGCATCGGCGCCGAGCAGGCGCGCGGGCAGGAAGTTCATCGTCGGCGAACCGATGAAGCCGGCCACGAACTTGGTTGCCGGGCGCTGATAGAGCTCCTGCGGACTGCCCACCTGCTCCACGCGACCGCCATTGAGCACCACGATCTTGTCGGCCAGGGTCATCGCCTCGACCTGGTCGTGAGTGACGTAGACCATGGTCGAGCCTAGCCGCTTGTGCAGACGGGCGATCTCGTTGCGCATCTGTACCCGCAGCGAGGCGTCGAGGTTCGAGAGTGGCTCGTCGAACAGCAGGATGCGCGGCTCCCGGGCCATGGCGCGGCCCATGGCCACGCGCTGGCGCTGGCCGCCGGAGAGCGCCTTGGGCTTGCGTTCGAGCAGCTCCTCGAGCTGCAGGATGCGTGCCGTCGCCATCACCCGCTCATGTACGGTCTCCTTGGCGGTCTTGGCCAGCTTGAGGCCGAAGGCCATGTTCTCGTACACGGTCATGTGCGGGTAGAGCGCGTAGGACTGGAACACCATGCCCACGCCGCGTTCCCGCGGCGGCAGCTCGTTGACCACCTGATCGCCGATGGAGAGCTCGCCATCGGTGATCGACTCCAGCCCGGCGATCAGGCGCAGCAGGGTGGACTTGCCGCAGCCCGAAGGGCCGACGAAGACCACGAATTCGCCTTCACCGATCGCCAGGTCCACATCCTTGATGATGTGCGTGCTGCCGAAGACCTTGTTGATTTTGTCGAGGGTGACGCTTGCCATTCGATTCATCCTCGGCCGCTATACGGCCGGTCGTTGTTGTCAAGACATTGCCACTACGCAGCCTGAAAAGGCACTCCTAGAGCCGGAAATAGGCGGCTTGGTACGGTGGTAAATGCAACCTGCCGCCGCTCACCTCGTACTGGAAGCCGTGCTCCTGCAGCGCCTCGCGCACCTCGGGCAGCGTGGCACTCTGGGGCTGGCCGGTGAGGTTGAAGACGCACAGCAGCCTGTCGCTGCCACGCTGACGGGTGAAGGCGACCAGCGCTTCGCCCAGGTCGAGCAGCGTCATGTCGCCGTCGAACAGGGCCGGATGCTGGTGGCGGAAGCGCAGCAGGCGGCGGGTGGCGTTGAGCATCGAGTCCGGCTCATCCTGCTGGCGTGCCACCGACATGGCCAGGTGCGGTTCGGCCACCGGCAGCCACGGCTCCACGTCAGAGAAACCGGCCAGCGGGGTATCGTCCCAGGGCATCGGCGTGCGGCAGCCGTCGCGGCCCTTGAAGTCGGGCCACAGTGGCAGGCCGTAGGGGTCCTGAATGCGCTCGAAGGGCACCTCGGCCTCGGGCAGGCCGAGCTCCTCGCCCTGGTACAGACAGACGCTGCCACGCAGCGAGAAGAGCAGGGCCAGCGCCACGCGGGGATAGGCGAAGGCGCACTCTTCGCTGCCCCAGCGGGTGGCGCTGCGCACCACGTCGTGATTGGACAGCGCCCAGCACGGCCAGGCATCGCCGGCGAACTGCTGGAAGCGCTCGAGCACGCCGCGAATGTAGTCCGGCGAGCGCGGTGCGTTGAGCAGGTCGAAGGTATAGGCCATGTGCAGCTTGTCGCCGCCCGAGGTGTACTCGGCCATGCGCTCCAGCGGCGTGTCGTCGCCGATCTCGCCCACCGTGGTGGTGCCGGGGTACTCGTCCATCAGCGCCCGCAGCTCGCGCAGGAACTCGACGTTCTCGGGGCGGCTGATGTCGTAGATGTGGCGCTGCCAGGTATAGGGGTTCTCCTTGGGCGCGCCCAGCGTGCGGGTGGCGTCGATGGTCAGCGCCGGGTTGCTGCGCAGGTGCTGGTCGTGGAAGTAGAAGTTGACCGTGTCGAGGCGGAAGCCGTCGACCCCCAGCTCCAGCCAGAAGCGCATGTTGTCGAGCTGGGCGGCGCGCACCTCGGGGTTGTGGAAGTTGAGGTCGGGCTGGCTCGACAGGAAGTTGTGCAGGTAGTACTGCTGACGCCGGCTGTCGAAGGTCCAGGCCGGTCCGCCGAAGATCGACAGCCAGTTGTTGGGCGCGGTGCCGTCCGGATTGGGGTCGGCCCACACGTACCAGTCGGCACGCGGGTTGTCGCGATTCATGCGACTCTCCTGGAACCAGGGGTGCTGGTCCGAGGTGTGGCTGATCACCTGGTCGATGATCACCTTGAGGCCGAGTGCATGGGCGCGTTCCAGCAGGGCCTTGAAGTCCGCCAGGGTACCGAACAGTGGGTCGACGTCGCGATAATTGCTGATGTCGTAACCGAAGTCGCGCATCGGCGAGGTGAAGAAGGGCGACAGCCAGATGCCGTCCACGCCCAGCGAGGCGACGTAGTCGAGTCGCTCGGTGACGCCGGGCAGGTCGCCGACGCCGTCGCCGTTGCTGTCCATGAAGCTGCGCGGGTAGATCTGGTAGATGACGCCGCCGCGCCACCAGAAGGTGTTGTCTTGCATGGTTTTCCCTTGGTCAAGCCGCGATGGCTGGGTTGTTCGTCAGGTACGAGTCGCCGTGGACAATTCGTTCGTGTCGAGGTTCAGCCGCTCCGATTCATCCCTTCACCGCGCCGGCCGTCAGTCCCGAGACGATGCGCCGCTGGAAGATGATCACCAGCACCACCAGCGGTACCGTCACCACCACCGAAGCGGCCATGATCGGCGCCCAGGGCAGCTCGTAGGCGCTGCCGCCGGAGAGCAGAGCGATCGCTACCGGTACCGTGCGCTGGCTGTCGGTCAGGGTGAAGGTCAGGGCGAAGAGGAACTCGTTCCAGGCGGCAATGAAGGCGAGCAGCCCGGTGGTCGCCATGGCCGGCCACATCAGCGGCAGGAACACCTTGGTGATGGTCACCCAGGGCGTGGCGCCGTCCATGATCGCGGCCTCCTCGAGCTCCAGGGGCAGCTGTCGCATGAAGGTGGTCAGCACCCACACGGTGAAGGGCAGGGTGAAGATGGTGTAGCTCAGGATCAGCCCGCCCGGGTTGTTGTAGAGGTTGAGCGCGCGGATCACCTCGAACAGGCCCGAGAGCACCGCCACCTGCGGGAACATCGACACGCCGAGGATGATCAGCAGCACCGAGGTGCGGCCGCGAAAGCGTACCCGCCCCAGGGCGTAGGAGGCGGTGATGCCCAGCAGCAGCGCGATGAACACCACGCTGGTGGCAACCAGGATCGAGTTGAAGATCGCCTGCAGGAAGCTGCGCTGGGAGAAGATCTGCGCGTAGTTGGCAAGCGTGGCTCGCGTGGGCCACAGCTCGACCCGGAACAGGTCGCCGGAAGGCGTGAAGGAGGTCTTGATGGCGTAGTAGAACGGGAATACCGCGACCACCACGATCAAGGCCACCAGCAGCCAGAAGCCGGCACGCGCTGCGAGTTTGGAAAGCTGGCGCGAGGTCATCAGTCACCTCCCAGTTGCAGTTGCTTGCGGCCCAGGTAGAGATAGGCGATGGTCGCCAGGGCGATGATCAGGAACAGCAGGGTGGAAGCGGCACTGCCGTAGCCTACGTCCTGGAACTCCACCAATTGTTGACGAGCGTAGATCGACATCGACATGGTGCTGGTGGAGTTGGAGGTGAGCACGTAGATCACGTCGAACACGCGCAGCGCGTCGAGCAGGCGGAAGATCACCGCCACCATCAGTGCGGGGGTGATCAGCGGCAGGGTGACGCGGAAGAACACCTTGACCGGGTGGATGCCGTCGACCTCGGCCGCTTCGTAGCAGTCCTTGGGCAGCATCTGCAGTGCCGCCAGCACCAGCAGGGCGACGAACGGCGTGGTCTTCCACACGTCGACCATGATCACCGCCCACATGGAGTAGTTGGCATCGGCGGTCCAGGCGATGGGGCTGGCGATGATGCCGAGCGCCATCAGCAGATGATTGATGATGCCGAACTGGTCGTTGAGCATCCACGCCCACATCTGCGCCGAGACGATGGTCGGAATCGCCCAGGGGATCAACACCGCGGCGCGTACCAGGGTACGACCCTTGAACTCAGCGTTGAGCACCAGGGCGACGATGACCCCGAACACCACTTCCAGCGACACCGAGACCACCGAGAAGTAGACGGTGTTCCACACCGCCCGCCACCAGATGGGATCGGCCAGCACGCCGAACCAGCGGCCGTCGTCGTAGACCAGGTAATTCTCCAGCCCGATGAACAGGGTATCGCTCATGTCCGACAGCGAGGCGTCGGTGAAGCTGAAGTAGAAGGTGCGCAGCAGAGGCCAGCCGGCCACCATGGCCAGGGTCACCAGCATCGGCGCCAGGAACAGCCAGGCGGCGCGTACTCGCTGCCGCCTCACCTTGGTACTGCGATAGCTTGCCGGTAGGGGGCGCGCCGGGATCGGCGCGCTTTCGGTCACGGGAGTCGACATGGCGGGCTCCTGAAGGGGGTTACCAGTTGCGGCGCTTGAGACGGGCCAGCTCGTGGTCCAGGTCGCTCATCGCCTGCTCACCGCTGCGGTTGCCGGAGAGCACGTCGTGAGTGGCGCTGAAGAAGGCGTTGCTGACGCGGCCATAGGCATCGCCGGTGGGCGCCGAAGGCCGCGCCACGGCATTGACGAAGGTTTCGTAGAGTTCGCCGAAGAAGGGCACCGCCTCGAGTACCTCGTCATCCTGGTAGAGTGTTTCGAGGGTCGGGTTGTAGGCACCCTCGATGGCGCGCCGCTTCTGCTCCTCTTCGCCAGCCAGGAAGGCCACCAGATCGGCGGCGAGCTCAGGGTTCTCGCTGTAGCGCGACACCGCCAGGTTCCAGCCGCCCAGCGTGGCGGCAGTGCTGCCGTCGCCGCTGTAGGGCAGTTGGGTCACGCCCACTTTGCCGCGTACCTCGCTGCCCTCGCTCTGAGCCAGCGCCCAGGCATAGGGCCAGTTACGCATGAACACGGCGTTGCCGCCCTGGAACACGCCGCGGGCCTCTTCCTCGGTGTAGTTGAGTACGCCGTTGGGCGAGATGTCGCCGATCCAGGAGGCGGCAAGGTCCAGTGCCGCGGCGGCCTGCGGGTTGTTGATGGTGATCTCGCCGTCCTGGTCGACGATGGTGCCGCCACCGTGACTGGCCACCCACTCCAGGGCGTTACAGGTCAGCCCCTCGTAGGCGCGGCCCTGGAAGACGAAGCCATGCATACGGCTGTTGCCTGCCTCGCGCTCGGCGTTCTGGATCTCGCGGGCGACTTCAGTCAGCTCTTCCCAGGTTTCCGGCGGCTCGAAGCCGTACTGCTCGAGCAGGTCGGCGCGGTAGTAGAGCACGCCGGCATCGGTGAACCAGGGCATCGCGACCAGGCGGTCGTCGATGGTGTTGTTCTCGACGATGGCGGAGAAGTGCCCTTCACCGGCGTCGTCGCCCAGCACTTCGCGCAGGTCGAGCAGATGGTTGGCGAGCAGGCCCGGCCATACGACGTCGATCTGCATGATGTCGATGTCGGTGGAGTTGGCGGAGAGGATCTGCTGGTAGAGCGACAGGCGTTCGGTGGAGGAGTTGGGGGTCGAGACCACGTCGACGCTGTAACCGGTCTTCTCTTCCCACGCCCGCACGCCCTGCTGGCAGAGCTGCAGTTCGGCGCCCACGGCACCGCAGGAAATGGTCAGGTCGGCGGCCTGGGCGTGACTGAAGCTGGCGGCTCCGGCAACGACGAGGGTGGAGAGCAACGTCTTCTTGTACATGCAGGTATCCTTGTCGGCTTGTTGTTATCGATGGCGGCTGAGGAGACTTAAACGATTAAGATCGTTCGCCGCTCAGTTAGCCGTTTCTGCCTGGAGAGTTCAACCTAGACTTTCGGCTAACAGTGGGCTTGGCGCTTGCCGTTGCTTCCTGAGCATAGCTCCCGCGGCTCACAGCGACAGGAAGAACAGGATCAGCGGCGGCGACAGCAGCGAGAGGATGAAGCCGCTGACCACGGCGATGGGCACGCAGGCCACGCCACCGTGCTGCTGGATCACCGGCAGGGTGAAGTCCATGGAGGTCGCGCCGCCGTAGCCGATGGCCAGGGGCGCGTGGCGCTTGATGAACAGCGGGATCAGGATGAAGGCCAGCAGCTCGCGGCTGAGATCGTTGAAGAAGGCCACTCCGCCGAACACGGGGCCGAGCTGATCGCCGACCAGGATCGCCGAGAGCGAATACCAGCCGAAGCCCGATGCCATCGCCAGGCCCTCGTTCCAGCTCAGCGACAGCAGGGGAGCGGCGAGCAAGCCGCCGATCAGCGAACTCACGGCCAGGGTCATGGCAATGGCCAGCCCGTGGCGGTTGAGCAGGATCTGGCGCAGCGGCATGCCGGAGTTGCGCAACTGACAGCCAATCAGCGCCAGCAGCACGTAGAGCACCCATTCGGCCAGAAGCTCGGCATGCTGAAAGATGGCATCGCCGCCCAGCCAGGCAAGCGCCAGGCCGATCAGCACGCCGCCCGCCACCACCGCTACCAGGGCCAGGGAGCCGGCCAGTGCGGCCAGTTTGGTGGTAGGCGCATTGGCCACCACCGGAGAGGGTCCCATGCGCAGGGCCAGACGCTGCGACAGCCACCCCAGCGCCAGCAGGTTGCAGGCGGTGATCACCGTGAACAGAGTCAGTGCCTGTCCGCCCATGCGCGACAGCTCGCGGCCCAGCTCGTCCAGCCCCGCCAGGCTGATGCCCATCAACAGCAGAATGACGTAGACCGAAGCGCTGACGCCGCGATTGATGATGGCCAGAACGTCGGGACTTCGCACCGGCACCAGATAGCCCAGCACCAGTGGCAGCAGCACGATCAAAAGCCCCGACAGCATGACGGTATCCTTCAGCCCGGCCGCTCAGGGCGGCGAAAACCGCCAACTCTACCAGGCTTTCGTGCCCGGCGCCGGGTCTCGTGCTCAGTCGGTCCTGAGTGAGGTCAGGGTGAGCCGGCTGCGGCGCTCGCCGTCGCGCTGGTAGTCCACTGCCAGCAGCAGGCCGGGGTACTCGGGGTGGAAGTGAAACACCATACTGCGCTCCGGCGTGTCCGGCTCCCTGACTTCTACCTTGAGCGCCTGGAACTCGCCGGCGGGCAACTGCAGTACGTCGGTGCCGAGCAGGCGGTAGTCGAGGGTCTCCTCGCGGCCGCGGTGATCCTGGTAGACCAGGCGGCAGGTATCGCGCTCGCAGCCGCCGTTCAGGGCGCGTCGCGAGAGTTCGATCAGAGCGGCCTGGCGGTCCGGCAGCTCGGCCAGTTCGCTGCTGCCCAAACGATAGTTGCCGCCCACACCGAACAGCGAGTAGCCGCTGGCGTAGTTCACCGAATGCACGCCCTCAGGCGTGACGATGAAACGGCTGCGCTCGTTGCCTCGGGCCACGGCGATGGCGGCCTGCATGCGGCTCTGCCAATGGCCGCTCTCCCGAGTCAGGTCATGCTCGATGGTGGCGTTGGGCCAGCCCCTCACTTCCAGGCGGTAACTGGCGCTGAACGGCTGCAGTTGCGCGTCGGGCTGGGGCGCGGCCGCCACGGCCTTGACCGGAAGCCAGGCCAGCAGCAGAACGGAGAGAGTCAGACGAGCCAGGGCTCGTGATGATGGTGTCATGTCGGGAACCGTTTGGCTGTTGGCGACAGTAGCTGTGAACCTCGCCAGCCCACCTGGTTCCGTGATGCACGGTTATTCCATGCTTTGCCTGGTGAAAGCGGCCAGGCTCTCCAGCGCCGGGCTCAGGATGACCGGATAGGCGGCGTCATCGTGAGGCTCCAGTCGACGCAGCCGCTCGGGTAGCCGAGGCAAGATGGCGGCGACCCGTTCGCGGGCTCGGCCTGCATCGCCCATGTGGGCCTCATCCAGCCGGCCATGGCGCACCAGCGGCACCAGCAGCGGCTCGGCATCCGGAATGACTTCCTCGCGCCGGGCGATGATATCGCCGGTGACGTTGCCCTGTTGGTCCCGTCGACGGAACAGCTGCTTGCGCCCGGGCAGGTTGACCTTGCCGGTCGAGTGCTTGACCCGGGGCACGCCGGCATACTCCACCAGCTTGTAGGAGAGGTCTAGCACCGGGGCATCGGCCGAGACGCCCATGGCGGTGCCGACACCGAAGGCATCGATCGGCGCGTCGGCATCGAGCAGAGTGGCGATCTCGTATTCGTCCAGGCCGCTGCTGGCGATGATCTTGACATGCGTCTGGCCGGCTGCGTCGAGCAGCGTGCGGGAGCGTCGGGCGAGTTCGCCGAGATCGCCGGAGTCCAGGCGGATGGCCTCGATGCGCAGATCCGGCTCCTCCTGAAGCAGTTCGATGACCTGACGCACACCTTCGAGGGTGTCGTGGGTGTCCACCAGCAGCGTGGTACCGGGAAAATGCCGGGCGAAGGCACGGAACGCGTTAGTCTCGCTGTCGTGAGCGAGGATATAGCTGTGCGCCATGGTGCCGCTCAGTGGCAGGTCATGCCGCAGGCCGCCCAGCACGTTGCTGGTCCCGGACAGACCCGCCGTGCGGTAGGCGCGTATGCCACGCACGGCGGCATCGACACCGTGCATGCGGCGCAGGCCGAAGTCCACCACCGGGCGGCCGCGCGCCGCCATTACGATACGCACGGCCTTGGAGGCCAGTACCGTCTCGAGCTGCACCAGATTCATGAGCAGGCTCTCGATCAACTGCGCTTCCGCAATAGGGGCGTCCACCTCCAGCAGCGGTTCGTTGGGGAACACCGGCGTGCCCTCGGGTAGCGTCCAGATATCGCCGCTGAAGCGCCATTCGCCGAGCCAGGCGAGGAATTCGGGGTGGAAGCGACCTGTCGCAGCGAGGCGCCTCAGCACCGCTGGGGTGAACCGCAGCCGACTGATCGTTGCCGCGGCGTGCTGCTGGCCACAGGCGAGCATGAAGCGGCGCGTGGAAGGCATCTTGCGAAAGAACAGGCTGAAGGTGGCCCGCTCCCGCATCGACTCCTTCCAGTAGGCCTCGAGCATGGTCAATTGGTACAGGTCGGTCAGCAGTGCCAGCTCGTCGTCCTCGACCTGCAGCGGAGTCGCCTCACTCATTTTCGTACTTCGATGCCGGCTTCTTCTAGCTCGCGCCGGCAGTGGCCGCGGGCGTCCGGCGCAACCGTCGCCGTGAGTGCATCGAGCACGATCACGTAGAAACTCTCACGACGCGCCGCCAGCGCGGTGGCCCTGACGCAGACGTCCATGGCCAGCCCGCAGACTGCGACGCGTACGATGCCGCGCTCGCGCAGGTAGTCGGCCAGGCCGGTGCCCTCGAAGGCGGAGTAAGCGTCGGAGTCGAAGGCAGTGGCCTTGCTCAGACGTATGACGTCGTCGGGCAGGGACAACTGGGGGTGGAAACCTGCCCCCGGGGTGTCCTGCACGCAGTGCACAGGCCAGTGGCCGCCGCGATGTACGAAGCTCATGTGGTCGACGGGATGCCAGTCCCGCGAGGCCACCACCAGCGCACCGGCGCGCCTGGCGGCATCGATTTCGGCATTGATGCCTGGCACCAGCGCGCTCCCCCCTTTAACGGGCAGGGCCCCGCCCTCGCAGAAGTCGTTCTGCATGTCGACGACCAGCAGTGCGGTATCGGGTCCGTACTCCACCTTGGCCATGACGTACCTCCAGCAGATCACGAATGGTAACTGACAGCGTATGCCTTTAGCGGTCTTCGTTGTAGGAAGGTCAAGCAGATTTCCGCGGCGCGGCGAAAAGAATGATGACGGTCAAATTCCAGGACGAATGGCGAACTCCGGTTCTCAAGATTCCCGCTGCGCGGCCGAAGAAGCCTTCGCGCGCCGACAGGCAGCGCCACGACGGCCGACGGATATCACAACTACAACGGCATGCTACGCCAGCCACGTCCCGACTCCCGATATCTTCGAGCTTGGCAGGGTTCCAACACATGAAAAACCTCCTTCACCGCATTCCAGTGTCACGCAAGTTCATGCTTGTGCTGGCACTGCCCCTTTGCATCATCGTCTGGCTGGCCGCGAGCGGCATCATGGACAGACAACAAGTTGCCAACAACATGCAGCAGGTCGACCGCTTCACCGGTCTGTCGGTGCAGCTCGGTGGTCTGATACACGAGCTGCAGGTGGAGCGCGGCCTGTCGGTCGGCTTCATCGGTAGCCGCGGCGAGGCCTTCGGCACGCGGCTGGCCGCCCAGCGTGGCCTGGTCGACGAGCAGATCGAGGCCTATCGCGCAGCCTGGACCGGCATCGATGTGGGTGGCGACGTCGGTATTACCCAGCGACAGCAGGAGATCGATGCGCTGCTGGCTGAGGTGGCCGATAAGCGTCGCCAGGTAGATGCCCTCGAGATTGGCGGGCTCGATGCCCTTGATTACTACACCGACATCAACGCATACCTGACCGAGATCGTGGGGCGGCTGAGTTCGCTGAGCAATGCCGGCGAGCTCTCCCGTGGCTTGGGTGCCTATTACTCCCTGCTCGAGCTCAAGGAGACGGCGGGTATAGAGCGGGCGCTGTTGGCCAGCGCTTTCGCCGCCAACAGCATGTCACAGGATGTCTATTTCCGCTTTCTCCGCCTGCTCGGCGAAGAGGAAGCGTTCGAGGAGAGCTTCCTCATCCAGGCCGACGCCGAGATGTGGGCTCGGTATCGTGCCGCCACCACCGAACACGAGGCCAATGGCGAGCTGACCATGATGCGCCAGATCGCCATGCGTCAAGGCATCGACGGCGGCTATGGCATTCGCGCGGAACGCTGGTTTGACGCCCAGACCGGCAAGCTGGAGCGGCTGCGCGCAGTGGAGCTGGCGCTGGCCGACTATGTACAGGTCCGTGCCCATGGTCTGGCAAGCGAGGCTCGCATTGGGCTATGGACGTTCGCCGGTCTGGCCCTGGCGGCCATTCTGGTCTCCGTCGTGCTTTCCATCCTGCTGGTGCGCAGCATGGTCGTGCCCCTGCGCCGGGCGCTTGCCCTGATCGAGTCGCGCGGCGGCGATCTGACCCAGCGGCTGGCAGTACCCGGCAGCGACGAGCTGTCGCGGCTCTATGCTGCCTTCAATCACTCAACGGACAGCATGGAAGCACTGGTGGCTTCGATTCAGCAGGGGGCACGCGGCGTAGGCTCGGCCAGCGGCGAGATCGCCCAGGGCAACGAGGATCTGGCCAGTCGTACCGAGGAGCAGTCCGCCTCGCTGGTGGAAACCGCCACCAGCATGGAGCAGATGACCTCCACCGTGCGTCAGTCCGCCGACAATGCGCGCCAGGCCAACAGCATGACGGAGCAGGCAGTGGCCCAGGCCGAGCAGGCCAGCCGGGTGGCCGAGGAGGCGCGCCAGGCCATGCAGCAGATCTTCGAGGCCAACCGGCAGGTCACGGCCATCGTCGAAGCCATCGACGGCATCGCCTTCCAGACCAATCTGCTGGCGCTCAATGCCTCGGTCGAGGCCGCCCGCGCCGGCGAGCACGGGCGCGGCTTCGCCGTGGTGGCCGGTGAAGTACGCAAGCTGGCCAGCCGCAGCGCCGAAGAGGCCGAGCGCATTCGCCAACTGATCGGCAACACCACTCAGAGGGTGGAGGCGGGCAACGGCCTGGTGGGGCGTACCTTCGAGGCGTTGACCGCCATCTCCCAGGACGTGCGCCGAGTCTCCGATCTGGTGGCGGAGATCTCCTCGGCCAGCGTCGAACAGTCGGCGGGTATCGAGCAGATCAATCAGGCCGTGGCCCAGCTCGAGGCCACCACCCAGCAGAACGCGGCGCTGGTCGAGCAGGTCGCCACCGCGAGCCGTTCGCTGGACGACCAGGCCGGAGAGATGGCCAGGCTGATCTCCCGCTTCCGCGTCAGCGACAGCCTGGGGCAGCCCGCGTCGATGATGGAAGTCTCGGATGTATCGCGGCTCGAGTATCGCGGCATGGAGCGCTTGCTCCAGCCGGCTTGAACCGGCAGCGACGATAGCAGCGGCGGGCCAAGGGCCCGCCGTTTCAGTTACTGCCGGCGCAGGCCGGCGTCGATATCAGTAGCCCGCTTCGGGGTCGACGCTCTCCACTTCGTCGCCGGCCTCGAAGGCGCGGATCGCTTCGGCCACCTGATCGACGGCCTCGTCCAGCGGGGTCGGCCCGGCCATGTGCGGCGTCACCCAGATGCGCCGATGCCGCCACAGCGGGCTCGATTCGGGCAGCGGCTCCTCGGGGAAGGCGTCGAGGATGGCACCACGCAGCCGGCCTTCCCGTTCGCCGTCACCCAGCGCTGCGAGCAGTGCCGCCTCGTCGATCAGGCTGCCGCGGCCAGGGTTGATCAGGCTGGCGCCTTCGGGCAGGGCGGCGAGTGCCGCAGCATTGATGATATGGCGGGTCGAGTTGGTGCCGGGCAGCAGCAGCACCAGGGTGCGAATCTGGCCGAGCAGCTCGACCAGGCCCTCGTCGCCGTGGTGGCAGGTAATGCCCTCGAGCGACTTGGGCGAGCGGCTCCAGCCGTGCACGGGAAAACCGTCGGCGGCGATCATGGCGGCCACCCTGGCGCCGATGGCGCCAAGGCCGAGCACGCCCACCGGCCAGTCGCGCTTGGCAGTGACGTTATGCTCATGCCATTCCCGACTCGCCTGCTGGCGGCGGTAGCGGTCGAAGTCGCGCTGAAAGTGCAGCACCCCATAGCGCACGTAGTCGCCGATCAGCTCGGCCATGCCGGCATCGCGCAGCTTGACGATGGGTACGCCCGCGGGCAGCGCCGGATTGCTCAGCAGGGCATCCACGCCCGCTCCCAGGTTGACGATGCCGCGGGCGCGGGTCTGTTCGGCGAGCAGTGCCTCGGGGGGCTTCCACACCGCCAGGTAGTCGGCATCGCGGCGCTTGTCGGCAGGGTCGTCGGCGGTGACGATCTCGGCACCGGGCAGGCGCTCGGCCAGTGCATCGCGCCAGGCCTCGATGTCGTCGATGTGAAGCAATATGCGCATGACGGCTCCTTTCTCGGTAGACGATGGCTCTCAATAGACGATCTGCATCATGGGCGGCGGCGCCTCGTCGAGCAGCACGGCCAGACGCTTGAGCCCCTCTTCGAGGCGGGCAATGTCCTGCTCGGCGCCAAGACTCACCCGGATGCGCCTGGGCGGCGGGGTCTGCTCCACCATGAACGGCACCGCCGTGGTGATGGCCAGTCCCTCCTGTTCCGCCTGCTGCTGCAGCTCCTCGGCGCGCCAGGCGTCGGGCAGCGAAATCCACACGTGCAGGCTGGTGGGGCGTGACTCCAGGGCATGATGGCCGAGCAGGCGCTGGGCAAGCTGCTGACGTTCGCCCAGCAGGCTGCGCTGTTCGGCAGCCAGGGTTTCGACGGTACCGTCGGCCAGCCAGCGGTCGGCGATCTCGAAGATCAGCGGCGTTGCCATCCAGGTGGTCGCACGCATGCGCGGCAGCACATGGTGCAGCTGGCCGCGCGGCACGGTGAGGTAGCCGGCACGCAGGCCCGGCACGGTGACCTTGGTCAGGCTGGTGACGTGGAAGCTCAACTGCGGGATGCGCGCCGCGACGGGGGTGAATCCCGGGGCTTCCAGCAGTGCATGCACGTCGTCCTCGATCAGCCACACCCGGTGTCGCGCCAGCACCTCGGCCACGGCGTCGCGGCGCGCCTCGCTCATGGTCGCTCCGGTGGGGTTGAGCTGGGTCGGGGTCAGGTAGAGCGCGCGCGGCTTGAAGCGCTGGCAGGCCAGCTCCAGCGCTTCCGGCACGATGCCCTCGGCGTCGATGGCGATGCCGCGCAGCTGGAACCCCAGCGTGCGCGACAGGGCGATCAGGCCGTGATCGGTGAGCGCCTCGGTCAGCACCAGGTCGCCGTGCTGCACTACGCTGGAAATCGCCAGCATCAGGCCGTGGGCGGCGCCGTTGCAGAGAATGCGGTCGTCCATCTCGCCGGGTACGTGCAGGCGCGACTGCAGCCAGGCGCTGGCGCGCTCGCGCTGGTGAGCGAGGCCGGCGATGGGGCGGCAGGCGCTGATCACTTCGGGGCTGGCCAGTTCGGCCAGCTCGGCCAGGGTGTGGCGAAAACGCAAATGATGGCTCGGTGGGCATACCGGGTGGGCGATCGACAGATCGATCAGCGGGCTCTCGTGACGTGCTTCGTGACCACGCAGATAGGCCGACTCGCGGGCGTCGTCCAGCGCATTGATCCAGGTGCCGCTGCCCACCCGGGCCTGCACCAGTCCCATCCTCTCGGCCTGGGCATAGGCCCGTGACACGGTCTGGACGCTGACCCCCAGACTCTCGGCCAGTTGGCGATGGGGCGGCAACCGGGTGCCGGGCACGAGTTCACCCTGGCGCACCGCTTCCGAGAGAGCGCGAGCGATGGCCAAATACTTGGGGCCCGTATCCGTCAGGTACGGGGTTAGGTCAATCGTCATGATTCAATAAAGCCTTTGACCGCCAGCCAAGGGGGGATGCTACTATCAGCTTAGCGGCATTGAACTGGGATTGTCATGTTTTCCGCCAAAATCGATCATGACAATTTTGGGCCGGTCCTTTCACCCCTGACCGCGATGACCGACTATCCGATGGCCCGGCTTTCTTCTGCAGCGAAGAGGGCCGGTTCTTGGTGATTTTATGGCGAGTGGCCCATGACTCAGGTATCCCTGTCCTTCACTCGTGAGGAATATGCCAGCCGGCTGTGGAAGGTGCGGGCCGAAATGGCCAGTCGAGGGATCGACGTGCTGGTGATCAGTGACCCGTCCAACATGGCCTGGCTGACGGGCTATGATGGCTGGTCCTTCTACGTGCACCAGTGCGTGCTGGTGGGGCTGGAGGGCGAACCGGTGTGGTACGGCCGGCGCATGGACGCCAATGGGGCGCTGCGCACCTGCTGGATCGATCCGGACAACATCACCTACTACCCCGACTATTACGTCCAGAACCCGGACATGCACCCCATGGATTACCTGGCCCAGTCGATCATGCCCGATCGCGGCTGGCATCAGGGCGTGGTAGGGCTGGAGATGGACAACTACTACTTCTCGGCCAAGGCCTACCAGAGCCTGCTGCGCGAACTGCCCCATGCGCGCTTCATGGACGCCAACTCGCTGGTCAACTGGTGCCGTGCGATCAAGTCGCCCCAGGAGATCGCCTACATGCGGGTCGCGGGCAAGATCGTCGAGGGCATGCACTCTCGCATTCTCGAGGTGATCGAGCCCGGCCTGCCCAAGAGCAAGCTGGTCTCGGAGATCTACCGTGTCGGTATCGAGGGCTGGGTCGACGAGAACGGCAAGGTGCACGGCGGCGACTACCCCGCCATCGTGCCCATGCTGCCCACCGGCAAGGATGCGGCGGCACCTCACCTGACCTGGGACGACACGCCGTTCCGCAAGGGGGAAGGGACCTTCTTCGAGATCGCCGGGGTGTTCAAGCGCTACCATGCGCCGCTGTCGCGCACGGTATTCCTGGGCCGTCCGCCGCGGGACTTCGTGCGCGCCGAGTCGGCGCTGCTCGAGGGTATCGAGAACGGCCTGGCCGTGGCCAAGCCCGGCAATCGCACCGCCGACATCGCCATGGCCCTGGGCGCGGCGATGGACAAGTACGGCTTCGACCGCGGCGGTGCCCGCTGCGGCTACCCCATCGGCATCAGCTACCCGCCGGACTGGGGCGAGCGCACCATGAGCCTACGTCCCTCCGACGAGACCGTTCTCGAGCCGGGCATGACCTTTCACTTCATGCCGGGCCTGTGGCAGGACGACTGGGGGCTCGAGATTACCGAGAGCATTCTGATCACCGAGACCGGCTGCGAAGCGCTGGCCAATTTTCCGCGCCAGCTTTTCGTCAAGTAAGGCCAGCGTTCGTCAAGTCAAGGAGAACAAGATGAGCAAGCGACCCAGCCCGATCAGCGCCACCGTGGACTTCGACGCCGACGGCGTCCAGCACGGTTTCCTCAAGCTGCCGATCTCCACCGACGAGTCGGCCTGGGGCGCGGTGATGATTCCGGTGACCGTGGTCAAGAACGGCGAGGGCCCCACGGCGCTGCTGACCGGCGGCAACCACGGCGACGAGTACGAGGGCATCACTGCGCTGCTGAAGCTGTCGAGCTCGCTGCGTGCCGAGGACGTGAGCGGTCGCGTGATCATCGTGCCGATGATGAACATGCCAGCGGCCACGGCCGGCAAGCGCACCTCGCCGATGGATGGCGGCAATCTCAACCGCAGCTTTCCGGGCGACCCCGACGGCACGGTGACCGAGAAGATCGCCGACTACTTCACCCGGGTCATGACGCCGATGTGCGACGTGGTGCTCGACCTGCACTCCGGCGGGCGTACCCTGGACATCATTCCCTTCGGCGCCTCCCACGTGCTCGACGATCCCGAGCAGCAGCGCCAGGCGCTGGAGGGTGCCAAGGCGTTCGGCGCCCCCTACGCCATGATGATGTTCGAACTCGATGCCGCGGCGCTGTTCGATACCGCGGTGGAGAGTCAGGGCAAGATCTTCGTCGCCACCGAGCTGGGCGGCGGCGGCACCTCGACCCCCGAGAGTCTGGCCCTCACCGAGCGCGGCGTGCGCAATTTCCTGATCCACTTCGGCCTGCTTCAGGGCAAGGTGGAGATGCCCGCCGAGCCGCAGGTCTATCTCGACATGCCCGACGCCAGTTGCTACGTGCAGAGCGAGCACAGCGGTCTGCTCGAGCTGACCCTGGCGCTGGGCGACAGGGTGGAGAAGGGCCAGGTGATCGCCCGCGTCTACGACATGACCCGCAGCGGTGCGGCACCGGTCGAGTACCATGCCGGGCGTGACGGCATCCTGGCAGCGCGGCGTTTCCCCGCGCTGGTCAACATGGGTGACACCATTGCCGTGATTGCCGACGTGGTCGACTCCCTCGGCTGAATCCGCGTCGCTCTGCCGATGACAAGGCCGCTCCGCCGATAACAAGAGAAAACGATGAAGCTCGATCGATACGACCTGAAGATTCTCGAGATCCTGTCCCGCGATGGACGCATCACCAAGTCGAAGCTGGCCGAGGCCATCAACCTCTCGGTCAGCCCGTGCTGGGAGCGGGTGCGGCGGCTGGAGAAGGCCGGCATCATCGAGGGTTACGGTGCACGCATCAACCCCGATGCGCTGGTCAAGCGCACCCCGGTGTGGGTGCAGATCGAGCTCAAGCAGCACAATGCCGAGAGCTTCGCCCGCTTCGAGGCGCTGGTCCACGAAACCCCCGAGGTCACCGAATGCGTGGCCGTGGGCGGCGGGGTCGACTACCTGATGAAGGTGGAGGCCGACTCCGTCGATGCCTATCAGCGTCTCATCGACGCCTGGCTCACCTCGGACGTCGGCATCGAGCGCTATTTCACCTACATCGTGACCAAGGCGGTCAAACGCCCCGCGCCGGGCCTGGCGCGGGGCGACTTTCTCAGTTGATTTAGGCTGGAGCCGCTGGCGGCGAGGCCTCCAACGCGAACTCAACGTTGATGCTCTGGGGAGAATCATGGCATAAGCTAAAAGCGAGAGTGAGCCGACGGCTCACTCAGCCGGGCGATCTTCCGGCATGTCATCGCGGTGCCGGACGAGTTGGTTAGCGCCCAGAGACAAGATCGCCTGACGTAGAGAGATGCCCATGTCCTACTTCACCATTGCCGGGGTGCAGATGCAGGCCCTGCATCACGGTGACAATACCGAGGCCATGCGCCACCGGGTCGACGCGCTGATGAGTCGCTTTCCCCAGGTGCAGATGGTTCTGTTCAGCGAGCTGATGCCGCTCGGCGCTTCGCCACACCATGCCCACCCGTTACCCAGCCATGTCGAGCAGTTCTTCTGCCAGCTCGCCGAGCAGTACCGTATCTGGCTGATTCCCGGCTCCATGTTCGAACGCACCGAGAGCGGTACCTACAACACCTTGTCGGTGATCGATCCGAGCGGCCAGGTGGTGGCGCGTTACCGCAAGATGTTCCCCTTCCGCCCCTACGAGGCCGGCGTGGAGAGCGGCACGGAGTTCGTCGTCTTCGACGTGCCCAACGTCGGTCGTTTCGGCGTGTCGATCTGCTACGACATGTGGTTTCCCGAGACCACCCGAACCCTGGCCGCCATGGGCGCCGAGGTGATTCTACACCCCACCATGACCGATACCATCGACCGCGACATCGAGCTTTCCATCGCCCGCACCAACGCCGCGGTCAACCAGTGCTACTTCTTCGACATCAACGGTGCCGGCGCCCTCGGCAACGGCCGTTCCATCGTGGTGGGCCCCTCCGGCGACGTGATCCATCAGGCCGGCACCGGTGAGGAGATCATGCCCATCGAGGTCGACTTCAGTCGGGTGCGGCGCGAGCGCGAGACGGGCCTGCGCGGCCTGGGGCAACCGCTCAAGAGCTTCCGCGACCGTCAGGTGGATTTCTCGGTCTACCGCTTCGAGCATGGTCCCTCGCCGTTTCTTGCCAGCCTAGGGCCGCTGGCCAAGCCGCAGCGCACCGATATCGAAGAGTATTGACCCTTCAGGAGGTCGTCATGCGGGAGTTCCTGTTGCGCCTGATCCAGCTGTTGCAGCGGAGCTTCCCGCCGCGGGGTTCCACTGCGGCATTGGCCGCCGGTACAGGCCGCGCCGATGCTATCCCTTCCGTCATCGATGGAGCGAGAACAATGAACAAGATCAACAACATTGCCGACGTTCGCCGTCATTTTCGCAACAACAAGGAGCCGGTCTACTTCATCTCGGCGACCAACTTCAACCTGCTCGGCATCGGCGACTGGGTGGGCAACTTCCGGCACATCAACTACATCGACTGCTTCGACGGTCAGCAGCGCAACGTCTTCGTGCCCAAGGAGAAATTCCCGCGCGACTTCGAGAGCATCGAGGACATCAACAACTACCTGCTCGAACACAAGGAGGTGATCGACTTCATCCAGTCGCGTGCCAGCGGCGACGATGCCGGGGTAGCCGCCTTCCTGATGTTCGACGAGCATACCGAGGAGATCTGCCGGCAGCTCGGCCTGCGGGTCGCCTTCCCGCCGGCGGAGCTGCGCTCGCGCATGGACAACAAGATCGAGACGGTACGTATCGGCAACAAGGCCGGAGTGCCCAGCGTGCCCAACGTGCTGGCTAGGGTCGGCAGCTACCAGGAGCTGCTCGAGGTCAGCCGTGAGCTGGGCGACGACCTGGTGGTGCAGACCGCCTACGGCGACTCCGGTCACACCACCTTCTTCATCGCCAGCGAAGACGACTACTACAAGCACGCCGAGGAGATCGAGGCCGAGCCCGAGGTCAAGATCATGAAGCGCATCAACTGCCGCGGCTCGGCCATCGAGGCCTGCGCCACCCGCTGCGGCACCGTGGTGGGGCCGTTGATGACCGAACTGGTGGGCTTCAAGTCGTTGACTCCCTACAAAGGCGGCTGGTGCGGCAACGAGATGTTCGCCGGCGCCTTCAGCCAGGAGATCCGCGACAAGGCCCGCGAATACACCTTCAAGTTCGGCGAGGCCCTGCGCGAAGAAGGCTACCGCGGCTACTTCGAGCTCGACTTCCTGATCGACATGGACAACGGCGAGGTCTACCTGGGCGAACTCAACCCGCGGGTCACCGGCGCCAGCTCGCTGACCAACGTGGCGGCCTTCGCCCACTCCGACATTCCGCTGTTCCTGTTCCACCTGCTGGAGTTCTCCGACGTCGAGTTCGATCTCGACATCGAGGAGATCAACGAGCGCTGGTCGCACCCCGACAGCGTCGACAGCTGGAGCCAGCTGGTGATCAAGCACACCGACGAGAGCGTCGATCTGCTCACCCGGGCGCCGCGTACCGGGGTGTGGACGCTGGGCGCGGACAACCGCATCGCCTATGACCACTACAGCTATCACCCCCATGCCGCCGAGAACGAGCGCGAGGCCTTCTTCCTGCGTATCAGCGGGCCGGGCGACTTCCGCTACGAGGGCGCCGACCTGGGCATCCTGATCACCCGGGGTCGCCTGATGGACGACGACTTCCAGCTCACCGAGCGGGCCAAGGCCTGGATCGAGGGCATTCGCGGCGAATACGCCGGCCAGCCGCTGCAGGACCCGCTGGTGGAGGAGGTCGCGGTGAGTCACGCCATCGGCGGCGGCAACTTCAAGATCCTATGAACGGCGAAGTCGAGCGGCACCACCAGGCGCGGCGAGGGGAGATGGAGAAAGCGCTGGTCTTTCGTACCCTGCAGGAGGAGACGCCGGGGCCCAAGTGGCGATCGCTGTTCGATTACCATTGGCCGGCCTACGAGGCGTGGTACCTGGCCGAGGGGGAGCGTGAGCGGCCGGGTTACCTGAGCTGCTACAACGCCCTGCGTCGGCACATGCCGGAACTGCTGGACACTTACCGGGCGCTGTGCGAGCTGGCCGGGGGCGGCGATCTGGCGGCGCGCTTTCTCAGTCTCTACCAGCCGCCGCCGTACATCACCGGCTGTTCCCAGGCGGTGCTGGTGCGCCATGGCGCGCCGGTGCTGGCGCGCAACTACGACTACCCGCCCGAGCTGTGCGAGGGCACGGTGCTGTACACCCGCTGGAACGGACGCGGCGTGATCGCCATGACCGACTGCCTGTGGGGCGTGCTGGATGGCATGAACGAGGCGGGGCTGGCCGTGTCGCTGGCCTTCGGCGGACGCAAGGCGGTGGGCGAGGGCTTCGGCGCGCCGATCATCCTGCGCTATCTGCTGGAGTTCTGCGACAGCGTGCCCCAGGCCGCCGAGGTGCTGGCCCGGGTGCCCAGCCACATGGCCTACAACGTCACCCTGACCGATGCCGCGGGGCGCTATGTCACGGCGATGATCGCCCCCGACCAGCGGGCCAGCATCCGCCGGGTGGCGGTGGCCACCAACCACCAGAAGAAGATCGAGTGGTACGCCCATGCACTGGCCTCGGAAACCCTGATCCGCGAGCGCCAGCTGTCGATCCTGGTGGACGACCCGGCCACCAGCGAGGCGCGCCTGCTCGACGCCTTCGCCGCACCGCCGTTGTTTCGCCGCGACTACGCACGCGGGCTCGGCACCATCTACACCGCCGCCTACTGGCCGCTGTCGGGACGGATCAGCTATCGCTGGCCGCAGCAGCGTCTGGAACTGGCCTTCGAGCATTTTCCCGAACAGCAGTTGAGGGTCCGTTACGGCCCCAGGTAGCGTAGCCGCGGTATCGCGCAGGCGCCGCGGGAACAATAACGACAAAGAGGGATGGGTGTCGCCATGAACGAAAGCAGCCATACCGAAACGCCCTATACCGCGCTGGGCTTCTATCACAAGATCTCCCAGCTGCGCGCCGACACCTGGAACGCGCTCAAGCGCGACCTGGGACAGCTGGTGCGGCTCAACGACGAGAGCCGGGCACGTAACCTGATCAAGGCGATCGACGTCAAGCTGACGCGCCTCGAGATCATCGAGGACTACCACGCCTTTCCCTCCAAGGAGGACTTCCGTCACCTCTGGGCGCTGTTCGACCGTGAGGAGTACGTGCTGCTGGAGAAGGTGGTCAAGCGGTTGGTGCGGGCGCTGATCAGCGAATCCTACCGTCGCCGCCACGTCGATCTCTCCGAGACCGATGCCGACGCCGAGGATCTCGAGACCCTTGATGCCCTGGCGCAGCTGCGCCATGGGCATCCGGCCTCCAACAGCTCGGCCCAGCCCTATTTCGAGCTGCTGATCGTCGACAATCTCTCGTCCCAGGAAGAGGAGGTGGTGCGCGAGGCGTTTCACAGTCTGCGCCGGCCCGAGGACCGTTTCGTCTACGACGTGGTCACCGTACGCAGCTTCGAGGACGCCCTGATCGCGGTGCTGGTCAATCCCAACATCCAAGCCTGCCTGATCCGCTACGAGTTTCCCTACAAGTCCAAGTACAACCTCAGCGCGCTGCGCAACTACCTGGAGGGGCTCTCGGAGCAGGAGCTGGAGCACCAGTCGGAGGCCGAGCGCAGCATCCTGCTCAGCTCGATGATTCACGAGCTGCGCCCCGAGATCGATCAGTTCCTGGTCACCAGCGGCGACGTGGAGGCCACGGCGAGCCGCGACATCCGCCACTTCAACCGTATCTTCTATCGCGAAACCGACTACATCGAGCAGCACCACACCATCCTGCGTGCCATCGACAGCCGCTACCGCACGCCGTTCTTCGATGCCCTGCGCGAATACAGCAAGAAGCCCACCGGGGTGTTCCACGCCATGCCCATCTCGCGCGGCAAGTCGGTGACCCGCTCGCACTGGGCGGGGCACATGATCGACTTCTACGGCATCAACATCTTCCTCGCCGAGACCTCGGCCACCTCGGGCGGCCTCGATTCGCTGCTGCAGCCCTACGGTCCGATCAAGAAGGCCCAGGAGTACGCCGCCCGCGCCTTCGGTGCGCGCCAGAGCTTCTTCGTCACCAACGGCACCTCGACGGCCAACAAGATCGTGGTGCAGGCGCTGGTCAAGCCCCGCGACATCGTGCTGATCGACCGCGACTGCCACAAGTCGCACCACTACGGCATGGTGCTGGCGGGCGCCCACGTCAGCTACCTGGACTCCTATCCGCTCAACGATTACTCGATGTACGGCGCGGTGCCGCTGCGCGAGATCAAGAAGACGCTGCTGGAGTACAAGCGCGCCGGTCAGCTCCACCGGGTCAAGATGCTGCTGCTGACCAACTGCACCTTCGACGGCGTGGTCTACAACGTGCGTCGGGTGATGGAGGAGTGCCTGGCGATCAAGCCCGACCTGGTGTTCCTGTGGGACGAGGCGTGGTTCGCCTTCGCCACCTTCAACCCCACCTACCGGCCGCGTACCGCCATGCACGCTGCGCGCACCCTGCGCGAGCGCTACCGCAGCGAGGCCTACCGCGAGGAGTATGCGGCGTGGAAGGCGGAGTTCGATGCGCTCGACCCCGACGACGATGCCACCTGGCTCGAGCGCCGGCTGCTGCCCGACCCGGAGACGGTGCGCATCCGCGCCTATGCCACCCACTCCACCCACAAGACCCTGACCTCGCTGCGCCAGGGCTCGATGATCCATGTCTGGGACCAGGACTTCCGCCAGAAGGTCGAGGCGCCGTTCCACGAGGCCTACATGACGCATACCTCCACCTCGCCCAACTATCAGATTGTGGCGTCGCTGGACGTTGGGCGCATGCAGGCCGAGATGGAGGGCTTCGAGCTGGTTCATGCCCAGGTGGAGGCGGCACTGTCGCTGCGCGAGCAGCTCTACACCCATCCGCTGCTGCAGAAGTACTTCCGGGTACTCAAGAACAGCGACATGGTGCCCGCCGAGTATCGCGAATCGGGGGTCGAGTCCTACTTCGACCCGGTGACCGGCTGGAACCAGATGGAGGAGGCGTGGGCGCGGGACGAGTTCGTGGTCGATCCCACCCGGGTGACCATCGCCATCGGCAACACCGGGGTCGACGGCGACGCCTTCAAGAACGAATATCTGATGAACAAGTACGGCATCCAGATCAACAAGACCTCGCGCAACACCGTGCTGTTCATGACCAACATCGGCACCACCCGCGGCTCCATCGCCTACCTGCTCGACGTGCTGATCAAGCTGGCCAAGGAGTTCGAGTACCGCTGGGAGGAGAGCAGCCGGCCCGAGCGCAAGATCATCGAACGCCGGGTGCATTCGCTGACCCAGGAGCTGCCGCCGCTGCCCGACTTCAGCCGCTTCCACGACGCCTTCCGCCAGTGCCCCGAGACCCCCGAGGGCGACATTCGACGTGCCTACTTCCTCAGCTACGACGAGGAGAACACCGAGTACCTGCGCTTCGACAACGGCGAGCTCCAGGCCGAGATGCGCGCCGGCCGCGACGTGGTCTCGGCCAGCTTCGTGATTCCCTATCCGCCGGGCTTCCCGGTGCTGGTACCGGGGCAAGTGATCAGCGAGGAGATCCTCCACTTCCTGCAGGCGCTCGACGTCAAGGAGATCCACGGCTACCGGCCGGAGCTGGGCCTGATCGTGTTCACCGAAGAGGCGCTGGCCGCGCCGCCGGAGACCTGAGCGCCGCGCGCAGAAAAAAACGCAACTTAGCTCTGGAGGACAAAAAAAAGCGCACTTGCCCTGCCGGTTAACGAAAAGTCCCGCCCCGGGTTTGCCCTTACCCTGTAGCCATCGAGCAGCCGCCGGCTGCTCTGTCGTTTTGCCACAGCCGGCCCGTGAGCGAGGGGCCGGTGTCAGGGGAGGTGCCCATGAACATGAAGCTGACCAATACACTGTCCACCATGCTCGATGATCCGCGTCTGTTTCGTCAGCACGCCTATGTGAACGGCAAATGGACCCACGGCGACGGCGGCCGTGAGGAGACGGTGTTCGATCCTGCCACCGGCGAGGTCATCGGCTACATCCCCTGGCTCGAGGCGCATCAGATCCGTGAAGCGGTAGACGCCGCCGATGCCGCCTTCGTGCACTGGCGTGCGTTGCGTGCCGACGAGCGCGCCGAGCGGCTCATGGCCTGGCACGACCTGCTGCAGGCCCACCGCGAGGACCTCGCCATCATCATGACCCTGGAGCAGGGCAAGCCGCTGCCCGATGCCCGCGGCGAGGTGGAGTACGGCGCCAGCTTCGTGCGCTGGTTCGCCGAGGAGGGCAAGCGCACCTTCGGCGAGACCATTCCCAGCCACATCCCCAACGCCGCCCTGGGCACGCTCAAGGAGCCGGTGGGCATCGCCGCGCTGATCACGCCGTGGAACTTCCCGTTGGCGATGATCACGCGCAAGGCCGCCGCCGCCCTGGCCGCCGGCTGCACCGTGGTGGTCAAGCCGGCCGGCGAGACGCCGTTCTCGGCGCTGGCACTGGCCGAGCTGGCCGAGCGTGCCGGCATTCCGGAAGGCGTGTTCAACGTGGTACTGGGCGAGCCCGCCGAGGTCTCGAAAATTCTGTGTGCCGAAGAGCGGGTCAAGGCGCTATCCTTCACCGGTTCCACCCGGGTCGGCCGGCTGCTGCTCGAGCAGAGTGCCCAGACGGTGAAGCGCGTGTCGCTGGAGCTCGGCGGCAACGCCCCGTTCATCGTCGGCCCCGACATGGACCCCAAGGAGGCGGCCTTTGCCGCGGTGGCGGCCAAGTTCCAGACCGCCGGTCAGGACTGCCTGGCGGCCAACCGCATCCTGGTGCACGAGTCGATCCACGACGAGTTCGTCGAACACTTCGCCGAGCGCATGGCGGCATTGACCGTGGGCAACGGCATGGAGAGCGAGGTCGACCTGGGGCCGCTGATCCATCGTCAGGCGGTGGACAAGGCGGCGGCCATCGTCGACGACGCCATCTCCCGTGGCGCCACGCTGGTGGCCGGCGACCAGACCCGGGCACCGGGAGAGAACTTCTTCATGCCCACGCTGCTCACCGGCGTGACCCCGCAGATGAAGGTATGGCGCGAGGAGAACTTCGCCCCGGTGGCCGGCGTGACCGCCTACCGCGACGACGACGAAGTGATCGAGATGGCCAACGACACCGAGTACGGCCTGGCGGCCTATGTCTACACCCACGACATCCGCCGCATCTGGAAGCTGCTGCGGGCGCTGGAGTACGGCATGGTCAGCGTCAACTCGGTGAAGATGACCGGCCCGCCCGTGCCCTTCGGCGGCGTCAAGCAGTCGGGGCTGGGCCGCGAGGGCGGCATCAACGGGATCGATGAGTATCTCGAGACCAAGTATTACTGCCTGGGGGCTTTGGGGTCCGTATCGGGGAGCTGAAGCGAGAGGAAGCGCCAGCGCATCCCATCTCGCGATGCCCAAGGGCGAAACCCTGACGCTGCGTTTGCGGCTTGCGCGTCGGACCGGATCAAGGTCCCTCTTGCCGGTCCTCGATCGACATCCCTGTCGATCGCCGCGCGCCGCTGCACTTGCGCCAGCGCCCTTGGGTAGATATCGCTCGTTGGCTTGCCCTGGCGCTGGGCCAGCGACGTCATAACGAATTGAACATCTCCCCGCTGCGGCGGGGCATTGGAGAAGAGAGAGCATAATGAACCAGCAGCACCGCGATCTGATCGAGCGCGACCGCAAGGTCACCTTCCACGCCTCCACCCACCTGCGCGATTTCGCCCATGGCGATGCGCCGGGCCGGGTGATCACCGGCGGCAAGGGCATCCACATCGTCGACAAGGACGGCCGCGAGTTCATCGACGGCTTCGCCGGGCTGTACTGCGTCAACATCGGCTACGGCCGCACCGAGGTGGCCGAGGCGATCTATCAGCAGGCGCTGGAGCTCTCGTACTATCACACCTACGTGGGCCACTCCAACGAGCCGCAGATCGCGCTCTCCGAGAAGATCATCGCGCTCGCCGGCCCCGGCATGTCCAAGGTCTACTACGGCCTCGGCGGCAGTGACGCCAACGAGACCCAGCTCAAGATCGTGCGCTACTACAACAACGTGCTCGGTCGCCCGCAGAAGAAGAAGGTGATCTCGCGTCAGCGCGGCTACCACGGCTCGGGCCTGGCCACCGGCTCGCTGACCGGCCTCAAGGCGTTCCACGACCAGTTCGACCTGCCGCTGGCGGGCATCCTGCACACCGAGGCGCCGTACTACTATCACCGCGCCGCCGAGCAGGAGGGCATGAGCGAGCGCGAGTTCTCCCAGTACTGCGCGCAGAAGCTGGAGGAGATGATCCTGGCCGAAGGCCCCGACACCGTGGCCGCCTTCATCGGCGAGCCGGTGCTCGGCACCGGCGGCATCGTGCCGCCGCCGGAAGGCTACTGGGAGGCGATCCAGGCCGTGCTGGCCAAGTACGACGTGCTGCTGATCGCCGACGAAGTGGTGTGCGGCTTCGGTCGTATCGGCGCCGACTTCGGCAGCCACCACTACGGCATCAAGCCCGACCTGATCACCGTCGCCAAGGGCCTGACCAGCGCCTACCAGCCGCTCTCCGGCGTGATCGTCGGCGACCGCGTATGGAGCGTGCTGGAGCAGGGCACCGGTCAGTACGGCCCCATCGGCCACGGCTGGACCTACTCCGGTCACGCTCTGGGCTGCGCCGCGGCGCTGGCCAACCTGGCGATCATCGAGCGCGAGGGGCTGACCCGGAACGCCGCCGAAACCGGCGCCTACCTGCAGCAGCGAATGCAGGCCGCCTTCGGCGAGCATCCCATCGTCGGCAACGTGCGCGGCGTGGGCATGCTGGCGGCGCTGGAGTTCTCGGTCGACCCTGCCCGGCGCGCGCACTTCGACGCCGCGCACAAGGTCGGTCCGCGCATCGCCGCGGCGGCGCTGGACGAGAACCTGATCGCCCGCGCCATGCCCCAGGGCGACATCCTCGGCTTCGCGCCGCCGCTGGTGGCGACCCCTGCCGAGATCGACGAGATCGTCGCCCGCGCCGAGCGTGCGGTGAACAAGGTCACCGACCAGCTGGTGCGCGAAGGCGTGGTCAAGGCCGCCATGTCGGTGAGCTGAGCCGTACTGCCGAGTCGAATCGGCAAGCGCTCAGTATGTCTGGCCACGAGCGCCGCGGGTAATGCCCGCGGCGCTTTGCTTGGCTGGGCCTGTCCTTCTCTTCTAGGCTGAAAGCGCCAAGCCTCTCGCCACGAGCCAAGCAACCGGATCTGCCAATGTCGACCTCTGCTCACGGGGTTACCCTCGCTTCCGTCTACCAGGCGCGCCGCCGCATTGCCGGTCAGGCGGTACGGACCCCGCTGGTCCGCTCCCACGCACTCTCCGAGCGCTTCGACGCCGAGATCCTGCTCAAGCTGGAAACCCTTCAGCCCAGCGGGTCGTTCAAGCTGCGCGGTGCCGCCAACATGATCGCCGCGCTGCTCGAGCGTCACGGCCGTGATGCCCTGGAGGCCGGGGTGGTCACGGCCTCGACCGGCAACCATGGTCGTGCCGTGGCCTATGCCGCATCGAAGCTCGGCATTGCCGCGACGATCTGCCTGTCGCGCCTGGTACCGGCCAACAAGGTGGCCGCCATCGAGGCGCTGGGCGCCGAGGTCAGGCGCGTGGGCAAGAGTCAGGACGAGGCCTTCGGCGAGGTCGAGCGGCTGATACGCGAACGCGGCATGACGCTGATTCCGCCCTTTGACGACCCGCTGATCGCAGCCGGCCAGGGCACCATCGGCCTGGAGCTGATGGAGGATGCGCCGGATCTCGACCGGGTGATCGTCGGTCTCTCCGGCGGTGGGCTGCTGGGGGGCATCGGCGCGGCGGTGAAGACCATCCGCCCCGAGACCCGCATCACCGGCGTCAGCCTCTCCCGCGGCGCGGCCATGTGGCAGAGCCTGCAGGCTGGGCGTCCCGTGGCGGTCGAAGAAGTGGAGAGTCTGGCCGACTCGCTGGGCGGCGGTATCGGCCTCGACAATCGCTGCACGTTCAGCCTGGTGCGCGAGGTAATGGACGAGCACTACCAGGTCTCGGAGGCGGCCATCGCCCAGGCCATGGTCGACATCCTCGAGCACGAGAAGCTGCTGGTGGAAGGGGCCGCTGCGGTGGGGCTGGCGGCGCTTGCGGAGCATGGTATCGAGGTGCGCGGCCAGCGGGTGGCGCTGATCCTGTCGGGCAACGGCGTGGCGCTGGAGACGCTGGATCGGGCGCGCCGAATCGCCGCTGGTCGAGTTTGACGTGCAGTCTTCAAGGAGGAGAGATGAAGCTCTATCAACGTGACGAAATCGAAGCGGTGGTGGGTATCGACGACGCGGCGCTGCGCCAGGTGGAGGCGGGCTTCGCCGCGCTGGGGCGCGGCGAGGTGGTACAGCCGCCGATCCTGTCGATGGCCATGGAGGAGTTCAATAGCGAGGTCGACGTCAAGACGGCCCATATCAAGGGATGGGAACGTTATGCGATCAAGGTCAGCAGCGGCGCCTTCGACAATCCCAAGCGCGGCCTGCCGAGCCTGAGCGGCCTGATGATGCTGTTCTCCGCCGAGACCGGCCGGGTCGAGGCGGTGCTGTTCGACGAAGGCTATCTGACGATGGTGCGCACCGCCCTGGCCGGGGCCATCGCCGCCAAGCATCTGTCCCGCGAGGACAGCCGTCGGGTCGGGGTGATCGGCGCCGGCGAGCAGGCGCGGCGGCAGGTGGAAGCACTGCGCCTGGTGCGCAACGTCGATACCCTGGACGTCTGGGCGCGCCGCCGCGAAGCGGCCGAGGCCTACGCCGAGGAGATGCGCAGCCAGGGCCTCACCGTCACCGTGCGCGATAGCGTGCACACCGCCTGCCAGCAGGCCGACATCATCGTCACCGCCACGCCGTCGCGGGAGCCGCTGTTGAACGCCGGCGACCTGCCCGAGGGCGTGCACGTCACCGCCATGGGCTCGGACAGCCCCGACAAGCGCGAGCTGGACGAATCGGTACTGGCCCGGGCCGACGCCTTCGTCTGCGACAGCCGGGCGCAGAGCGAGCAAAACGGGGAACTCAAGGTCTTTGCCAACGCGGGGCGCGAGCCGCCATTTCAGGTATACGAGCTGGGCCGGGTGATCGAACGGGGGGATCGGCTGCGGAATTCCGAGGCGACCATCACCGTGTGCGATCTCACCGGCACCGGCGTGCAGGACACCGCCATTGCCAACTTCGCCCTCTCTCGGCTGGCGGGGTAAGCGGCAGGGTATCTCCGCGGGCACGCCTTGAGCCCGAACGCAGCCGCCCCCATGCTTGGGGTGACGAAACGCAACGAGGAGCGCAGCGGATGGCAACGGTACTCGCCTTCGATGTCTACGGTACCCTGATCGATACCCATGGCGTGGTCGCTGAACTGGAAGAGCGGCTCGGCAGGAGCGGCAGGGCGGAGCTGGCCGCGGAGTTCTCGCGGCGCTGGCGCGACAAGCAGCTGGAGTACAGCTTCCGCCGCGGCCTGATGGGAGCCTACGTGACCTTCGGCCAGTGCACCCGAGAAGCGCTGGACTTCACCGACCGCGCCCTGCAGACGCAGCTGTCGGACGTCGACAAGGACCACCTGATGTCGGTCTACGGACGTCTGCCGGCCTTTGCCGAGGCCGCCGGTGCATTGAAGCGACTGGCGGCGAGCGGCATGCGCTGCGTAGCCTTTTCCAACGGCACCCTCGAAGCGGTCAGCGGCCTGCTGGAACAGGCCGGAATAGGCGAATGCTTCGAGGCGGTGATCAGCGTCGATGAGGTCAAGCGCTTCAAGCCCGACCCCGCCGTCTACGCCCACCTGCGCAACCGCCTCGACGTCGCTCCCGGCGATACCTGGCTGATCTCGAGCAACCCCTTCGACGTGATCGGCGCGCGCCATGCCGGACTGCATGCCGCCTGGGTGCGGCGCAGCCTCGATGCCCCCTTCGATCCCTGGGGCATCGAGCCGGACCTGACCGTCACCGATCTGGACGCGCTTTCCGACCGCCTGGGCTGAAGGCTTTTCAACAGCCTGAGCTGAAGGCTTGTCGACAGCCTGAGCTGAAGGCTCTTCCTGAGCTGAAGGCTCTTCGACAGCCTGGGCTGAAGGCTCTCGGACCGGCTGGGCTGGGTAAGCACGCTATTCCCGCTGGCGGTACGCCTCGATCAGCCGCTGGCGTTCCTGCTCCTCGTAGAAGCTGGGGTCGTCGAACAGGTCGGGCTGGGAGTCGTCGAAGATCATCTCCAGCGCCAGCGGGCTGGTCTGGGTCATCGGCTCGAAGTGGGCAGGATGGCCGTAGACCAGATCGGAGACGTGGCGACGGCGATACAGGGCATAAGCGCCGAGTACGGCCAGCACCGCGGCGATGTACAAGGGCAGCGCCTGGGGGCCCAGCACGCCCATCAGGGCCCCGGCGACGATGGGCGCCAGGGCGCTGCCCGCCCCCTGGGTCACCAGCATGTCGGCCGAGGCCGAAACCACCTCTTCGGGATGCAGCTGATCGATCAGTTGCGCCACCGCCAGCGGGTAGATGGTGAAGGAGAAACCGCCCCACAGGAAGAACAGGCCCAGCAGGGCGACCTGGTTGGGGGCGAAGGGCATCAGCGCGGCGAGCGCCGCGGCGGCGATCACCACCCAGGTCAGCACCTGAGAGCGGTCGTGCTTGTCGGAGAAGCGGCCGATGGGCAGCTGCAGCAGCGCGCCGCCCAGGATGGTCACGCTCATCAGCGTACCCACGTCGCCGGCGCTCCAGCCCAACTGGCGGGCATAGAGCGGCGCCATGCCCCAGAAGGCGCCCATGGCCAGCCCCGACAGCACCGAGGCCGTGACCGACAGCGGCGCGAAGCCGATCAAAGCCTTGAGGCTGCTCTTGGCGTTTTCAGGCACGGTGGGCTGCTGGCGCCGGGTCATGGTGATCGGCAGCAGCGCCCAGCTGATCAGGATGGCCGTCACGGCAAACAGCAGAAAACCTCCGGGCGTATCCAGGCGCAGGATCTGCTGGGCAGCGGCAATCGCGCCGAGGTTGACCAGCATGTAGGTGGCGAACACGCGGCCGCGCTCGTGGCTGGCCGCCTGGCCGTTGAGCCAGCTCTCGATCACCGTCATCAGGGTGACGAAGGCCAGGCCGTAGAAGAAGCGCAGCACGATCCACACCCAGGGGTCGACGAAGATGATGTGCAGCAGCGCGCCCGAGGCGCACAGCGCGGCACAGAAGGCGAAGGTGCGAATGTGTCCGGCGCGCCGAATCAAGCGGCTGCTGACCCAGGTACCGCAGGTGAAGCCGACGAAGTAGGCCGACATGATCACGCCCACCATGGTCGACGAGAATCCTTCGTCGGTGCCGCGCAGGGTCAGCAGCGTATTGATCAGGCCGTTGCCCAGCAGCAGCAGGGCAACGCTCCAGAGAATCGAACGGACCGGTTGCAGCATGGCCAGCATGCCATCTCTCCTTACTTCCGTGTTGAAGTCGTGAGTGTGTTCCCCTACCTCGCCAGCGGCCGCAGAATGATCACCGCCAGCGGCGGCAGGGTCAGCTCCAGGCTTGCCGGCTGGCCGTGCAGCGACTGCTCGGCGGCCTCGAGGCGGCCCAGGTTGCCCAGGTTCGAACCGCCATAGCACGCCGCGTCGCTGTTGATGATCTCTTCCCAGGCGCCGGCTCGCGGCACCCCGACCCGGTAATCGTGCCGTGGCACAGGGGTCATGTTGGCCACTATCAGCAGCGGTGCTCCCTGGGCATCGCAGCGCAGCCAGGCGAACACGCTGTTGGCGTGGTCGTTGCCGATGACCCAGACGAAACCGGCCGGATCGCAGTCGCCCTGGTGCAGCGCCGGCAGCTCGCGATACAGGCGGTTGAGATCCCCCAGCAGCAGCCTGACGCCGGCGTGGCGCGGCTCGTCGAGCAGCCACCAGTCGAGCTCGCGGTCGTGATCCCATTCACGCCACTGGCCGAACTCGCAGCCCATGAACAGCAGCTTCTTGCCCGGCTGGGTCCACAGTGTGGCGAGGTAGGCGCGTAGGTTGGCGAACTTCTGCCACTCGTCGCCGGGCATCTTGTCGAGCAGCGCGCGCTTGCCGTGAACCACCTCGTCATGGGAGATCGGCAGCACGAAGCGCTCGGAGTAAGCGTAGACCTGAGGAAAGGTCATGTTGTGGTGGCCATGGCAGCGGTATAAGGGATCCTCCACCATGTAGCACAGAGTGTCGTGCATCCAGCCGAGGTTCCACTTGTAGGCGAAGCCGAGCCCGCCCTCGGCCACCGGCCGGGTCACATCGGGCCAGGCGGTCGACTCCTCGGCGATGACGGCGGCGTCGGGAAACTCCTCGGCGACCACGGCATTGAGGTGACGCAGGAAATCGAGTGCCTCGAGGTTCTCGTGCCCGCCATGGCGATTGGGAATCCACTCGCCGTCGCGCCGCGAGTAGTTGCGGTAGATCATCGAGGCCACCGCATCCACGCGCAGGGCGTCGATGTGGTAGTGCCTGAGCCAGTGCAGGGCGGAAGAGAGCATGAAGCCGTGCACCTCGCGCCGGCCTAGGTTGTAGATGTAAGTGTCCCAGTCCTGATGGAAGCCCTCATAGGGGTGCTCGTACTCGTACAGGGCGGTGCCGTCGAAGCGCGCCAGACCGTGGGCGTCGGTGGGAAAGTGGGCCGGCACCCAGTCGAGGATCACGCCTAGCCCCGCCCGGTGGCAGGCGTCGACGAAGTAAGCGAAATCCGCCGGCGAGCCGTGGCGTGCGGTGGGGGCGAACAGCCCCAGCGGCTGATAACCCCAGGAGCCGCCGAAGGGATGCTCCATGATCGGCAGCAGCTCGATGTGGGTGAAGCCCATCTCGCTCACGTAGGGGATCAGCTGCTCGGCCAGCTCCCGCCAGTCGTAGAGCTCGCCCTCGTTGCCGCCGTGCTTGCGCCACGAGGCGGCGTGAACTTCGTAGATGGCGATCGGCCGGTCGGGGGCTAACGTCTCGCCGCGCCGGGCGAGCCAGGCCTCGTCGTGCCATTCGAAGCTCTCGATGTCGGCCACTCTGGAGGCGGTGCCGGGTGGCAGCTCGCTGGCCAGCGCCACCGGATCGGCCTTGTGCACCACCTGCTCCTGGGCATTCACCAGCTCGTACTTGTAGACTTCACCCGGCTGCAGGCGCGGCACGAACAGCTCCCACACGCCGGCCTGGTGGCGCAGGCGCATGGGATGGCGGCGGCCGTCCCAGCCGTTGAAGGCGCCGATCACCGAGACGCGCCGGGCGTTGGGCGCCCACACGGCGAAGCGCACGCCTGCCACGCCGTCGATCTCCATGAGTTGTGCACCCAGGCAGCGGCCGAGATCGCGATGAGTACCCTCGCCGATCAGGTGCAGGTCGATGTCACCGAGCAGGAGACCGAAGCTGTAGGGGTCTTCCGTCTCCTGAACGCCGTCGGACCAGTGAATGCGCAGCCGGTAGGCGAAGGCCTCGTCCAGCGCGATGACGAACAGCCCCGGCATGCCGAGCTCGCTGAGCTGCCCCTCGATACGCTCGCTGTCCCGCCGCAGGACCTCCACCCCTTGGGCGCCGGGCAGGTAGACCCTGAGCGCGTACCCATCTCCCTGGGCATGCATCCCCAGCACCGCGAAAGGGTCGGGATGGCGGCCGTTTGCCAGGGCCTCGGCATCGCTGCGGGGCAGGGCGGCGCTCGCTTGCCGGTCATTCGGCTGCGTTTTCCTCTCCATCAGTTCCGTCATGGGCCCTTCCGTTGGGGGGTGGTCGTGTTCATGGCGTCTGCTCCAGTTCGAGCATGACCAGTGAGCGTCCGAGCATGGCGTACTCCTCGCCGAAGGCGCGCAGGTCGGCATCGGAAGCCGCGCTGCGGCTGGTGTCGAGCCGACACACCCAGCCGTTGCCGCGGGGCACGTCGGGCAGACAGAAGGAGCTTGGTTCAGGGTTGGCGTTGAACAGGATCAGCAGCGAGCGGTCGTCGCCGGCACGACGAATGCCCGAGGGGCGGGCGCGACCGTCGAGCAGCAGGCCGAGGCTGCGTGCCGCCGGGTCCTCCCAGCGCTGCACGTCCATCTCGCTGCCGTCGGGAGCGAGCCAGGTGACCTCCCTGAGCCCCATCTCCTCGTTGTACTCGCCGGAGAGAAAGCGGCCGCGGCGCAGGATCGGGTAGCGCAGGCGCAGGGCGATGAGCCGGCGCAGGTACTCGATCATGTCGTGGGCGTCGCCCTCCAGGTTCCAGTCGAGCCAGCTGATCTCGTTGTCCTGGCAGTAGGCGTTGTTGTTGCCGCGCTGGGTGCGCAGCAGCTCGTCGCCGGCCAGCAGCATCGGCGTGCCCTGGGAGAGCAGCAGCGTGGCGAGGAAGTTGCGGATCTGGCGCAGGCGCAGCGAATGGATCTCCGGGTCATCGGTGGGCCCCTCCTCGCCGTGGTTCCACGACAGGTTGTGGTCGTGGCCGTCGCGGTTCTCCTCGCCGTTGGCCTGGTTGTGCTTGTCGTCGTAGGCGACCAGATCGTGCAGGGTGAAGCCGTCGTGGGCGGTGACGAAGTTGACCGAGGCGAAGGGACGACGCCCACGACGGTCGAACAGGTCCGCCGAGCCCATCAGCCGCGAGGCGAACTCGGCGAGCTGGCCTTCGTCGCCGCGCCAGAAGGCGCGGCTGGTGTCGCGGAAGCGGTCGTTCCACTCCGCCCAGCCGGGCGGGAAGCCGCCGACCTGATAGCCGCCGGGGCCGCAGTCCCAGGGCTCGGCGATCAGCTTGACCTGGCTCAGCACCGGATCCTGGCGGCAGGAGTCGAGAAAGCCGCCGCCCTCGTCGAAGCCGTGGGGCTCGCGGCCGAGGATGGTCGCCAGGTCGAAGCGGAAGCCGTCGACACGCATCTCGGTGGCCCAGTAGCGCAGCGAATCGGTGACCATCTGCAGCACCCGGGGATGGCTCAGGTTGAGCGTGTTGCCGGTGCCGGTGTCGTCGATGTAGTGGCGCGGTTCGTCGGGCAGCAGGCGATAGTAGGAGGCGTTGTCGATGCCCTTGAAGGAGAGGGTCGGGCCGAGATGGTTGCCCTCGGCGGTGTGGTTGTAGACCACGTCGAGGATTACCTCGAGATCGGCGGCGTGGTAACAGGCCACCATCTGCTTGAACTCGTTGATGTTGCACCCGGAGAGATAGCGCGAGTGGGGGGCGAAGAAGCCCAGGGTATTGTAGCCCCAGTAGTTGCGCAGCCCGCGCTCGAGCAGGTGCTGGTCGTCGACGAAGGCGTGGATCGGCAGCAGCTCCACCGACGACACGCCCAGCGAGCGGATGTAGTCGACCACTTCGTTGACCATCAGCCCCGAGAAGGTGCCGCGCAGCGCTTCGGGCACCGCCGGGTGACGCATGGTGTAGCCGCGCACGTGGGTCTCGTAGATCACGGTGCGGTCCCAGGGCTGCTGAACGCCGCGGGAGCGGCCCCAGGTGAAGGCGGGGTCGATCACCCGGCAGCGGGGCATGAAGGGAGCGCTGTCACGGCTATCGAAGCTGAGGTCGCCGTCGGCATGGCCGATGGTGTAGCCGAACAGCGCCTCGTCCCACACCAGCTCGCCCACGAGCTGCTTGGCGTAGGGGTCGAGCAGCAGCTTGTGGGGATTGAAGCGGTGTCCCGCCTCGGGCTCATAGGGGCCGTGGACCCGATAGGCATAGAGCTGGCCCGGGCGGGCGTCGGGCAGGTAGCCGTGCCACACCTCGTCGGTATACTCCGGCAGCTCGATGCGCTCCACCTCCTGGGCGCCGCTCGCGTCGAACAGGCACAGCTCGACCCGGGTGGCGTGGGCGGAAAAGAGAGCGAAATTGACGCCCAGGCCGTCCCAGGTTGCGCCCAGCGGGAACGGCCAGCCCTCGCGCACACGCGAGCGCCGGATCACCCCGGGTTGTTCATCGACCGCCACGGCGGGGTCGATCTTCTGCGGCTCCTGCCTCGTGTTCATCGTCCGTCGTCCTTGATCGCAGTGGGCGGCTTACCCGCTATCGTGCTGCTTGACGCATCACCCGCTTCCTTTCTCTCTTGCTTGCGGGGTCACTTCTTGCGGGTTTTCGAGCGGCTGCCCGCTGCGGCCTTCTTGCCCGCGGGCGAGTCGGCTGCTGCCTTGGGTTTCGCCACCCCGGTCGTCTTGCTTTGCCGCTTGGCCGTCTTGCCCGGCACCTGGGCGGTGTCGCCGGTGTCGGGCTGGGTCAGGCCATCGCTCTCGCGGCGCGGCTTGCGGGTGCGCCTGGCCGTGGCGGATTGCGGCGGTAGCGGCTCCATCGGCCCCGGGCCGGGCTCCGCCGAGGCTTCCGGAGCCTCAGTGCCGCCGCGATTGGCGACCTCCTGGTCCTGGGCACCGGTACTGGTCGCCTCCTCGGCCGGCAACGGGCGGGTCGAGGCCGCGGTGGGTTCGGGCTCGTCCGGGGCCGGGCCGGGGCTAGCGCGATCCTGCACCGGGACGTCCTGGGCCACGTCGCGGTCGTCGCGGTAGGGCAGTTCGTCGAAGTCGGGTTCACCGTCGGGGGGCTCCAGCGGCAGCCGATTCTCATCGATGCCCCTCTCGTCATCCTCCAGCGGCAGGTCGTTCTCGAGAATGGGGGGCTCGTCAACCGGCTCGCCGACCTCCTCGAGCTCGGCGTCCATGCCCGCGGCCTGCTCCGCGGCAACGATCTTCAGTGCCATGTCCCAGTGGCGCTGCTGCTGCCCTTCGGGGCGTCCTTCCGATTCCCAGATTTCGTAGGCCAGGTTCCGTACGCGCTCTTCGTCAGCCATCCTAGCTCTCCCTTTGCCTGTGCGTGTCTCGTAGGTAGACGCCGACGGGAAAATCCCTCAGCAGTTCCCCAGCGGCGACAGTCTCCATCGTTACTGTCAGGGTGGTACCGGTCAGCGCGCTTTGCCAAGCGCCACGTGCCTCTTCGGGCAGGCAGATGCCGCTGTCGCCCCACTGCGCCGGTGGCACCAGGGGGCGGTCGGCGTCCGTCAGCAGCCCCGCAGTCAGCCGTGGCACGACGACCAGCAGCTGTCGGTCGGCGTGGCGGCGCAGGAACGCCACCAGGCGTTCCTCATGCCTGCCGGTGGTGGCCAGCGGTTGGTAGTCGCCGTGAACGAACAGCCCGCGCTGCTCGTGACGCAGCGCCAGCAGACGTGCGATCAGCGTCTGCTTGACGGCGCCGTGGCCCCAGTCGGCCAGCGCCGCCTGAGGGGCGCTGTGTTGATCGAGAGCTGCCAGGCGAGCGGCGTGATCGACCGGGCGGCGATTGTCGGGATCGACCAAGCTGTAGTCCCAGAATTCGCAGCCCTGATAGAGGTCGGGAATGCCGGGCACGGTCAGGCGCAGCGCCGTCTGAACCAGGCCGTTGAGCGCGCCCGGCAGATCGAGCTCGCGGGCCGCCGCCTCGATCTCGCGGCACAGCTCGGGGGTGGCCAGGAGGCCCTGCAGATAATCGCGGCAGGCGCTCTCGTAGGCCTCGTCGGGCCACAGCCAGTGGGTGCGCAGCTTGGCTTCGCGCACCGCCTTCTGCTGCCACTGAGCCAGGCGTTCGGCGAACTCGCGCATGCCGTCGTCGTCGTGACGCGAGAGCGTCGGCGGCCAGGCGCCGAGCAGCAGCTGGTATAGAATCAGCTCATCGCCGGGGCTGGGGGCCGGGCCCGAGGGCAGCACCTGGCGCAACGGGGCGGTCAGCTCGCGCCAGCGTTCGACGCGGGTGGCGAAGGCGGCGGAGTTTTCACTCAGCGCGGCAAGACGCGCCCGCACGTCTTCACCGCGCTTGTGATCGTGGGTGGCGGTGGCGACCAGGCCGTGGGGGAAGTGGCGCGCGCGCCAGGCGTTGGCATCGTGGAACCGGCGCGGCGAGTGGCTGAAATGCTCGCCGTCGAAGCCGACGTCGTTACGCGAGATCAAGGCCGCGCTGCGATAACCGGCGGTGTCCTCCACGGCCTTGGCGGCCACCGGCGAGGTGAGCTGCTGGAAGCGCACGATGGCGCGCTGGCGCAGCCAGCGCTCCTCTGTGTCCTCGGCGTCGGCGGGGGCTTCGCCGCCCAGCCAGCGCTCGAGCCAGGTCAGCACGACGGCATCGGGCGGGCTCAGCGCCGTGCGGGCACCGGCCATGGCCTGATCGAAGAAGCAGGCGTCGAGTTCCGGGCGGCCGCCATCGTCGGCGTAGGTGCGGTAGACCGGGAAATGCACGATCAGCGCCTCGAGCGCCCGACGCAGGGCGGCCAGGGTGACGTCGCGGCTCGCCAGGCGGTGGCGGGCCACGGCGTGCAGAGCACGAACGCAGGCCTCGAATTCGCTGACCAGCAGGGTGTGCAGCACCTCGCGGCGGGCCTGGCGCACCTCGTCCAGAAAGTCGTCGCTGCGCCCGCTGATGCGGCGCCACAGCTCGCGCAGCGGCTGGGACCCGGCGGGGTCGTGCTGCAGGGCCGAGACCTGATTCATCAGCTCGTAGCCGGTAGTGCCGTCGACGCCCCAGTCGCGGTGCAGGGTCTCGTCGGCGGCCAGGATCTTCTCGACGAAGATCGCCACGTGGCGTACCGCGTCCGGCGGGCGTCGCTTCTGGGCCTCGCCCAGGCGGGCCCGCAGACGGCGGCAGTAGCCGCGTGGATCGGCCAGGCCGTCGATATGGTCGATGCGCAACCCGTCGACCCAGCCCTGTTCCACCAGGCGCAGCGGCAGGGCGTGCACCGCTTCGAACACCTCGGGCTGCTCGATGCGCAGCCCGCCGAGTTCGGTGATGTCGAAGAAGCGGCGCCAGTTGATCTCGTCGGTGCCGGTTCGCCACCAGGCCAGGCGATAATGTTGCTGATCCAGCAGGTCGTGCAGGCGAATGGCGCCGCCGCGGGTGCTGCCGTCGAACAAGCCCAGGGCATGGGCCAGCGCTCGCTCGGCGGCCGGGTCCGCCAGTGCCTGACGCAGCTCGCGGCGACACTCGGCCACGGCGGTATAGGCGTCGTCGCGCTGGCGCAGGGCGTCGAAACGCGGTGCCAGGTCCCAGAGTGCAGCGTGCTCGGCCAGGCCCAGGATGTCGCCGTAGCGGCGCGGATCGAGAGGAAAGCGATGCTCGTGATAGGCCACGTGGAAGGCGCTGGTTTCCGGGTCGTGGCGCAGTGAAAGCTCGCCGCCGTGCAGGGCGTCGGCATAGGGCTCGCCGAGGAAAGGCAGCAGCACCTTGCCGTGCAGCAGCGGGTCGGGGGAGTGCCAGTCGATGTCGAAGAAGCCGGCGAAAGGGCTCGCCTGGCCCCACGCTAGTAAATCCTGCCACCAGGGGTTCTGCGAGCCGCCGACCGCCACATGGTTGGGCACGATGTCCAGAATCAGGCCCATGCCGTGGGCGCGCAGGCGCGATACCAGCCGCTCCAGCGCCGCCTCGCCGCCGAGTTCGGGGTCGATGCGGGTAGGGTCGATGCCGTCATAGCCATGGGGCGAGCCGCTGCGGGACATCTGCAGCGGCGAGGCATAGACATGACTGATGCCGAGCCTGGCATAGTAGCCGACCCATTCGGCGGCCTCGTCGAGGGTGAAGCCGCGATGGAATTGCAGGCGCACGGTGGCGCGAATGTCACTCATCGCCATCATCATTCGCAGTCTCCGGTGTCGTGACCGCCTGCGCCGCCTGGCGGCGAGCCATGGCCAACTGCTCCAGCCGATCTCTCACTTCGGTGGAGGCGAACAGGCGTGCGGTGGCATCGGGCAGGCGCCGCCGCCAGTTGGGGTGCTCGTCGAGGGTACCCGGGAGGTTGGCCTGCTCCTCCAGTCCCAGGGCGTCTTCCACCGGCAGCAGCGTGAGCGGCGCCGGGGTCAGCCCCAACTGCTGCGCGCCGGCATCCAGCACCTGCGACACGGGCAGCTCGGTAGCTTCCAGCACGGTAGAGGAAGCCAGTGGATCCAGCAGGCCGAAAGACCGAGCCAGGCGTGCCCGGTCGCTGCGGCGCTCGGCCTGCTCGCCGTCGGCATCACGGCCTTCGCCCAGCAGGCCCAGGCGGTCGCGCCACTCGATGTCGCGCCCCGCCCACCAGCCCGCCAGGGTGGGCAGATCGTGGGTCGTGCTGGTGGCGATGGCGTTTCGCGACCACTGCGCCGGCGGCAGGAAACCGCCATCGTCATCGCGCTCGAACCACAGCACGCGCATGCCGAGAATGCCGTGGCGCGCCAGCCGCTGACGAAAGCCGGGGGGAACGGTGCCCAGGTCCTCGCCGATGACGATGGCGCGGTGACGCCAGGACTCCAGCGCCACCAGCCGCAGCAGATCGTCGAACGGATAGCGTACGTAGCCGCCCGCGGTAGGGGCCTTGCCGTGGGGCACCAGCCACAGGCGCATGAGGCCCATCACGTGGTCGATGCGCAGCCCCCCGGCGTGGGCGAAGCCGGCGCGCAGCATGTCGATGAAGCTGCGAAACCCCGAGCGCACCAGGCCCTGGGGCGAGAAGGGCGCAAGGCCCCAGTCCTGGCCGTGCACGTTGAAGGCGTCCGGCGGGGCGCCGATCGACAGGCCTTCGAGCATCTCCGCCTGGCGGCTCCAGGCCTGGCTGCCCGCTGCATCGGCGCCCACCGCCAGGTCGGCGATCAGTCCCACCGTCATGCCGGCCTCCCGGGCCGAGGCCTGGGCGCGGGCGAGGCCTTCGCTTACCAGCCATTGCAGGAAGGCGTGAAACTCGACGTCGCGGGAGTCCACCTCGGCGAAGCGCGCCACTTCCGGACCGGTCGGGTCGCGTAGTTCCCGGGGCCATTGGCGCCAGTCGAGAATGCCGAGCCGCTGCTGCAGCGCTTCGAAGCGGCAGTGGTGCTCGAGCGTCGAGCCCCCGCGTTGGCGAAAGGCCGCCAGGGCCTGGCGAAGCCTGACTGCCTTCGCATCCTCACGCTGCATCAGGTCCTCGCACAAGGCCCGCAGCCAGGTCAGTTTGGCAATGGCCGCAGCGGGCCAGTCGAGCAGCGGTTCCGCTTCGAGCCGCGGCAGGGCATCGTTCACGCTGCTGATATCCTTGGCGCGCTTGACCGGCTCCTCGCCGAGCAGGGCTTCCGGTGCCGCATGCAGCACGTTGTAGAGCAGCCGGCTGGAGGGGGCGTAGGGGCTGTAGCGCGTCACGTCGGCGCTGAACATGGCGTGGGTCGGGCTGATCGCCACGGCTGCGGCACCGGCCTCGGCGGCATGCCGTACCAGCCGCTCCAGCGCCAGGGTGTCGCCGATGCCGCCGTCGCCGGGCCGACGCAGGGCGTAGAGCTGCGCGGCAAGGCCCCAATGGCGCGGTGTCTCGCTGTCGCAGGCGTCGGCCAGCGTGAAGCAGCGCGGCGGGGCCACGGCCAGGGTCCGCACGCTGTCGCCGATCTGCAGCCGGTGGTAGCCGGGTGTCTCGACGGGAGGCAGTTCGCCCGCTCGCGGGAGCCGCCCCTCGCGACGCTCGCCGTTTTCCAGAACGAGAACGTAGCGAGTGCCTTCAGGGAGGAAGGAAGGCAGCGCCGTGCCCCTGCCCTGCTCGGCGGTGATCAGCGGTGGCCAATGTGCGGGAGAAGCAGGAGGGCGCAACCGTTCCAGGCTGGCGTCGATCTCGCTGGCATTCTCGGCGGGGAAACCCAGGCCCGCCAACAGCTCCCGCCGGGTGGCGTCGTCGAGCCGGTGTGTGCATCCTTTGCTGTCCTGCCACTCGCCGATCAGACCGGCGGCCTCGGTCAGCGCATCCAGGCGTTCCTCGCTCATGCGCAAAGCTCCTCGTCGCCAGGACCAGGGCGCAGCCAGGCGACGGCGCAGCTGGCCGGCAGGCTGCCGCTCTCGGTGGCCACCGCCGCGCCGTCGCGGGTCTCGTAAAGGCGCCGTCCGATGCCGAAGGCGGAGGTGGCCACCGCCTGCTGGCTCAGGTTCACGGAAATGACCAACTGGCTGTCGTCGTTCATTTGCCAGCGGGCCACCACGGCCTTGTCGCCCAGCGGCTCGGCGCCCAGGGCACGGGCGCCGTCGAGCCGCGGCACGATCTCTTCATGGCGAATTGCCAGCAGGTGCCGAACGTAGTCCAGCCGGTCGGCATGGGGTGGCGTCCCCCGGCTGTCGAAGTCGGGGCGCGACGCCGCGAAGGTCGACTCGGCGTTGGGGTCGGGGATGGCTTCCCGCCTGGCCGGGTCCTGGAAGGCGCTGAAGGCGGCGAACTCGGCGCGGCGACCCTCGCGCACGGCCTCGGCCAGCTCGGCACGATGATCGGTGAAGAACAGGAACGGCCGCTCGCTGGCCCACTCCTCGCCCATGAACAGCAGCGGCACCATGGGCGAGAGCAGCAGCAGCGTAGCGGCTTCGAGGGCCTGGGGCTCGGCGAGCCGGGTCAGACGTTCGCCCAGGGCGCGGTTGCCCACCTGGTCGTGATTCTGCAGGAAGGCGACGAAGGCGCTTGGCGGCAGGTGGGCGCTGGGGGTGCCTCGCGGCGTGCCGTCGCGGGTGGGGTCACCTTGATAGACGAAGCCCTCGCTCAGGCAGCGCACCAGCTTCTGCGTCGGTTCGTCGGCAAATTCGCCGTAGTAACCCTCGCGCTCCCCGGTGAGCAGCACGTGCATGACGTTGTGCCAGTCGTCGTTCCACTGGGCGGTGAAGCGGCCCGGCCCGAGCAGCTCGGCGTCGTTGTGCTCATTCTCCAGCACCAGATGCACGTGACGATTGGCGTCGAGGTGGCTGCGCAGCGTCTCGGCCAGCTCGACCAGGAAGTCGCGCTCGCCGATGGCGTGTACCGCATCGAGGCGCAGGCCGTCGAAGCGGTACTCGTCGAGCCACATCAGCGCGTTCTCGATGAAGAAACGCCGCACCATGGGCTGTCGGAAGTCGATGGCCGGCCCCCAGGGGGTATCGCGGTCGTGGCGAAAGAAGGCCTCGGCGTAGCGCGGCAGGTAATTGCCGTCGGGGCCGAAGTGGTTGTACACCACGTCGAGAAACACCATCAGGCCCAGGCCGTGAGCATCGTCGACGAAGGCCTTGAGCGCGTCCGGGTCGCCGTAGGCCTCGTCCACGGCGTAGGGCAGTACGCCGTCGTAGCCCCAGTTGCGCGAGCCGGGAAAGGCCGCCACCGGCATCAGCTCGACTGCAGTGACGCCGAGCTCGGCCAGGTAGGGCAGCTGCCGGCGCGCCGCCTCCAGTCCGCCCAGAGCACCCAGGTGCAGCTCGTAAAGCACCGTCTCGTGCCACGGCCGGCCCAGCCAGTCGGCATGCCGCCAGGCATGCCGAAAAGGATCGACGACCAGGCTCGGCCCGTCGATGCCGCCTGCCTGGGCGCGGGAGGCGGGGTCGGCCACCAGGATGCCCTCGGCGTCGTCGTCGAGATGGATACGATAGCGATAGCGGGTGCCGTGGTCGCACTCGGCCTCGCCGACGAAGCGTCCTTCGCCGGCCTGGATCATGGCGAGCGGCGCCTGCCCTTCCACTTCCAGCTCGACCCGGCGGGCGCTTGGCGCCCAGAGCGCGAAGCGGGTCCATTGCGGGCCCAGTACCTGGGCGCCGAAGCTGTATTCGAATCGAGTGACTGCGTTCATCCGGCTTGTTGCACCTCCACGTCTGCTTCGTTGCAGATGCGCCGATAGAGCTGCGTGTAAGGCGCGATAGACTGACGCCAGTGGTAGCGCCCGGTCATGGCGGCCCGGCGCATGGCGTAGAACAGCTCGGTGGAGTGGTAGACCGAGAAGGCCTGCTGGAGCGCCTGCATGAAGCTGGCCAGATTGGCGCCCTCGAACAGGAACCCGGTCACGCCGTTCTCGATGGTATCGGCCAACCCCCCGGTGCGATGAGCGATGGGCAACGAGCCGAAGCGCTGGGCATACATCTGACTGAGACCGCATGGTTCGAAGCGCGACGGCATCAGCAGGAAGTCGCTGCCGGCGTAGATGCAGCGGGCTTCGTACTCGTCGAAGCCGATGTAGGTTCCCACGGCCCCCGGATAGCGCTCCGCCAGCCGATCCAGCTGTGCCTCCACGCGGCGCTCGCCGCTGCCGATGAAGACCAGTTGACCACCGGCCTGGACGATGCTGGGGGCGGCCTCGATGACCAGGTCGACCCCCTTCTGGTGCACCATGCGCGAGACCATGGCGAACAGCGGGCCGGCGCTGGGCGCCAGGCCGAAGCGGTGGCGCACGTAATCGGCATTGGCGCGCTTGCCGCGCCAGTCGTTGGCCGAGAAGGCCTGCACCAGATGAGCGTCGGTGCGCGGGTCCCAGGAGTCGTCGATACCGTTGGGAATACCGCTGAGCCGCCCTTGCTGCGCCTTGCAGCGTAGCAGCCCATCCAGGCCGCAGCCGAACTCCGGCGTGGTGATCTCCCGCGCATAGGTGGCGCTCACCGTGGTCACGTGGGAGGCGTAGACGATGCCCGCCTTCATGAAGGAGAGCCTGTCGTAATACTCGACCCCTTCGATATGAAAGGCACTTTCGGGAATGCCCAGCGCCGCGCAGCGCGATCTGTCGAAGAGCCCCTGATAGGCCAGGTTATGGATGGTGAAGACACTCGGGACCTTGTGTCCCATCCACGCCAGATAGGCGGGGGCCAGGCCGCACGACCAATCGTTCAGATGCAGCAGTTGGGGCCGCCAGTCGAGCCCGGCCTGGCCGGCAGCGATCTGGGCGGCAGCCAGCGACAGCCTGGCGAAGCGTACGTCGTTGTCTTCCCAGCCGCCGCTGCCGTAGCCCCCGGGGCCGGTGCCATAGGGACCGCCATCGCGCTCGTAGAGCTCGGGGCAGAGCAGTACGTAGATCACCATGCCATCGGCACAGGTCATCTCGCCAAGCTCGCAGGCCGGCAGCCCGGCGTGAGCGGGCAAGCGACCGACGCGACGGATGTTGAGCGCCGAATTGCGAACTTCGCGGTAGGCCGGCATGAGAATGCGAATGTCGTGGTGGGCCGCCAACGCCCGGGGCAGTGCCGAAGAGACGTCACCCAACCCGCCGACCTTGACGAAATCGGCTATTTCCGGGGTGACGAAGAGGATTCGCTGCGACGGGTGTCGTCCTTCGTTTCTGTCCCGAGGCAGGGCTGCGTCGCGTTCGCTCTTGACGTGATCGTCGAGCCTGATCTCCTCGAGGCGTGTGGTGAACGCGCGACTTCGAGGAACCGCTTTCGTATCGGAATCGATACCCTTCAATGCCACATTGCCCATGATGACAACCCTCCCTGTTGTGGCATGGCCAGACAATGTTCATGCAGCCTGTCTACCCGGTTGGAGCCGCATCCGTATCGGCCAACCGGGAAAAACATAGTGCGACGCTGATGTCGTTGCCTAGGTATAGACGATGAAATCTACCTTGGTGAAGTCGATCTCTCACTAACCTATGTAATCCAGGTATTGCCTCGACAGGCATGAAGACGGTGGGGCGGAGCATGGAAGGATACCTGTCGGAACAGCAAGGTTTTTTTGATAACAGGCATGAAATACTTCCTCACCCGTCGACACAATGGAGAGCGACGGTGTGTGCCATATTGAACTCGATGCGATTTGTTATTTCGTCTTTTTGGGTAAATAAATGTGCCTGGAATATTTTTTTATATTTACGCAATGAGGTGAGAGAAGCGCGATCGAGAGGCAGGGCGCCACGCACTCAATCTCATCGCAGGCTCAAAAGTCGCAGGAGCGTGAGCCGGCATCACGGCAAGATGTTCGACAGCGTTGATTTTCCAAGGAGGTAGGTCATGAAACGCAGCGAGTTGCACGACGCCATAGTGGTCATCACCGGTGCCTCGAGCGGCATCGGGCGAGCCACGGCACATGCCTTCGCCCGCAGCGGGGCCACTGTGGTGCTGGCGTCCCGACGAGAATCCGCCCTGCAGGAGACACTGCAGGAGTGCGAGCGGCTTGGCGGCCGTGGCATCGTCGTTCCCACCGACGTGTGCGAGGCCGATCAGGTCGAGCGGCTATGCGAGAAGGCGGTGGAGCGCTATGGGCGCATCGACGTCTGGATCAACAACGCCGCGGTGACGCTGTTCGGCCGCCTGGAGGAAACGCCGCGTGACGCCTTCGAAAAGGTGATCCAGACCAACCTGCTGGGCTGCGTCAACGGAGCGCGGGAAGCGATTCGCCAGTTTCGCGAGCAGGGTCATGGGCGGCTGATCAACGTCTCCTCGATGGTGGCCCACTCCGGTCAGCCCTTCACCAGTGCCTATGTGACCTCGAAATGGGGCATTCGCGGCCTGTCGGAGTGCCTGCGCATGGAGCTCGCCGATGCGCCGGACATCCATGTCTCCACCATTCTGCCGGCCTCCATCGATACACCGCTGTTTCAGCGTGCGGCCAACTACGTGGGGCAGCCGGTCAAGGCCATGACGCCTGTCTATCCCCCGGAGAAGGTGGCGGCGGCCATCGTGCACGTGGCCAGGCACCCGATGCGCGAACACTTCGTCGGCAACTCGGGGCGTATGATGGCGGCGCTTCGCACGCTGGCACCGCCGCTCGGCGAAAAGATGATGGAACGCAAGGTGAACAGCGACCACTTCGCCCAGGACCTGCCCGTCGAGCCCGGCTCGGGCAACCTGTTCCACTCGCGCGGAGTCGGGGCCGTTCGCGGCGGCTGGATCGAGCGCGAACATGGCGGCACCAGCAGCGGCATGGGGCTGGCACTAGGGCTGGCGGCCGTGGTGGTGCCGCTGGCGATGTACGCCTATCACCGTCAAACCTGACGTCGCCTCACTGCCAAGCCTGACCGCCGGGAGCGACAGGATGTCGCTCCCTTGGGATTTCGAATCACATCGCTGAAGACAGGAGTTTCTCATGCGACCCAGTTCCCCTTCCTACATTGCCGATTTCGATTCCGCTACCGGCATGCTGCGTGCCACCTCCAACTACCTGCACGGTCAGGATTACCCCGGCCTGGGCAAGGGGCATGCCATGGGCCGAATTGTGCAGGCGGCGAACTGGCTGCCGCAGGCGGCTCGCGAAGAGGTCTATGCGGTGGGCGGCGTGACCGAGGGGCACGCCCCCGACAAGCTCGATCAGGTCGATGCCGAAAAGGTGGCGGAGTGGATCACCGCCCGCTATCCCCAGCGGCGCTATCAGGCGGTGATGGTCGGCTCGGCCAGCGGCGCGCTGACGCATCTCTCCGCCGCCTTCGACATCCCCTGGCTGCCGCAGACCTTCTTCATCCCGGTGCGTCACCTCTCGGGGGACAACGACGACCCGAAGAAGGCCATGGAGTTCGGTCGTCGCTATGCCCCCAAGCTGCTCGAAGCCAATCCGGATCTGCAGCTCCATCACATGCACGACGCCAATCAGGATCGCCTGATGGTGGAGTACATGGACTACTTTCGCGTCAAGCGGCTGACCCTGGGTCGGGCCTACGAGCGCTTTCTCGAGGCGAACCTCGAGCCGGGCGGCACCATCATAGTGACCGAGTGCGGCAGCAGCTGGCCGACGACCCGTATCGGCGAGCGCCACTTCTTCCAGCACGGGGCGCTGGGTGGCGCCACCGAAGAGGAGTTCCACCACGGCAGCGAGCGGGTCGAGGAGTACCTGGAGCGCTATGATGCGCCGGTACGGCGCTGGGACTCGCCGGAGCCGGATGGCAGGAGCCCCGAGGCGGAGTGGGGCTTCGAGGCGGCGCTGCGCGACGACATCCTGCGCTTTGCCGCCCAGCACGGCTATCAGGTCAAGCGACTGATCTACGACGAGCCGGACTCCCTCAGCCCGATGGTGGCCGACTTCTACCGCGACTGGAACCGTGAACGGGGGCTCAAGGCCAATCGGGTACTGGTCGAGTCCTTCATCATGCTCGAGCCCTACTGGGCGCTGCGCACGGGCTCGGTGCCGTTCTGGATGAAGTTCAACATGAACCCCTCGGTGGACGCCATCGAGTCCTACCTCGATTCTCGTGAGCCCTTCGACGAGATCAACCTGATGCTGTTCAACAACGGCGTCGAGGGGGTGGGGTTCCCGCAGATCGACCGCTGGCGGCAGGTGCTGGAGCGGGCCCGCAGGCAGGGTCAGTTCATCGGCGTCAGCGAGGAGCTGCACCCGCGGGACTTCGGTTCGCTGGGACGCTACTACCTCGAGACCCGGCAGAAGATAAAGGCGCGCTACCCGTTGCCGGGCCCGCTGCCGCTGGCGCGGCTGACCGACTACATGGAACGTCACGGTGAGCGCTACGACGTCGAACTGCTGGCGGCATGAGGCGGACAGCGTGGCCTGCTTCGGCCGCTGCGAGGACGAAGCAGGCCTGGTCCGTTCGCGATCTGCACTTCGCCCGAGAGGGATCAGTCCCTCATTTCTCCCACCGTCATGACGCCGCGGTCGGCCAGTTGCACCGGCCGGGCGTCGTCTCGGGTCCAGGCGGCCATGGAGCCATCGTACATGGTGGCATTCGTAAAGCCGCCCACCTCGCTCAACTGGAACCAACCGCTGGCGGCCCAATGACCGGTATTGCAGAAGGCGACGGTAGGGGCTTCCCGGTCCAGCCCCAGGGCGTCGATCGCCGCGGTCAAGCGTTCGGGCTCCAGGTACCAGGCGCCGTCGCGCTCTACCAGCGCATCATCATGGGGCAGGTTCACCGAGTCCGGGATGGTGCCCGGCGCACGGGTGGCTGGCGACTGCCGTGCTCCGCTGAAGAACTCCTCGGGGCGGGCATCAACCAGCTGCTCGCCGGCCTGCCGTGAGGCGTCGACCTCGGCGTCGCTTGCCAGCAGCTCCTCGCGCAGCGTTGCGGAGAAAGCGGTCGCCTCGGGCGGTTCGAGCGGACCGCTGGCGGTCTCGAACCCTTGCCGTTCCCAACCGGCGAAGCCGCCGTTGAGGATCGCCACCTCGTCATGGCCCAGGGTCTTGAAGGTCCAGTAGACCCGGGTAGCGCTGGCGAAGTCGGTGGGGCCGGTGCCCGCCGGCACGACGATGACGGTGTCGCCGTTGTCGATGCCCAGGCCGCCGATCAGCCGTGCCAGATCGTCCACGTCCGGCATCAGGCCGGCCACGCCGTCGCGTTCTTCGCGCCAGCCATCCTCGGCGTAGTTGCTGTAGCGGCTGCCGGGAATGCGGGCGGCCTCGAAGGCGGTACGGTCGCCGCCGTCGTCGATGGTGGAGCGCACGTCGAGCACCACGAGACCTGCAGCGTTCAGATGCTCTTCCAGCCACTCGGCCTCGACCAGGGGAGAAGGGTGCATCGCCTGGGCGGTGCCGGCCATTGCCAGCGTGACTGCCAAGATCAGTGGAGTTCGCATGAGCCCGTCCTCCTCGCTGGGGATGGATGAAAGCCTAGGCCGGTGGCAGCGGGGAGGCAACGTTGCGTCTTCGGCTCATTGGCCCAGCTCGATCACCCTGCCGCCGGCGTCCTCGGCATCCTCGCGGTCGTGGGTCACCAGCAGGCTGGGCAGCCCCGCCTCGCGCAGCCGGTCGAAGACCAGTCGGCGCATGTCGTGGCGCAGCTGCCTGTCGAGCTTCGAGAAGGGTTCGTCGAGCAGTACGGCACGCGGTTCGGAAAGCAGCAGGCGCATCAGCGCCACTCGGGCCTTCTGGCCGCCGGAGAGGGTGGCCGGGTCGCGTGACCCGAAGCCGGCCAGGCCGACCTGCGCCAGTGCCGTCTCGACCCTTGCCGCCTTGTCGGGTAGGGCGCGGGGCATGCCGAAGCGCAGGTTACCGGCCACCGAGAGATGCGGGAACAGCAGCGGGTCCTGGAACAGCAGGCCGATACCGCGGCGCTCCGCCGGCAGTCGAGTGATGTCGCTATCGTCGAGCAGTACCCGGCCGCTGGCCTGGAAGACAGGTGCCAGGAAGCCGGCCAGGTATGCCAGCAGGGTCGACTTGCCCGATCCCGACGGTCCCATCACGGTGAAGACCTCGCCGGGACCGATCTCGGCGCCGAGTTCGAGCAGTGTGCTGCCCGCCAGGACGATGCGGACCTCGTCCAGCACCAGGCGGTGACCTGTGCTCATGGTGATCCCCTCATGTCGCGTCGATTGCGCCACAGCAGCCGTGGCAGGCCCACGGCGATGACGAAGCCTACCAGCGGCAGGCTGGCCTGAACCATTGCCCACACGCCGATCACCCGACGATTGCCACCGGCGGCCAGCGACACCGCCTCGGTGGTCACGGTGGGCACACGGCCGGCACCCAGCAGCAGGGTGGGCAGGTACTGACCGATACTGACGGCCAGGCCCACGGCGGCGGCGGTGAGCAGCGGCGCCAGCAGCAGCGGCAGCCGCACCCGCCAGAAGGCGCCGTTGCGCGAGGCGCCGAGACTCACCGCCAGCTGCGACCAGCGCGGGTCGAAGCGGCGGTAGCTCTCCGCGAGGGAGAGAAACACGTAGGGCAGCACGAACAGCAGGTGGCCGAAGATCACCAGCGCATGGGTGGGGCGAGTGCCCAGCGACTCCATCACCACCACCAGCCCGAACAGGAAGGCGATCTGCGGCACGATCAGCGGCAGGTAGAGCAGCGTGAGCGCCGAGAGCAGCCGTCCCTGGGCCGGCTGCCGGCCCGTTCGCTGTTCGTTCTCCAGCGCCGCCAGGGTCAGCGCCAGAGCGATCAGCGTAGCGCCGATGGCGATCAGCGCCGTGGTGGCGACCGGCCCCGCAAGGGCGGGCAGGGCGCGCAGCCAGTGCGCCGCGGTGAGGCCTTGCGGCAGGGCATCGGGAAAGCGCCAGAAGCCGGCAATGGAATATAGCGCCAGGCCGGCGATGCCGGCGAAGGCAGTGAGTGTGGCCAGCCCGATCAGCCCTTTGCCGGCCAGACGCAGCGGCAAATCGCCGCTGTCGCGTCCGCCACGCGCGAGCCAGTGCCGCCCCAGCCGGGCGACCAGGCGTTCCAGGCACCACCAGGCGATGAGCGCCGCGGCCGTGACGCCGAGCTGCAGCACGGCGCCGGCCGAGGCCATGAAGCGCCGGCTCAGATCGGGGTCGTTGAACCAGACGAGAATCGAGACCGCCAGCGTCGGCGGCAGGGTCGGGCCGAGAATCAGCGCCACGTCCACCACCGACGTGGCATAGGCGATGACGGCAAAGACCGGCAGTCGGATCAGCGGATAGAGCGAAGGGGTCACCACCTTGAGCCAGGCGGTGGTCGGGCGATAGCCGAGCGAGCGGGCCATGGCCACGCGCCGTTCCGGGTCGAGCTGGGGCAGGGCGGCAAGGCACATCAGCAGCAGGAAGGGGATCTCCTTGATGATCAACCCAGCCATCAGCGAGAACCCCCAGGGGTCCTGAACTATCAGCACGTCCGGCGGACGCTCCCAGCCGGTCAGCCCCGGCGAGACCAGTCGTGACAGCAGGCCGGATGGTGCGATCAGGAAGGCCAGGCCGAAGGCCGCGGCGGCGTGGGGGATCGACAGCAGCGGCGCGACCAGGCGTCGGATCCATCGGTCCAGCCGGCTGCCCGATACGCCGGCCAGAAACAGCAGCACCACGGCAAGCGAGATGGCCGTGGTAATCAGACCGCTGGCGAAACTCACACCCACCGAGCGGGTCAGGCCCGGTTGGGCCAGGAGCAGCCGCCAGGGCTCCAGGCTGAAGGCATGGCCGCCCAGCGCCGGCAAATAGCCGAACGCAGGCAGTACCGCCATGGTCAGGCCGGCCAGTATCGGGCCGACCAGCAGGATGACGATCAGCCACGGAGCAAGGCGCAGCATCGGCAGCGGCTGTCCCTAGCGGCCGACGTAGCGCGCCTGCCAGGCGTCCTGCAGCGCCGTCATCCAGCTCGGGTGCGGCTCCGGCAGGGTCTCGGTCAGTGCCTCCGGTGCCAGCAGGGCGGGATTGTCGCGCGCCTGTTCGAAGAGTGCGCGGGTCTCGGCATTGAGGCGCGTCACGTCGAGCACGGTGGGATCGCCCCACACCGAGATGTCCTGCTTGCGCGCCTGGGCCTCGGGTGAGAGCAGGAAATCGGCCACCACCATGGCGGCGGCACGGCGCGGTGAGTTGAACGGAATGGCAACGAAATGCACGTTACCCAGGGTGCCGCCGTCGAGTACGTAGCTGCGGGTCGTTTCGGGCAGCTCGAAGTCGGCCACCGCGGCGGCCGGCTCCGCCGGATTGAAGGTGAAGGCCAGTGCGACTTCGCCGTCGGCCATCAGCCGCCGCAGCTCGGGGCCATTGGCGGGAAACTGTCGCCCGCTGCGCCATAGGTGAGGGTGAAGGGCGTCGAGATACTCCCACAGCGGTGCCGTGACGTCTTCGAAGTCGCTCTGCGCCACCGGTTCATAGAGGGCATCGCTATCGTCCACCAGAGCAATGAGGGCCTGCTTGAGGAAGGTGCTGCCGAGGAAGTCGGGCAGGCGGGGGTAGGTGAAGCGTCCCGGGTTGGCCTCGGCCCAGGTGAGCAGCTGTGTCATGCTGCGCGGCGGCTCGTCCCCGACTTCGCTGGCGTCGTAATAGAAGGTGATCTGTGCCTTGCCCCAGGGCGACTCATAGCCTTCCGTGGGCAGGGTGAAGTCGGTGACCACCTCGGGATTGTGTTCCGGAAAGGTCAGCGCGAAGTTGGGCAGCCGCTCGGCGAAGGGGCCGTACAGCAGGTCGTTCTCTTTCATGGCGGCGAAGTTCTCGCCGTTGAGCCAGATCAGATCGATGCTGCCGTCGTCGTGATTGCCGGCGCTGCGCTCGGCCAGCACGCGGGAGACGGCGGCACCGGTATCGTCGATCTTGACATGCACCAGCTCGATATCGTGCTCGTCCCGCACTTGCCGCTTCACCCATTCGAGATAGTCGTTGACCCGCGTATCGCCGGCCCAGGCGTGCCAGTAGACGCTCTGGCCGCGGGCTTCGTCGAGCACCTGCGACCATGAGTCGGCCGCCGCCGGCGGTACCAGGATCAACGAGAGGGCTATGGCAGTGACAAGAAGGCGCATCGTCGTGCTCCTGGGTTGGCTTCGTGTCGGGTTCGGCTTTCTCGGCTTCGCCTGCTAACCTGATTTAAGGAGAAACTGAATCACCAACAGTAGGGTCCTACAAGCATACCCATATCACGACGCGAGGTAAGTCTGTCATGAGCGTGCGCCGTGTCGCCCGGCTTCACCGTCTTGTGCTGTGGTTCAGCTTCCTGTGCCTGGCTGTCGGAGGTGGTCTGCTGGCCTGGCAGAGCCAGGCTCAGGAGAACGAACGCATCGCCCTGGTGATGACGGTTGAGGGCGCCATCGGGCCGGCCACCGGCGACTACTTCGAACGCGGGCTGCGCAAGGCGGCCGAGCGCAATGCCGAACTCGTCATCGTGCAGATGGACACCCCGGGCGGGCTCGATGCCACCATGCGCAGCATGATCCGTTCCATGCTCACCTCGCCGGTGCCCGTGGCCATCTACGTCTCGCCCAGCGGCGCCCGGGCCGCCAGCGCCGGCACCTATCTGCTCTACGGCAGCCACGTGGCCGCCATGGCGCCCTCGACCCATCTCGGCTCGGCCACGCCGGTACAGATGGGCGGTGGGTTTCCCGGCCTGGACGAGCGCGACGAAGAGGAAGAGACCGAGGAGCGCAACGCACGGGAGAACGACGAGGCGGAGCAGGAAGCCGACGAGGCGAACGAGGCCAACGATGCCGAGGCCACGGAGGCCGAAGGCGACGCTCCCGCCGAGCCTGCCGATACGCGTCGGCGCGGCGAGACCGCCATGGAGCGCAAGGTGCTGGAGGACGCCGTCTATTACATTCGCGGGCTGGCCGAGCGCCATGGCCGCAACGCCGACTGGGCCGAGGAGGCGGTACGCGAAGCGGTCAACCTGACCTCCCGCGAAGCGCTCGAAATCAACGTCATCGACGTGGTGGCGCGTGACATCGACGACCTGCTGGAGCAGATCGACGGTCGCGAGGTGGTCATGGAGCGTGGCGAGCTTACTCTCAGTACCGCCGACATCACCGTCGAGCGCTTCGATCCCGACTGGCGCACCCAGTTCCTGCAGGTGATCACCAACCCCAACGTGGCCTACTTCCTGATGATCATCGGCTTCTACGGGCTGATCTTCGAACTCTCCAATCCGGGGGCCCTGGTGCCGGGCACCATCGGCGTCATCTCGCTGCTGCTCGCGCTGTTCGCCTTTCAGCTGCTGCCGATCAACTACGCCGGCCTGGCGCTGATCCTGGTGGGGCTGGGCTTGATCGTGAGCGAGGCGCTGATGCCGAGCTTCGGCATCCTAGGCATGGGCGGGATCGCGGCCTTCGTGATCGGCTCGGTGATGCTGATGGATACCGACCAGCTCGCCGTCTCGCTGCCGATGATCGGCGGCGTCGCCCTGGTGGCGGCGGGACTCATGCTGTGGGTGATGATTCGCTTCACCGGCCTGCGCCGGCGCCCGGCCCGCACCGGCCAGGAGCAGCTGATAGGCTGTCATGGCATGGCCCTGGAGGACTTCCGGCAGGAAGGCCATGTGCGCATGCGGGGGGAGCGCTGGAATGCGCACAGCCCCGTTGCCGTGAGGCGTGGAGAGGCGGTCAGGGTGGTGGCGGTCGACGGCCTGACGCTACACGTCGAACCCGTGCAACGAACCGCTCGGTAATGTAACGGAATTCATCGAGTCCAAGCGCAACACACATCAAGGAGAGTTCTCATGATGCTCGAATATCTCATTCCGGTCGTCCTGCTGTTCATGCTGATCGCCGCGTCGATCCGCATTCTGCCGGAGTACAAACGCGGCGTGATCTTCTTCCTCGGCCGCTTTCAGTCGGTCAAGGGGCCGGGGTTGATCATCGTCATTCCCGGCATCCAGCAGATGAGCGTGGTGGACCTGCGCGTGATCACCATGGACGTGCCGGAGCAGGACGTCATCTCCCAGGACAACGTCACGGTGAAGGTCAACGCGGTGCTCTACTTCCGTGTGGTCGATCCGGAGAAGGCGATCATTCAGGTCGAGAACTTTGCCGTGGCCACCAGCCAGCTGGCCCAGACCACGCTGCGTTCGGTGCTCGGCAAGCACGACCTCGACGAGATGCTCTCCGAGCGCGACAAGCTCAACGACGACATCCAGGAGATCATCGACGCCCAGACCGAGGAGTGGGGCATCAAGGTGGCCAACGTCGAGATCAAGCATGTCGACCTCAACGAGAGCATGATCCGCGCCATCGCCCGGCAGGCCGAGGCCGAGCGTGAGCGTCGTGCCAAGGTGATCCACGCCGAGGGTGAGCTGCAGGCCTCGAAGAAGCTGGTCGAAGCGGCCAACGTCATGGCCGAGAACTCCGCCGCCCTGCAGCTGCGCTATCTGCAGACCATGAGCGACATGAGCAACAAGAACGCCTCGACCATCGTCTTCCCGCTGCCGATGGACATCATGGAGGCGTTCCGGCACATGCAGGCGTCCACCGCCCAGGCGAAGACCAACGCCACGCGGCCAAGCGACCTGGGCGAAGGCTGAGCGAAGCGTGCCACGTCCCCCCGGACGTGGCATGCTGAGGCGATCCGACGGAATTCGAGGTCGCCTTGATCCACTCTCTTTCGCACCGCCAGCAGGGGCTGCTGCTGACCGGCGGCGGTGCGCTGATCATTTCCCCCGATGCCCTGCTGATCAAGCTGATCGCTCTGCCCGACAGCGAGATTCTGGTCTGGCGGGGTCTGCTCACCGCACTGGGTTTCCTCCTCATCATGCTGGCCCGCCACGGTGCCGGCACCGTCGCTGCCTATCGCCGCTGCGGCTGGACCGGCATCGGCGTGGCCGTGCTGTTCAGCCTCTCCACCTACGGCTTCGTGCTCGGCAACCAGTACACCAAGGGCGGCAACGTGCTGATGATCCTGGCCGGGGCGCCGCTGATTGCGGCACTGCTGTCACGCTTGTTCCTCGGCGAGCGGCTGCCCCGGCGCACCTGGCTCGCCATCTGGATCTGCCTGTTCGGCACCTCGCTTATCGTGCTCGACGACACCGGGGCGGGGTCGTGGATCGGCAACGCCTTCGCCCTGCTGGCGGCCACGGCGCTGGCGGCCAACTTCACCCTCTGCCGCACCCGCCCCGGGGTCGACATGAGCCCGATGCTCACGCTGTCGGGGCTGATCGTGGCCGCCACCGCGGGGCTGCTCGGGCTGGCCGGCGGCGGCATCGCGTTGCCGCCGGCCGATAGCCTGCTGTTGCTGATACTGCTGTGCCTGGTGCTGCTGCCTCTGGGCTTCACCCTGATCCAGCGCGGGCCGCTCTACCTGCCCGCCGCCGAGGTGGGGCTGCTGATGCTGATGGAAGTGGTGGTAGGCACGCTATGGGTATGGTGGCTGCTGGCCGAACGACCGGCGCCCTTTGCCCTGCTGGGCGGCGGCCTGGTGCTGGGTACGCTGCTGGCCAAAGGGCTTTACGAACGGCGGCTGGAGCGGCGGCTGAGGGCTCAGGGTGCAGCATTGCAGCGGAACTGATAGAATGCGCCGCTCGTTTCGGGGCATGCCGTCTTTGCCCCGCTCAACCGACCACGGATGCAACGCAACGTGCTGAAACCTTCGACAGGGCTGGTCACGCCGCCCTAGCGCTTCCCTTCTCTCGGTGATGCCGCCATCGGCACGCCACCGCTCGACATCTGCCGATGTCCCGGGCCGCTTGCCCCTATCTCACCGATTCACAGTGCTCCCTCAGGTCGCTACCCGGCGCGCCGTGGGAAACATGTGTCATCGCACCTGACGCCATCCGATATGTGCCGGTTGGCATGACGACTCACAGACTGGACCGAAGCATGTTCCGATCCACCAAGCAAGAATGGTTCTCCAACATCAAGGGCGATACCCTCGCCGGCATCGTGGTCGCATTGGCCCTGATTCCCGAGGCAATCGCCTTCTCCATCATCGCCGGTGTCGACCCCAAGGTCGGCCTCTATGCCTCCTTCTGTATCGCCGTGATCATCGCCTTCACCGGCGGCCGGCCGGGTATGATCTCCGCAGCCACCGGCGCCATGGCGCTGCTGATGGTCACGCTGGTGCGCGATCACGGTCTCGAATACCTGCTGGCCGCCACCCTGCTCACCGGGGTGCTGCAGATCGTGGCCGGCTACCTGAAACTGGCCGAGCTGATGCGCTTCGTCTCGCGCTCGGTGGTCACCGGCTTCGTCAACGCCTTGGCCATCCTGATCTTCATGGCGCAGTTGCCTGAGCTGACCGGGGTAACCTGGCACGTCTACGCCATGACCGTGGCCGGCCTGGCGATCATCTACCTCTTTCCCTACCTGCCCAGGGTGGGCAAGTCGATTCCTTCGCCGCTGGTGTGCATCGTGGTGCTGACCGCCGTTTACCTGCTCTCCGGCATGGAGATTCGTACCGTTGGCGACATGGGCGAGCTTCCCGATACCCTGCCGGTCTTCCTGTGGCCCGACGTGCCGCTGACTCTCGACACGTTGTGGATCATTCTGCCTTACTCGGTGATGCTCGCCGTGGTGGGTCTGCTGGAGTCGATGATGACCGCCACCATCGTCGACGATCTGACCGACACCCCGAGCGACAAGAACCGTGAGTGCAAGGGACAGGGTATCGCCAATATCGGCTCCGGCCTGCTGGGCGGCATGGCCGGCTGCGCGATGATCGGCCAGTCGGTGATCAACGTGAAGTCGGGCGGACGCGGGCGGCTCTCCACCCTGGTGGCCGGTGTGCTGCTGCTGATCCTGGTGGTGTTCCTTTCCGACTGGGTGTCGTTGATCCCCATGGCCGCGCTGGTGGCGGTGATGATCATGGTCTCCATCGGCACCTTCAGTTGGGCCTCGATTCGCGACCTGAAAAAGCATCCGCTGAGCACCAACGTCGTCATGCTGACCACCGTGGCGGTTACCGTGGGAACCCACAATCTGGCCATCGGGGTGTTCGTCGGCGTGCTGCTGGCGGCGATGTTCTTTGCCAACAAGGTGGGCAACATTCTCTACATCGGCTCCGCAGAGGCCGACGCCGGCAGCCGTCGAATCTATCATGTAGTGGGCCAGGTGTTCTTCGCCTCCTCCGAGCGCTTCGGCAGCGTCTTCGACTTCAAGGAGACGGTGGAGAAGGTCACCATCGACCTCTCTCGCGCTCACTTCTGGGACATCACGGCGGTGCAGGCATTGGACAGGGTGGTGATCAAGTTCCGTCGTGAGGGTACCGAGGTGGAGCTGATCGGGCTCAACGAGGCCAGTGCCACCATCGTCGACCGCCATGCCATCCACGATGACCCGGCGGCCGTGGAAAAGTTGATGGGCGGACACTAAGGAAACGAGGAGCAAGACATGACCGAACAGGTAATGGCCGCCATCGACGGCTCGCAGTTCTCCACCGGGGTGTGCGACTACGCCGCCTGGGCCAGCCAGGCGCTCGGCGCGCCGCTGACCTTTCTGCACGTGGTGGACAACCATCCTCAGACCGCCGAAGCGGACCTCTCCGGCCATATTGGATTGGGTTCCCGCGAGCATCTGCTCGAGGAGCTCGCTCAGCTCGACGAGCAGCGCGCCAAGGTGGCCCAGAAGCAGGGGCGGCTGGTGCTCACGGCGGCCAAGGAGCGTGCCATCGAGGATGGCGTGGCCGAGCCCGCCACCCGCCAGCGCAACGGCACCCTGGTGGAAACCCTCGACGAGCTGCAGAACGAGATTCGCCTGCTGGTACTGGGCAAGCGCGGCGAGACCGCCCACCAGGCCAGCGAGCATCTGGGCTCCAACCTGGAGCGGGTGGTGCGCACGCTGCATCGGCCGATTCTGATGGTGCCGGAGAGCTTCACCCAGCCCCGGCGGGTGATGCTTGCCTTCGACGGCAGCAAGACCACCCGCAAGGGAGTCGAGATGCTGGCCAAGAGCCCGCTGTTCAACGGCATTCCGGTGCACGTGGTGATCGTCGGGGCCGAGACCGGCGACAACCGTTCGCAGCTGGAGTGGGCGTTGGCCACGCTGCGCGAGGCCGGCCACGAGGCCGAAGGGGCGATCCGTGCCGGCGAGGTGGAGGAGACCCTGCGCGTCTACCAGGAGCAGAACGCCATCGATCTGCTGGTGATGGGCGCCTACGGCCACTCGCGCATTCGCCACCTGCTGGTGGGCAGCACCACTACCGCCATGTTGCGGCGGGCCAGGGTGCCGGTACTGCTGCTTCGCTGAGAGGGCTTCCCTTGGCGACATGTCAGACAAGATGAGGAGTGGTAGCATCCTGCTGACTTGTCCAAGGAGGCACAGCGTGGCCGCCCATGATCCGACCATTCCCCGCCTGCGCATTCAGCTGGGCCCTGCCATCGCCATCGGGCCGGGCAAGGCGCAGCTGCTCGAGGCGATTGCCGCCACCGGGTCGATCAGTGCCGCCGCACGCGACATGGGCATGAGCTATCGACGCGCCTGGATGCTGGTGGACACCATGAACCAGTGCTTCAGGGAGCCGCTGGTGACCACCGCCACCGGCGGCAAACGAGGCGGCGGTGCGCGGATCACGCCCTTCGGCGAGGAAGTGCTGGAGCGCTACCGGCGCATGCAGCGCATCGCCAGCGAGGCGGTGGCCGAGGAGATGGAGGCCTTCACTGCGCTGTTTGCCGATTCGCCGCCATCCAACTGATCGCCTTGTCGATCTCAATTCTCATGTCAGCGCCCGCGCCCGCACCTGGGCATGCACGGCCATGCCGGGGGCGAGTGCCAGACGCTCCACGGCCTCGCGGGGAATGCGCGCGAGCAGGGCCTGATCGCCGAGGGCCAGACGCACCAGCCGATGGCCGGGATGGGGGTCGTCGTCGATCTCGGCAATCCGCACCGGCAGGCAGTTGAGCACGCTGGAATCCCGCGCTGGGCTCAGGCTGATCGCCACGTCACTGGCCCTGATGCTGAGTCTGAGGCGTTGGCTCGACGGTGCCTGCTCCCGCGAGACCCGCAGTCGCACGTCGCCGCAGCCGAGCGTGACCAGCTGCCGCCCGGCGTCGTAATCCAGCACCTGCGCCTCCAGCACCGCGGCGGCATTGTCGGCATGGGCCAGCGGCAGGTCGCTGCGGGTCAGCAACTCGTGCAAGGGCCCGGTGGCCAGCACCCGGCCCGCTTCCAGCAGCACCATGTGATCCGCCAGTCGGGCCACCTCTTCCAGGGCATGACTGACATAGACCACCGGAATCTCCAGGTGGTCGTGCAGCCGCTCCAGGTAGGGCAGGATCTCCGCCTTGCTGGTGGCGTCCAGCGATGCCATGGGTTCGTCCATCAGCAGCAGCCGGGGGCTGGCCAGCAGCGCCCGGGCGATGGCCACCCGCTGGCGCTGGCCGCCGGAGAGCGCTTGCGGGTAGCGCTCGAGAAGCGCCTCGACGCCGAGCAGCCGCACCGTCTCGTCGAAGTCCACCCGGCGCCGCGCCACCGGCACCCGCCGGTAGCCGTAGCGCAGGTTGTCGCGTACCCGCAGGTGGGGAAACAGGCTCGCTTCCTGAAACACGTAGCCCAGCGGGCGGCGATGCACCGGCAGGAAGCGTTCGTCGTCCTGCCAGCGGCAGCCGTTCACCGTCAGCCATCCCTCGGCTCTCTCGAGGCCGGCCAGGCAGCGCAGCAGCGTGGTCTTGCCCGAGCCGGAGCGGCCGAACAGCGCGGTGACGCCGCGCTCGGGCAGGGTCATCCGGGCGTCCAGCGCGAAGTCGCCGCGCGCCAGCCGAAACTCGCACGCCAGGCTCATGGCGCCACTCCCACGATCTTGAAGCGCTTGTTGAGCGCATAGATGCACACCAGCATCACGAAGGCCGTCACGATCAGCAACAGCGACAGGCGGTGGGCGGAGGCGTAGTCCATGCCCTCGACGTGGCTGTAGATGGCGATGGAGGCGACCTGGGTCTGGCCGGGGATGCCGCCGCCGATCATCAGCAGCACGCCGAACTCGCCCAGGGTGTGGGCGAAGGAGAGCACCGCCGCGGTGAGCAGCCCCTGGCGCGACAGCGGCAGCACCACCGACACCAGGCGGTCCCATGGGCCCGCGCGCAGGGTGGCGGCCACTTCCAGCGGGCGGCGCCCCATGGCCTGGAAGGCGTTCTGCAACGGCTGTACCACGAAGGGCAGCGAATAGATCATCGAGCCGATCACCAGCCCGGTGAAGGTGAAGGCCAGGTGGTTCGCGCCCAGGCGCTCCAGGGTGCCGCCCACGGCGCCGCGGGGGCCGAGCAGGATCAACAGGTAGAAGCCGATCACCGTGGGCGGCAGCACCAGCGGCAGCGCGACCAGCGCCTCGATCACCACCTTGATGCGGCGCTGGGTATGGGCCAGCCACCAGGCCAGCGGCAGGCACAGCACCAGCAGCAGGGCGGTGCTGATCAGCGCCAGACGGAAGGTGAGCTGCAGGGCGATCCAGTCGGCCTCGCCGATCCCGAGCCAGGTCATCTCGCCTTACTCATCGGGTAGCTGGAAGCCATAGGCGCGCATGATGCTGCGGGTTTCCGCTGCGCTCATGTAGTCGGCGAACAGCCGCGCGGTAGGGTTGTCGGCGGCGCGGCGGGTAATGATGAAGCCCTGGGTGAGCGGCGCGTGGAGCGCGTCGTCGATCAAGTGGTAGCCACCCTGGTCGAGTATCGACGGGTGGCGGACCAGCGACAGGGCGATGATGCCCACCTCGGCGGCACCGCTCTGCACCAGCTGCAGGGTGTGGGCGATGTTCTCGCCGAACACCAGGCGTCGCTCCAGCGTCTCCCACAGGCCGCTGGCGCGCAGGGCCTCCCGGGCCCGGTCGCCATAGGGTGCGTGGCGGGGGTTGGCGATGGCGATGCGGCGGAAGCGCTCGTCGGCGAGGTCACTCAGTGTCAGTTCCGAGGCGTCGAGTCCGTCGCTCCAGATCACGATGCGCCCTTCGGCGTAGGGGATCACCTCGCCGGCGGCATGGCCGGCCTGTTCCAGTGCCCGAGGGTAGGCGATGTCCGCCGAGAAGAAGAGATCGAAGGGGGCGCCGTGCTCGATCTGGCTGCGAAAACGCCCCGAGGAGCCGTAGAGCACCTCGATGGGGTGTTCCGGATGGTCGCTGGCGAAGTTCTCCAGGATCTCGTCCATGGCGAAGCGCAGGTCCGAGGCGGCGGCGATCCGGGTCGGCTGCGGGTCGGCCATGGCCGTGGCGATGGTGAGGCTCAGGCCGAGGGCGGCCACGCCGGCCAGCAGACGAAAAACACGGCTCATCGATCGTTCCCCCGTTGGGTTCTCTGTGCTCTTCCGGCGTGGGCGAGTCATCGTCATATCCCGATGGATATAACGCTTCGTCGTATACTGCCATGCATAACGCATCCTGGATATACCGCGCAGGAGGTATGCCGGTTGGGTGTGTCGACGTCGACTCCGCCGAATGCGTTAGAATCGGCGAGATTTTTACTTCCCGAGGAGCAAGAGATGACCATCGTCCGTCATGACACCAAGGCACGCATGAGCCGCGCCGTGATCCACCAGGGTATCGCTTACCTGTGCGGCCAGGTCGCCGGCCCCGAGGCGCGCCACGGCGACATCACCGAGCAGACCGAAAGCATGCTGGCGCGGGTGGATGCGCTGCTGGCCGAGATCGGTTCCGACCGCGAGCACCTGCTGACGGCCACCATCTACCTCAAGGACGGTCATGACTTCGCCGCCATGAACGCGGTGTGGGACGCTTGGGTACCCACCGGCCATGCCCCGGCACGTACCTGCGTCTGTGCGCCGATGCCTGCCGACGAGCTCAAGGTGGAGATCACCGTCACGGCGGCAGTCGTCGGCGGCGACTATTCCTACTGAGGAAGCCGTCGAGGTTCTTGGCGAGCGAAGATAGGCGGGTTGCCGCCAGCACGGAGTAACCGGAGTTGACTGTCTGCTCAATGAGGAATACGAGTACTGCCGGCGACCCGGATATCGAGTGCAGCAGAACCTCGGTGGTTTCCTAACGAACGCAGGGATCGTCGAGCGGTGCCTCTCGCGGCCGCAGCCGTCGCGAGAGGGCGTCCACGGCGACGTTGAGCGCGGCGGTGATCAGCAGCAGGAAGAAGGCCACGTCGAACATCAGGTAGTCGAAGCCCTCTTCGATATAGAACCCCAGCGTGGCCACCCCCAGCATGCCGAGGATCGCCGTTTCGCGCAGGATCACCTCGGCGCGGTAGTAGAGCAGCGCCAGCAGCCCCGGATAGACCCGCGGCAGCAGCTCGTAGGCCAGGCGTCCGCTGGCGGTAAGCCCCGGCATGCCGGGGGTGATGGCATCGGCGTGGCGTGCCACCAGAAAGGCGATCAGGGCGCCGTTGTGCAGCGCCAGGGCCAGCCAGGCGGGCAGCAGCGAGGGGCCGAGCAGCAGCAGGAAGACGAACGCCAGCATCAGCTCCGGCGTCGAGCGCAGGAAGATCAGCACGCCGTGTCCGGCCAGACGGGTGGCACGGTTGCCGAAATGGCGGCTGGCCAGCGGCCACAGCATGAGCGCTACCAGTAGCGCCCCCACGCTGCCGAGCAGCCCCAGCAGCAGGGTGTTGCCGATGGCCGGGCCCAGCGCCGGTACCCGCGCCAGCCACTCGAACAGCCCCGCCCAGTCGCCGACCAGCAGCGCCGCCGGCCAGATATCCTCTGAGACGAAGCGCCACAGCAGCGCGCCGTCAACGCTGGGCCAGGGGCCCAGCAGCCAGACACCGCCCACCAGCAGCAGCGGGATCAACCGCTTGTGGCCCCACCACGGCAGGCTGGCGATCAGCAGGTAGAACAGCCACAGCAGTGCACCCGCCTCATGGTAGCGCCCCTCGCGAAACGCCGTCTCGAGATGGAAGCCCAGGGTCGGCAGGCCGACGAAGCCGAGCAGCACGCTGGCGCGCAGGCCGCACTCGAAGCGATAGCGGGTATAGGCGGCGAGCTGAGACCAGGCCAGCGGCAGCTCGGCGTAGACGAAGCGTGCCAGCCGTCCGCTGCCGGGTGGCAGGGCATCGCGCGGTGCGCGCGGCGTCTGCTCGAGGATCTCGGCGTAGACCTTGGCGAAGATGCCGGCATAGGGGATCGCCAGCGCCGCCAGGGCGGTGAGCGCCGAGAGGCCGAACACCTGCAGGAACAGCAGCGCCCAGAACAGCTCGTGAATGGCACGCACGAAGGCGCAGGCGGCGCGCACCAGGCGCGAGCGGGCGAACAGCAGCGCCAGGGGAAAGCCCAGCACCACGCCGGCCAGGGTGCCCCACAAGGCCACCGCCACGGTCAGGCCCAGGGCCGCGAAGGGCGATTCCAGCGCGCCCCAGGCGGGCCACGCCAGCCCGGCGGCCATGCGTCCGAGTTCGCCCCAGGGGTCGCGGGTGTGGATGGCCAGATCGGCGAAGGGCACCAGCAGCACGGCAAGCGCCACCAGGCCCAGGCTATGACGGGCCAGGCGCAGGCCGGGGGAGCCGCCGCGCCACCAGCTGCGTGCCGAGGGGAGGCGGCTGTCGACCAGGGCATCGCTCATGGCCGCCCTCGGGCGCAGGGCAGCGCCTCGGGGCTCGGCATTGCGGCGTCGCTGCCATCGGGCGGCGGGCGACGGTTCGGCTCCGCGGCATCGGGATAGAGCGCATCGAGCTCGGCCAGGGTCAGCGCATCGGCACGGGCGTCGATCGCCAGGCGGCCGTCGCGCAGCCCCCACACCCGGTCGAAGTGGGAGAGTGCCAGCTCGCGCTGGTGCAGCGCCACCACCGAGGTGGTGTGGCGGGAGTCGATCAGGTCCAGCAGCCGCAGCGCCTGGTGAGGGTCGACGCTGGCCACCGGCTCGTCACCCAGGAACAGCGGGCGGGCCTGATACAGGGCGCGGGCGATGGCCACCCGCTGGCGTTGGCCGCCGGAAAGCTCGCCCACCGGACGGCGCATCAGGCCGGCCAGGCCCAGTTCGTCGCACAGCGCGGCCACCTCTCGCCATGGTCCGCGCAGTGGGCGCACCAGGTTCCACAGGTTGGCCAGCGCCGAGTGTTCCGGCAGGCGTCCCATGAAGACGTTGTGATAGACGGCGAGCTGCGGCACCAGGCCGTGGTGCTGGGGACACCAGGCCGCCTGACCGCCCAGGCGGCGGCGCAGCTCGGCGAGCAGCGTCGACTTGCCGGCGCCGCTCTGGCCGAGCAGGGCGACCCGCTCGCCTTCGTGCAGGGCAAGGGTCAGACGCGGCAGCACGACATGCGCGCCCTGACCGAGGTCCTCGCCCTCGAAGCGGATCAGCAGACGCCGTTGCTCACCCACCATCAGCGCAGCAGGCCGAGCGCTTCGGCCACCTCCTCGATGGGAGCATAGAGCTCGTTGTCGGCGGCAATGAACGCCTCACGGGGGAAGGAGGCGAGCAGCTCCGGGTCGTCCATCTCGAGGAAGGCGGCCCGTACCTTCTCGGTGAAGCCTTCGCCGAAACGCTCGTCGGCGTCGCCGCGCAGGGTCCAGTTGTAGTCGGGGTAGGACGGTGTGGCCCAGATCACCCGGACCCGATCGGTATCGACCCGGCCATCCTCGACGGCGGCTTCCCACACGGTGTAGTTGACCGCACCGATGTCGTAGGTGCCGGCTTCGACCAGCGCGATGGTGCGTGAGTGATCGCCAGAGTAGCCGACGCGGGAGAAGAAGCGCTCCGGGGCGACGTCGTCGAAACGCTCGCGGAAGAAGTGCTCCGGCATCAGGCGCCCGGAGGTCGAAGTGCGCGAGCCGAAGGTCAGACTCATGCCTTCCAGCGCGTCGGGCAGCTCGTCGGCACGCTCGAGACCGGTGGATGCGTGAGCGATGAAGTAGCTCATGAAGGCATCGTCCTCGCTGCCCTGAGCCAGCGCCTGGGAGCCCGGTACCAGACGCCGGGCCTGCACGCCGGAAAGGCCGCCGAACCAGGCCAGCTGGACCTGGTCGTTACGGAATGCGGTGACCGCGGCGCTGTAGGACTTCACCGGCACGTACTCCACCTCGACCCCGAGGCGCTCCTCGAGGTAGTCGGCCACCTTGCCGAAGCGCTCCACCAACCGCGCCTGATCCTCGTCCGGAATGGCGGTGAAACGGAAGGTTTCGGCGAGGGCTCCCTGCGCGAACAGGGCGAAGGCAAGGGCGGTGAGGGAGATGGCAGAGCGTGCGATCCGGCGCATGGTGGTTCCTTGGCGGTCGGCGAGGACGGAGCCGCTATTGTTGGGCCGTGCCGCCTGGCTGACAACCCTTGATCACCTTAACTCAATCCTGGCGCGTGGCCGGGTAGCGGGTCTCCAGCAGGCTGTCCTTGATCTTCTTCAGGTGCGGCAGGAAATCCTCGCCGCGACGCAGGGTCACGCCGGTGGCCAGCACGTCGATCAGGGTCAGCTGGATCATGCGCGAGGTCATCGGCATGTAGACGTCGGTGTCCTCGGGGGTGGCGACCTCCAGGGTTTCGGTGCACTCCATGGCCAGCGGCGAGGCGGGGGCGGTGATGCCCAGTACCACGGCGCCGCTCTCCCGCGCCAGGCGGGCGATGTCGACCAGCTCGCGGGTGCGCCCGGTCCAGGAGATGATCACCACCACGTCGCCGGTATGGCAGGCCGATGCCACCATGCGCTGCATCAGCACGTCGACGTAGGAAGTAACCGGGAGATTGAAGCGGAAGAACTTGTGCTGGGCATCCTGGGCCACCGCGCCGGAGGCGCCCAGGCCGAAGAAGTGAATCTGCTTGGCCTGGATCAGGTAGTCCACCACCCGCTCGATGCGGGCCGGGTCCAGGGTGCGGCTGGCTTCGTCGAGGGCGGCGATGGTGGCGCCGAAGATCTTGCGCGTGTAGTCCTCCGCCGCGTCGCCGGGCTCCACCGACTGGCTGACGTAGGGCGTGCCGCCGGCCAGGCTCTGGGCCAGCTTGATCTTGAAATCGGGATAGCCCTTGGCATCGAAGCTGCGGCAGAAACGGTTTACGGTGGGCTCGCTGACCGAGGCCGCCTGGGCCAGGCTGGCAATGCTCAGGCCGGTGGCCCGAGCCGGGTCGGCCAGGATGACGTCTGCTACCTTGCGCTCGGAGCGGTTGAGCTCATCGAGGCGTTGTCGAATGCGTTGCAGCAGATCATGGGCCATGGCGGTTGCGACTCTCTGAAACAGATGATGTAGTGATTTAACAACAAAATGATGGGCTATCCTATCGCGGTGTCGTCCCGGCCGCGAACGAGACAGGTCCGTCACTAAGAAATTAGTGTAATATTACAAAACATGCGTTGCATGAGCAGCAGTGCTGACGTATTTTTTATGTAAGTTAACCAGATTGGGGGCAAACATGAAGGCAACCAGGCGGTCTGAAGACGAGGATCGGCCGGTCATCGATCTGGCGCTTTTCGGCGCCCTGGGCGACCTCTCGCTGCGCAAGCTCTATCCCGCGCTGTACCATCTCGACCGCGAGGGGCTGCTTCACGACGATACCCGCATCCTCGGGCTGGCGCGTCAGGAGATGCAGACCGACGCCTTCCGCAAGCGTGTGGCCGAGACCCTGCAGACCTACGTCAAGCCCGCCGAGCTGGAGCGCGAGACCGTCAAGCGTTTCACCGCGCGTCTCGACTTCCTGCAGCTCGACTTCGGCACCGCCGAGGGCTATCGCGGCATCGCCGAGTGGCGCAAGGCGGTGCGTCACGACACCGTGGTCTGCCCCCTGGTGGTCTATCTGGCCGTGCCGGCCAGCCTGTATGGCGATATCTGCCGCAATCTGCAAACCGGTGAATGTCTCGACGAACTCTCCCGCGTGGTGGTCGAGAAACCGATCGGCTACGACTTCGAGTCCTCCTGCGAGATCAACGACGCCATCGGCGAGGTGTTCCCGGAGTCCCGGGTCTACCGCATCGATCACTATCTCGGCAAGGAGACCGTGCAGAACCTGATCGCGCTGCGCTTCGCCAATCCCCTGTTCGGCACCCAGTGGAATCAGAACCACATCTCCCATGTGGAGATCACCGTGGCCGAGCAGGTCGGCATCGAAGGCCGCTGGGGCTACTTCGACCGTGCCGGCCAGCTGCGCGACATGGTGCAGAACCACCTGCTGCAGCTGGTTTGCCTGATCGCGATGGATCCGCCGGCCAACCTGGACGCCGACGCCATCCGCGACGAGAAGGTCAAGGTACTCAAGGCGCTGCAGCCTTTCAGCGAGGCCAAGCTCAATCGCGACGTGGTGCGCGGGCAGTACATCGCCGGCACCATCAATGGCAAGGGCGTGCCGGGCTACCTCGAGGAGGAGGGCGCCAACCGCGAGAGCGGCACCGAGACCTTCGTTGCGATGAAGACCGGCGTCTCCAACTGGCGTTGGGCCGGGGTGCCGTTCTACCTGCGCACCGGCAAGCGCATGCCCGAGAAGCTGTCGCAGATCGTGATTCACTTCCGTCAGCAGGCGCATTACATCTTCGACCCCGATCAGCGCAATCTGGCCGCCAACAAGCTGGTCATCCGCCTGCAGCCCGACGAAGGCATCGCGCTGGAGGTGCTGACCAAGGACAGCGGCCTGGACCGCGGCATGCGCCTGCGGCGCGGCCCGCTGCATCTGGATTTCGGCAGCGCCTTCCCTCAGGAGCGCATACCCGATGCCTACGAACGTCTGCTGCTCGAGGTGATGAAGGGTCGCCAGTACCTGTTCGTGCGGCGTGACGAAGTGGAGCACGCCTGGCACTGGTGCGACAGCCTGATCGCCGCCTGGGAAGAGATGGGCGAGCCGCCGCGGCGCTATCCGGCCGGCTCCTGGGGGCCGGTGGCCTCCATCGCCATGATCACCCAGGACGGGCGCAGCTGGTACGAGGACTACTGAGATGACGAACCTGGATGCCACACCGCGCGAGCAGCTTGCCGAGCAGCTCGCCGAAGCCGCCGCCGAGGCGCTGCGCCGCGACCTGGCGCAGCAGGAGCGTGCGTTGCTGGTGCTCTCCGGCGGCTCGACGCCGGTACCGTTCTTCCAGGCCCTGGCCAAACAGGAGCTGCCCTGGGAGCGGGTCGAGGTGACCCTGGCCGACGAGCGTTGGGTCAGCGAGAGCGACGAGGCGAGCAATGCGCGCCTGGTGCGTCGCCATCTGCTTACCGGGCACGCCGCTGCGGCCAGCTTCGTTTCGCTGACCACCGACGACGAGACGCCGGAGCAGGGCGTCGAGGCGGTCACCCAGCGCATCGAGGCGCTGACCTGGCCCGCCAGCCTGGTGGTGCTGGGCATGGGCGGCGACGGTCACACCGCCTCGCTGTTCCCCGACAGCCGCGAGCTGGAGCTGGGGCTGACCACCGATGCGCCGGTGCTGGCCGCACGTACCCCCAGCCAGCCTCAGCCGCGTATCACCCTGAGCGCCGACCGCCTGCACCAGGCCCGGCGCCACGTATTGCACATCACCGGTGACGACAAGCGCAGCGTACTGGCCCGGGCCATGTCCGGCGACGACTCTCGCGAACTGCCGATCCGTGCCTTTCTTTCCTGCCCGCTGGCCGTCTACTGGGCCCCCTGAACTTGGAGTCTTGCGCATGACCATCGACAAACAGCTGCCGTCCACGCGGACCACCGAGCTCGACAGCATCTGCCTCAAGGCGGAAGTCATCCCGGTGCTGGCCATCGAGCGCATCGAGGATGCCGTGCCGCTCGGCCGCGCCCTGGTCGAAGGCGGACTCAGCGTGCTGGAAGTGACCCTGCGCACCGACTGCGCACTGGAAGCGGTGAAGCGCCTCAAGCAGGCGCTGCCCCAGGCCAGCATCGGGGTGGGAACGGTGCTCACGCCGGCTCAGTATCGCCAGAGCGAACAGGTGGGCGCCGACTTCGTGGTCACCCCCGGCACTACCGAAGCGCTCTACCGCTACGGTGTCACCAGTCCGGTGCCGATGCTGCCCGGCGTGGCCACGGTGTCCGAGCTGATGACCGGCTGGCAGTACGGCTACCGCCGCTTCAAGTTCTTCCCCGCCGAGGCCAGCGGTGGCGTCAAGGCGCTGAAGGCTTTCGCCGGTCCGATCCCCGAGGCGCGCTTCTGCCCCACCGGCGGTATCACTCTCGACAACGCCGAGGACTACCTGGCGCTGAAGAACGTGATGTGCGTGGGCGGCTCGTGGCTGACGCCGAAGTCCCTGGTCGAGGCCGAGGACTGGAACGGCATCCGCCAGCTCGCCAAGGAAGCCGCCCAGCATTTCCATCACTGAGCGGCTCACCGACCCTATTGTTGTGCTCTCTCGGCAGCCAGGTGCTGTCATTTGCCCGGCCTTGGTAGGCCGGGCTTTTTTTGGTGCGCCAGGCATGGCGCGCAGCGCCCGACGGGCGCTGTTTCCGAGGGTGGTGCCTCGGAATGACTTGGGGGTGAAAGTCCCCTACGGACCCTGATAGCGGGAACCGTTAGCCGAACAGCAAGGGTGTCCGTCGCGAGACGGAATCTGAAGGAAGTTGGAGGCAAACTCCCGGCCCGACGAACAGAAATCGCATACGAGGCTGTCGCCACCTGGGCGAGAGGGCCAAGAAACTCGAAGCCCAATAGCTATCCGGAAGGGGCGGCAGTAGATGCGGCGGGTGTATGGGAGGAAGGTCGCGCGTCTTACCCTGGGAGGTCTGATGGTCTGCCACAGTG
>NZ_FNVC01000020.1:0-98348 GCF_900108215.1 Billgrantia desiderata | reverse complement strand
CGATTACGCTGTGTGATCTGGCGGCAGTGGAAGCGCCCGACGACCCGGCGCCGGAAGCTTCTGGCGCTAGGCCTGGACGCATACCGTGCCTGGAAATCAGCGGGGAATGGGCGAGGAGCCTGGTGGAATGCGGGTGCCTCGCACATGAATCAGGCCCTGCCGCGGAAGCGGTTCGACGGGCTGGGCCTGATCTCGGTACTGGATACGGTAAGAGGGCTTAACCGTTCTTCATGAACCGCCGTATACGGAACCGTACGTACGGTGGTGTGGGAGGGCGCCGGGGGTGACCCCGGCCCCTACCCGATTGCGAAAAACATTGAGCGCTGTGTCTGACTGGTCCCTTCCTGAGGGAGCGAATAGAAATCGCATGCGAGGCTGACGTCTCTGTGATGTCTGGAGGTCTGACAGGGGGCAAATCAAGAACGCTCAAGTAGTGCTTGTGGTGACGCTACAGTCATTTCCTAATAAAGAAGTTTGACAATTGTCAAACTTTTTGCACAAATTCCTCAACCACTCCCTGTCATGGCCGATAACGTTGTTAGGCAGGTGCACGCCTGCACGATCGCTGTTCACGATAACAACAACCCGGCCGCGCGGTTCACCGCTGGCGCAGGGCAGGAGAGCAAAGGATGAATTCCATAACGCTGACGCAGTACCCTATAGATGACGAAGCCGAGCCAATGGCCGAGCCGGCATTCGCCACTCACCCGCCGCGTCGCGAGCGTCTCGGCTTCAGTAGCCGCCTGACATTGATGATCGTCTCGCTGGTGCTGATATCGGTGATGCTGGTGGCCGGTCTGGTATACGCCCAGTACCGCCAGTCCTTCACCCAGGCCACCGTGAATCAGCTTCAAAGTACTGGGGAGATGATGGCCGGCGCCTTTACCCAATGGCTGGATGCGCGTCAGGATGAGATTGCCTTCGTGGCGGGGCTCGATCCGGTGCGCCAAGTCGAGGTCGAACCGCTTCAGCACCTGCTGACGCGCCTTGCCGAGCAGAGCGGCTACTACGACACACTCTTTTTCGTCGGGCCGGATGGGGTCGGGGTGGCCGGGGTGGGCTTCGATGGCAGCGCCACGATCATGTCGGCCGTTGAAGCCGCCGAGTTCCAGGTAGGGGATCGCGCCTGGTTCCGCGAGGCGATTCAGGGCCAACCGGTATTTTCCCAGCCGCTGGTATCGCGTGCCACCGGCAATCAGGTGAGCAATGTGGTGGCGCCTGTGTTTGGCGCCGACGGCGAAGTGGTAGGCGTGGTGCGCGCGGCGGTACGTCTCGATGTGCTGTTCGAGCGTATGGCCGAGATGTCGCTCGGCGGAAGCTCCGACACTTATCTGTTGGGTGGAGATGGCATGCCGGTGACCCCGGTGGCGGCGTTGGCGGGTGAAAGCCGCGAGCTTGCCACCCATGCGGCGGTGGCCATCGGTGCCGGTGAGAGCGGGGTGGGTCGCTACCCAGACGCTGCCGACACGCGAGTGATCGGCAGCTACACTTTCCTGCCGCTGCTCAACTGGGGGCTGGTGGTAGAAGTGCCGGAGCGTGAGGCGTTGGCCGAGGTGTCCCGTACGTTCTGGATTCTGGTGGGTATCACCACGGTGATCATAGCGGTGGCCGTGCTGGTGAGCCTGGGCGTGGTGCGCTCGGTGGTGAAGACCCTCGGCGGCGACCCTCAGCGTGCCGCTGAGGTGGTACGCCGCGTCGTGCAGGGCGACCTGACCATGCAGGTGCCGGTGAAATCCGGTGATACCACCAGTCTGCTGGCCCATATGCACGAGATGCAGCAGAAACTGCAGGAGATGATGGGCGACATCCGCCGTACCGCCGAGTCGGTCAGCGTGGCGAGCAGCGAGATCGCTCAGGGTAACGAGGACCTGGCCAGCCGTACCGAGGAGCAGTCCTCCTCGCTGGTCGAAACGGCTTCTAGCCTCGAGCAGATGACTGCCACCGTGCGGCAGACAGCGGAGTCGTCTACCCAGGCGCGCGAGCTTACCGTCGAGCTTGACGAGCAGGCGCGCAACGCAAGTGGCGTGGGACAGCAGGCGGCGCAGTCCATGGGCAGCATCAAGCAGGCCAACAAGCGCGTCGAGAGCATCGTCGAGGCCATTAACGGCATCGCCTTTCAGACCAATCTGCTGGCACTCAACGCCTCCGTCGAAGCGGCGCGGGCCGGAGAGCACGGCCGCGGCTTTGCCGTGGTGGCCACCGAGGTGCGCAACCTGGCGGGGCGCTGTGCGGCCGAAGCCAGCAAGATCCGCGAACTGGTGGACTCCAGCGTAGCAAGCGTCGACGAGGGTGAACGGCTGGTCACCACGGCGAGCCAGCAGCTGGCCACCATTGCTGAGGGGGTCAAGCGGGTCTCGAGCTTCATCAGCGAGATCGCCACGGCAGCCACCGAACAGTCGTCGGGGATCGAGCAGATCAACATGGCAGTCAGCCAGCTCGATGAAGTGACGCAGCAGAACGCCGCCCTGGTGGAAGAGGCTACTGCCGCCAGTCACTCCCTGAGCGACCAGGCCCGTGAGCTGGCCAGGCTGGTGCAGCGCTTCAAGATAGACGAGGTGCCCTCATCATCCGCATCGGCATGACGTGTCGGCCTCTGCGCGGTTGAGCCAGCGCAGAGGCCAGGCCCTTTATTGGGTAGGGTTCAACTCAGTGATCTTGAGCGTGGCCGGCTGCATCTGATTGCTGCCATGTACGCCCACCCAGATGTTGTACATCCCGCTGGCAGGGTTCTGGAACATCACCAGCGGGTTGAGGCCGGTGAAGTCGTCATTGCAATACCAGCGTCCATCCGGGGCGTTGATCACCAGGGTGGTGTCGGCGTTGGATTCCACGGTGATATATAGCGGCATGCTACCGGCGGTGTAGTGGAGGTCCACGTCCGGTGCACTGGCCATGATGTAGCCGGTGCAGCCCGGGCCGAGCTTGCCGTTCACTTCCGTTGTGCCGCCGGCCTGCAGGCTTTGTATCCAAGGGTCGGGCGTGAAGCCTGCCATCAGATGATAGCTGCCGTAGCTGGGCTCGGCGGTCCAGTCCGGCTGCTGGGCGTGAGCGGTTGCTATGGCCATGATGCCAAGGGCCGCCAGGATGAGCCGGCCGGGATGACGGGCACTCTTCGTTCTTTTTCTCATGTGAGTTTCCTGCGCAAGAAAGCAGATGACGAGCCAGGCTCGGCGCGGGCATTTTCGTTACGCAACGTAACGTGGCGGGCGCATGCAGAGAGTAAACCGAGTAGGCGAACATGAGAAGCTGCCGATCAGCGTACCGATCATGCAGACGGTGAAGGTTTTGTGCTGCCATGAATCGGATAGAATATGCGTGAATCGGTCTGGCTCGGGTGGTCTTGATCGTCATGCCTAGTATCGATGTCGTCATCAAGCTTTCCGCTGAGGCTTGCCTGTCTCACTACGAGGGCCGGGTAGGGCAGGTTCTGGCCTATAGCCTGGATGGCCGCCGGGTGGTGTTTCCTGCTGAGGCGTTGCGGCGCGTAGTGACCCGCGATGGTGTACATGGCACCTTTCGGCTCTCGTTCACCTCGGAGGGGCGTTTCCGCTCTATTGTGCGTTTGAGATAGCCGCTCCAGTCGAAATAGCGTTGAACCTCCCCGTTGTTTGCCGAATGTCAAACCTTTGAGTCTCGTTAGGTTGGATGGGCTCTGATATAACCGCATCTGCACAGTCCGTGCCAATCGGTCCGCTTCGTATGGCCGCGTACAAGGACGCTACGATGTTTTCCAACAAATCGCGGGAACCCCGTGAGTATCTGAACCGCGGCCTGGATGCCCTGGCCGAGCCGCCTGAGGTGGGGCATGAGCTGTTCGTCGGTCTGAGCGCTCTGCGCGATACTCTGAGCAGCCGCCACCATTCGCGGGATTTTGCCTTCGCCCATGCTCGCTACCTGCGCAGCCGCGTGCTGGCAGTGGGGCTCATCTTTGCCCTGCTCTCGCCGCTGTGGATCGTGGTGGATACCTTGGTGCTGCCGGTCGAGCTGCTGCGCTATACGTTGCTGGGTCGGGTCATGCTGATGCTGGGGCTGGTAGGAGTGCTGGCATTGGCCTATTTCAGTCGCGAGCGCATTCGCCGCATTCGCTTCAGCGCCGGCATGTTGCTGGCGCTCCCGGCGGCTTTCTACGTGCTGGTGCTGGTCATCCTGCCACCGGAGCAGTTGGTGAACCTGGTGGGCTATGGCTTCATCCCTTTCCTGCTGGTAGCGACCCTCAGCGTGTTTCCCTTCACGCTGCTGGAATCCTTGGGGGCCGGCCTCGCCATGCTGGGGCTGCTGGCTTTTGCACAGCTGACCGATGGCAGTTGGTTAACCGGGCAAGGAATGGAGAGCCTATGGCTGCTGGCGACCCTGCTGGTAGTGTCACTGGCGGCCAACCATTTCCAACTCAGCCTGTTGTTGCGGCTCTATCGCCAGGCGACCCACGATCCGCTGACCGGTCTCTTCAATCGTGGGGCGCTCGAGGTGCATCTGAGCAAGGTGCAGGCCTGGCAGCGCGAAACCGAGGGGCAGGGGAGTTTCGGCAACGTACCCTGTTCGCTGCTGATGCTGGATCTCGATCACTTCAAGCGCATCAACGACAGCTACGGGCACTCGGTCGGCGACAGGGTGCTGTGTCAGTTCGCCGACCTATTGATCAGACAGACACGCCGGCATGACTGTGTCTCCCGCTATGGCGGCGAAGAGTTCGTCGTCATTCTGGTGGGTAGCGGCGAAGCAAGGGCGATGGAAGTGGCCGAGCGGATTCGCTATGCCGTGGAGAAGAGCGAATTTACCGACCACGATGGCAAGATCATTGCAGTGACCACCAGCATTGGCGTGACCCGGTTGCTGCAGGACGAGCCGCCGCAGCAGGCGCTGAAACGTGCCGATGAGGCGCTGTATCGGGCCAAGCGGGAGGGGCGCAATCAGGTCATGGTGGCTAACGATCCTTTGTCCGGCGAGTGACGAACTCTCAAGTCTTTCAGCCGCCTGCCGATATTCGATTTCATGGAAAGTCGACTAGCGGGGGCCTGATGCCCAACAATTCACAGCAGGTAGCGCTGCATACCTGGCTGCTGCTCGTGCCGCTCCTGCTGCTGGTCATGGGGGGCGTCAATGGCCTGGCGAGCTGGCAGCTTACGGTGGAGTGGCAGCCGGCCTGGGTCAGTGTGCCCATCATGCTGCTGGTGGGCGCCGGTTTGCTGGCAACGCTGCTGGGTCGAACCAAGATGGCACAGTGCTGTGGGGCGTTGTTGCTGCCATTCGGCCTGTTTGCTCCCCTGCTGACCTGGCTTCCGCCAGGGGTGGTGGCAGCGGTGCTTCCGCAGCACACATCGCTTTCACCTGCTAGCAGCATTGCGGTATTGATCGCCTCGATCTGTCTCATGGCGGGTATCGGTTCCGCTCGAGGGCGCCTCACCTGGTGGTTAGGTGGGGTGGGGATCGTGCTGGTCGGCGGACTCAGCATCGTCGCCGGGTTGAGATCCGACCTGCTCTGGCCGAGCCCCTGGGGCACCGCCTTTGCCACGCCTTTCACCGCTTTGCCTGCCCTGCTGACGGGCACCGCCATGGTGTTGATGGCGCGCAATCCCACCGTCTCTCCGGTGCTGAGTCGTGGTGTGGTCGTGGCGCTGGCCGGTGGGGTCCTGTCGAGTGGACTGGTCTGGTATGGGCTGGCTTGGCAGCAGTACGATGCCAGGCAGCAACACGCCGCCGAGTTGCTCACTAACTTCAAGATCAGCGCAGAGCGCGTGGTGGACAGGCAGCAGCGTGAGCTGCAGCGTATGGCGTCACGCTGGGCCGAGTTCGGTGGGTTGCCGCCGCCCACGTTTCGTCGAGTCGAAGCCGATGCCTACTTTCGTGACGTGCCCAGCCTGGTATCGCTCTACTGGCAGGAAGGCGACAGCGAGCGATTTCAGTGGGGGCGGGAAAAGGATGCTTCGTTTCAGCTTCTGAATTGGCTCGAGCGGCACGATTGGTTAGTGGACTGGCTGGCAGTCGGCGGGTATCCGCGCTGGGTATTGCCCGATGCCGCTCGCCCGGAGCTGGCCATGGTAACGGTGCCGCTGCCGCAGCCTGTCCAGGGTAGGCTGGTGGCCATTCTCGATTTGCGCCGGCTGCTGGAGCAGGAAATCCATTCATTGGCTACGCCGCTTGCGCTCTCCGTTCGACGTCAGGGCAATCTGATGGTGACCAATCAAGCCATCGGGGAGATGGCGACGGAGCTTCAGCAAGGCTTTTTGGTACTGCCCGGTGGAGCCACCTTGAGCGTCAAGGTCCAGGGTAATGGTCCCTTCGCGATGTCCAGTCTGGGCGAAGCGATCCCTTTGGGGGTAGGGGTGGCGGGTCTGGTATTGAGCTATCTGCTCGCATTCAGTCTGGCCATGGCCGACCTGAGCCGCCGCCGCTCTCTGGCGCTGGCGCGTACTCAGCGGCACCTGCGGGCTCAACAACGCGTGCAGACCCTGATTGCTCGCGACCAGCCGTTGGAAGAAACGCTCGGAGTCATCTGTCGGATCATTGAGGCACAGGTGCCGGGCGGGATCGCCTCGATCATGCTGTGCGACGAGGCGCGCCTGTATCTGGACCGAATCTATAGCCTGAGCCTGCCCCAAGCTTACTGCGACGCGATCATTGGCACCGCCATAGGACCGAAGAACGGTGCCTGCGGCCGCGCGGCCTATATCCGCGACTTCGTCGTCTGTGCCGATATCGCGCGCGACCCATATTGGCGAGGATTTCATGCGCTCGCCGCCGAGCACGGTCTCAAGGCGTGCTGGTCGTATCCGGTAAGTGGCAGCAATTCGGAGGTGTTGGGTACCTTTGCCATCTATTATCGCGAGCCGGGTGAGCCTAAAAGAAGTGACCGGCGCCGCGTGATCGAGGCCTCCGAGCTGGTATCGCTGGCGGTAGAGCGGGAGCGCAACCGTGAGGCACTGAGGGAGAACGAGCAGCGCTATCGCTCGCTTTTCACCTATCACCCCGATGCGGTGTTCTCGCTCGATATGGAGGGACACTTCACCTCGGTCAATGCCGCCTGCAGCAAAATTACCGGCTACGCCATGGAACAGCTCATCGGCTCGCACTATTCGGTATTGGTGCTGCCCGAGGATCGCTCGCGTATCCAGTCCTTGTTCCTCAACGCCGATCCGGGCGAGGCCTTCCGCTACAACGCCACCATCTATCACCGTGAAGCGCGGGCCGTCTATCTCGACGTGACCAACTTGCCCATCGTCGTCAACGATCGAGTCATCGGCTTCTATGGCATTGCCAAGGACATGACCGAGCAGCATCGGCGTGAAACTGAGCTGCGCATTCTCCATCGCAGCGTCGAGGCCAGCATCAACGGCATCGTCATTGCCGATGCCCAGGCGGAGGGGATGCCGGTCATTTATGTCAACGAGGCCTTCGAGCGCATTACCGGCTATCGGCGCGATGAAGTACTAGGCCGTAGCTGCAATTTTCTTCAGGGCAGCGAGACCGACCGTGAAGTTGTCGCACAGATGAACAGGGCGCTGGCCGAGCGTCGTGAAGTTAACGTCACCTTGTGCAACTACCGTAAGGACGGTACACCCTTCTGGAACAACCTCTTCCTGGCGCCGGTGCGCGATGGTGAGGAGATAGTGACGCATTTCGTCGGTATCCAACACGACATCTCCGAGCGCAAGTCCTATGAAGCGAAGCTCTCCTTCCATGCCAGTCATGATGCGCTGACGGGGCTGGCCAATCGCTCACTGTTCGAGGACCACCTGCTGCACGACGTGCAACTGGCCAAGCGTCATGGCTGCACCCTGGCGGTACTGTTCGTCGACCTGGACGATTTCAAGCCCATCAACGACAGCCTCGGTCACGAAGTGGGCGATCAGGTACTGATTCAGGTGGCCCAGCGCCTGGCGGAGGAGCTGGATCCCGGCGATACGCTGGCCCGCTTCGGCAGTGATGAATTCGTCGTTCTGCTGCCGGAACTTGCACGTGAGGAGAGTGCCATTCGCCTGGTGGAGCGACTGCTGACCTGCATTCGTCGCCCGTTCCGGGTCGCCGAGCATGAGCTCTACATCGGAGCCAGTGTCGGTATCGCCTTTTTGCAGGATGAGCTGGAGAATCCGGTCGAGCTCATCCAGCAGGCCGATATGGCCATGTATCGGGCCAAGCAGAAGGGGCGTAACGCCTGGGAGTGCTTCACCAGCGATATCAACGATGAAGTCAGCGCACGCATGGCGCTGCGCAACGATCTGCAGGAGGCGATCGAAGCGGAGAACTTCGAGCTGCACTACCAGCCTCTGCTCGATGTTCGTAGCGGTGAGGTGGTGGGGGTCGAGGCACTGGTGCGCTGGAAGCACCCCATCAAGGGCTACCTTTCTCCAGGCCTGTTCATCCCGTTGGCCGAGGACACCGGCCAGATCGGTCCTATCAGCGAATGGGTGTTGCGTCAGGCGTGCCGGGACATGTGTCGGCTGGCGGCGGAGGGCTACGGTCAGTATCGCGTTTCGGTCAACCTCTCGCCGTTGCAGTTCCGTCGACCGAATTTTCTGTCCAATCTGCAGCAGGCGCTGCTCGAGACCGGGCTCGCGCCGGAGTATCTCGAGCTGGAGCTGACCGAGGGCATCCTGATGGCCGACTCGGCCGCCGCCGTCGAGACGCTGCATCGCCTGCGAGACATGGGCGTCGAGGTTTCCATCGACGACTTCGGCACGGGTTTCTCCAGCCTCAGTTATCTCAAGCAGTTGCCGATCGGCAAGATCAAGATCGACCGCAGTTTCGTACGCGACATCGCCAGTAGCCGTCATGATGGAGCGATCGTTCAGGGGATCATCTCCATGGCACACCATCTGGGGCTTGCCGTAGTGGCGGAAGGCATCGAAGATGCCGAGCAGCGGGACTTCCTGGCGGCGCATGGTTGCGATGTATTCCAAGGCTTCTTCTTCGCCCGTCCGATGCCGCTGGAGCAGCTACGTAATTATCTAGGACAGCCGATCGTAGCTGCCGAGGACGATGCATTGCCAGCCGGCAGGCTCTCGTAGGCGGGAACGACAATCGCAAGAAACAAAAATATCAGTGACCCAAAGGGTGGAGAAGCAAGGATGGGGCAGCAAGGGGATGAATTCATTCGGGTGGGAAGTCCGAGCGAGATCGAGGTGCTGCTGGATCAGCTGATTCAGCCTGGCGGTGCCTCACTGCTGCTCGACAGGCCGGGCGGCGCCCCCATGCCGGTCGTGGTGATGGAGCAGGCACCGCCGGAATCGATGCTCCTCGACATCACGGCGGTGCGTGAGATCGTAGGTGAGCTGAAGCGGGGCGTGGGATTTCGTCTGCTGGGCCAGGTGCATGGAAAGATGATCCGTACGCCCGCACTCAAGGCCATGCAGGTAGAGGTCTTGCAAGGACGGGTGCAGTGTCAGTGCGATTATCCTCACTACCTGGAAGAGATGCAGCGGCGTGAGGCCTATCGCGCCCGTCTGCGACTGGGTATGGAAGTGGGGGCCATCCTGCGTGGCAGCGAGGAAGATGGCGATGTCACGGTACAGGGGGATCTCAAGGACCTTTCCCAGCAGGGGTGTCAGTTGGAGCTGCCTTCTTCGGCAGCTACCCTGCTGGCTGAAGCGGCTTTGGTGGAGATCGAGCTGTGCTTTCCCAATGGCAGCCGCTTTACGGTGCAGGCGGCACCGCGCCACAAGGTGGCGGATAGCGATCGTCAGACCCTGAGAGTAGGGTTCCAGTTTCACGACTGCAGTGCCGAACAGGAGCGCAAGCTATGGTTCTTCGTGCGCGAGATCGAGCGCGAGTCGTCACGCTACAGCGATGAGCCCGATGTGGGAAGGCTGCCCTCGATGCTGTTCCAGAGCCAGTCGGGCGGGGCCTCGCCTTCTGTTGGCAGACGCAACCTCTTGAACTATCCCACTCCCATGGCGCGACGCTTGGCGCGGGTGGCTGGCTATCTCGATGCGCAACTGCTGGAGCTGCAGCAGGGCGACGACATCGACCCGGTGCAGCTCTCCCGGCATGCCGACATGCTGCTCCAACTGGCTGAGGAGGATATCGAGACGCTGCTCTTCGCGACCCGTTGCCTGGGCCAGGAGCCGGTGCTGGTACGTCACGGACTTGGCGTGGCCGTACATCTGCTGGCCCTGGCCGGTGCAAGTTCGGTGCCGCGGGATGTGCGCAAGGCCTTGGCGGCGAGTGCCATGATTCATGACTTGGGTAAAGGGTTGCTCCCTGCCGGCCTGCTTGCCGTCGATTCGTTCGGGCCGGATGAGCATGCTCGGCTCAAGCAACACGTCGACTTGCTGGTACAGAGGATGGGGCGCTGCCAATGGCTGTCGGAGAAGGTGATGCATGCCGTGGTGGTCAGCACCAACGAGCGGCTGGATGGCAGCGGATACCCCGCGGGCGTCATGAGTGAAGGGCTTTCCGAACTGGCGCGTATGAGTGCGGTCGTCGACGTGGTGGATGCCATGCGCCGCAGCCGGGCCGACCGGCCGGCCTGGCGTATCGATGCGGTCTATCGGCATTTGCTCAAGTCGCCCCAACAGTTCGACCCGCGCTGGGTGAAGCGCTACGTGCAGCGCTTCGGTCTGCGCCCGGTCGGTTCTCTGGTACGCTTCTCCGGCGGTGCACTGGCCTGGATCCAGCGCCTCGATCAGCAGGGCAAGCCGTTCCAGGTGCAGCTGACCGAAGAAACGGCTCCGCCCGGAGAGGCCATGGGCGAGGTGTTGCGCGGTGACGTCGAGTCTCGCCTGGGGGGGATGGTGGAGGAAGTGCCCGTCTCGACCTGACGTCTCCGTCGCAGGCGGGGCTAAAGTCGACTCATTTTCTGCCGATAGAGGGAAATAACCCCTAGGTCGCGGGCTTTTCACCGGAACCCTTGGCGCGAAGCCTGCCAGAATAGCTGCATGAAATAAGGAAGCGTCATGACGACGATAAGCTCTCTGGGCATCGGTTCCGGGCTGGACCTCAACGGCCTGCTCGATCAGCTCAATGCGGCCGAGCGCAAGAAACTCGAGCCGATCAAGATGCAGCAGAAGAACCATCAAGCCAAGATATCGGCCTATGGCAAGCTGCAGAGTGCGCTGACCAAGCTGCAGGAAGCGGCCGCCAAGCTCAACGACCCGAAGTTCTTTCAGAACGTTTCGAGCAATGTCGTCGGCAGCGGCGTAAAGGCGGCGGCCAAATCGGATGCGCCGCCGGGGCGCTATTCGATCAATGTCGAGCAGCTGGCGACCGCCCAAAGCATTGTCGCTAATGGCGTGGAGAGCCGGACCGCCCAGCTTGGCGCTGGGCAGGTCACCTTGACGCTTGGCAATGGCACGACGAAAGAGATCTCCATCGACCCTGCCAAGAGTTCGCTCGAGGATATTCGCAAGGCGATCAACGACAGCAAGTCGGGAGTCACAGCGACCATCGTCAACGATGGTTCCGGTACGCCTCATCGCTTGGTGCTAACGTCCAACAAGACCGGTACCGAAGCAGCGGTAACGGCGGAGTTTTCAGGCGCGCTCGCTGACAGGCTGGGCGCCGTGGCCGATGTCACGGTCTCTGCTCAGAACGCCTCGCTGACGGTAAATGGCATTGTCATCACCAGTCAGACCAACCAGGTGGAAGGGGCCATCCAGGGGGTGACGCTGGACCTGGAAGAGAAGACCAAGGAAGACAGCAGTGTCACGGTGGTGGTGGAGCGCAACACCCTGGCCATACGCGAGGGCATCAGCGGCTTCGTCAAGGCTTACAATGACCTGCGCAAGACCATCGGTGAGCTGACCAGCTTCAACGCCGATACCGGGGCCGCTGGTGAGCTGCTCGGCGACGGAGCCTTGCGCACCGTCGAGTCGCGCCTGCGGGGCGTGCTGAGTGGCGGAGTGGGCCAGGGCGAGCTGCGCATGCTATCGGACATCGGGATCACCCTGCAGCGCGACGGCACGCTAAAGCTCGATGAAGAGAAGATGAGCGGTCTGGTCGCCGCAAATCCCCAGGCACTGGCCAATTTCTTTGCCGGTGAGAACAAGGCCGGCGGGCTTTCAGGCAAGCTGGGTGAGACCCTGGATCAGGTGCTGCGCGACCGTGGTCTGCTTGACAACGCCAAGCGGGGGCTCGAGTCGCGCATCACCGGTCTCAAGGACCGCCATGAGCGCATGGAGCGCAGCATCGAGCAGACCATCCAGCGCTACCGGGTGCAGTTCGGGCAACTCGACGCCATGATCGCCAACATGAATCAGGTCAGTGATTACCTGTTCCAGCAGTTCGATATCATGAATGCCCAGCTTGGGCGCAAGAGATAAGGAGCGTCACGCTCGGCCAGGCCGCAACGTGATGCTGCAGTAACGCAAGTCATGCCACCATAGGAGAGTTTTGCCATGACTGTCATGCGAGGAGCAGCCGCTTACGGCCGTGGTGCCGGGGCCTATGCACGGGTCGGCGTGGAGAGTGGCGTGATGTCGGCTTCGCCGCACCAACTGATCGTGATGCTGTTCGACGGTGCACAGGGAGCCATTCGCGCGGCTCGCATCCATATGCAAGCCGGGAACACGGCGGAGAAGGGCAAGTCCATTTCCAAGGCGTTGGACATCGTCAACAATGGCCTGCTTGCGGCGTTGGACCTGGAGAAGGGCGGCGAGATCGCCGAGCGGCTCGGTTCACTCTATGAGTACATCAGCCGCTTACTTCTGGCGGCCAACCTGCATAACGATCAGGAAAGCCTCGATCAGGCCGAGCGCCTGCTGGATGACATCGCGTCGGCTTGGCGCGAAATCGGAAGCGCGGGAGCGCAAGGTTGAATGGCAATGTCCACCGCACGCGCCGTCCTTGACGGCTATTCCCAGCTCAGGCGGCAGGTCGCCATCATGCTTGAGCTGGCAAGAGCCGGTGAGTGGGATACCCTCATCGAGCGGCAATCAGGCTACCTGCAGCTGGCGGACCGGCTCCGGCTGCTCGACAAGGAGACCGAGCTCAACCAGGCGGAGGTTCAGCTCAAGGCCGATCTGCTCGAGGCGATTCTGGCCGACGACCTGGCCATTCGCGAGCAACTGCTGGCACGCCGCAGTGAGCTCGGACAGCTGATGGGGGCCAGCCGGCGTCAGCGTGATCTGCATCGCAGCTATGGCAAGCAGGCAGCCTCGGTCGTTGAAGCAAGCGACAAGTTCGGTCCGGAGACGCCGTGAGTGGCATAACGCCGCTACTGGATACGCTGCTCCATCAGGTACTGGGCAAGCGTGTCGATACGGCGCCACCGCGTGATCTGAACGAGCCCGTACGCCCAGTCGATCCCGGCGAGGGCCCTCGGGCGCTGCACAGCGATTCGCGCCTGGACGGGAGGCGACCTCTCGTTGGTCCTCTCCCTGGTGCGACGACGCCGTCTCAGCGCGGTGAGGGGCAAACGCCGCGAGCCGATTCACTATCGTCACCCGCTTCCACCCAGACCCACTTCAGTCCCTCGGCACGCACCATTGCCGATCTTCTGCTGCGCTTTCCGGCTCCACCCTCGGTATTGAGCGCACCTGCTCCACTGATGGGAGCGAACGAGGCGCCGGGTGCCACGACACTGGCTGATAGGTTGCAGACAGCCATACGCGACAGCGGACTTTTTTACGAATCGCATCTCTCGCGCTGGTATCGGGGTGAGGTGAGTCGCCAGCAGCTGGAGCGTGAGCCGCAGATGCTACGCACCCTGCGCTTCACGCCGGCATCGACAGCGCAAGGAACGACTGGTGCTGCGCCTGCCACGCCGTCGGCCGGGCAAACGCTGGCCGTAGGCATATCACCAGGTTTTGCCCAGGCGGGCCCGGGCCAATCGATACCGGGTCAGCCGATACCGGGGCAGACAATGCAGGGCCAGACGATCCCGGGGCAGGCCGCGCAGGCCTATACCGCAACCGAATCGCTGTATCCTGCCGCAGCGCGTGGCGAGCGCCCGGGTAGCGATGCGCAATCTGCCCTACCTGGGGCGGCAAGGGCAGTCTCCTCCTCTGCTGTGTCCCGTGAGGGTGCGGAGGTGTCGGCGCGTGAGGCCGTCGATGCAACGTTGCGGACCCGCAGCGAGCCTGTGCATGAAAGCCTCCAGGGGGTGGTCCGTCACCAGCTCGAGATGTTGGTCACGCCCATCCTGCGCTGGGAAGGGGACGTCTGGTCGGGCATTTTCCTGGCCCTGATGATACATATGCCTGCTGGTGCCAGACGCGAGGGAGAGGAGTCTCCATCGGACGAGAATGAGGAGTCTTCATCGCAAGCCTGGCACTCCGAGCTCCAGTTGACGGTGCCCAGCCTGGGGGAGATTCGTGTTGCCCTGTGGTTGCAGGAGCAGCAGGTCAGGCTGCAATTGTTGAGCCGGGAGGACGCTGCGCTGAGCGCGCTGCAGGCCGGAGTGCCTGAACTCGAGCGCCGGCTCAGGGCTGCCGGGCTCGAGACGGTGTTGATCGATGCTCGTCCGTGGGAGTCGGGAGCGGATGGGGGAGAAGAGCATGACGAAACCCAAGCCTGAGCGTCGTCGCCAGGCGGTGGCGCTGGCCTATCGCGACGGCGACGACGCGCCGCGAGTGCTGGCCAAGGGCTACGGTGACATGGCGGAACGAATCCTGGCCGAAGCTCAAAGGCAGGGGATCTACGTCCACGATGCGCCGGAGCTGGTATCGCTGCTGATGGGGCTGGATCTCGATGAGCGCATCCCGCCGATGCTCTACCAGGTCATCGCTGAGCTGCTCGTTTGGGTCTATGAAGTCGCCGAGACACGGGATGTACAAAGAAACGGCTAGTGTGTTTTTGTAAAATTTTGTAAGTTGGTGGGTTTTCCAGTCGATTTGTCAAGTGGTGTATGTAATCTTTTTTGTGTTGCCGCACAAGGCGTTAACAAACTAGTCAAAAAGGCTTAGCAGGCTCAGTATTATGCCTTAATGAGCTTACGTTGCGCTAACGGTTGGCAGGTAGCAAAACAGTGGTCACAATGCAGATGTAAGCTTTTATGGGCTTTCAAGGTCGTGGCAGGTATTTTTGTTGCCTGCATGACCTGAGCCTCGACACAGAAAGTAACAAAAATATAAGTACACGTGATTCAACCGCGTGCAGGGAACCCCAAAATGAAGAACGCAAACCACCTGGATGAAATCCAGGAGCTCAATCTTGCCTATCTGCTTCTGGCCCAGCGACTGCTCAACGACGACCGCGCCGCGGCCATGTTCCGCCTGAAGATCGATGGCGAAACCGCCGATCTGCTGCTTTCGCTCGGTGCGGCACAGCTGACGCGCCTGGCGCGTACCAATCAACTGCTCTGCCACTTCGGTTTCGAAGGCGCCGAGCAACTGCGTCAAGTCGTCGATAACCCCCGTGACAATGGATTGTCCCAGTTCCACGCCTCGCTGCTGATGGCAGGCCGTGGAGCGACTTCCATGTTGCGGGAGGTGTGAAATGACACAAAAAAGCCTCGTCGAGGAGATGCAGCAGGTCCAGTTGGCGATTGAGTTGATCGAGCTGGGCGCGCGCCTGCAGGTGTTGGAAACCGAGACCGACCTGAGCCGGGCCCGCCTGATTCGGCTGTTCAAGGAAGTGCGTGGCATGTCGCCGCCCAAGGGCATGCTGCCGTTCTCCACCGATTGGTTCATTACCTGGCTGCCCAACGTACATGCCTCGCTGTTCTACAACATCTATCGCAATCTGCTCGAGGAGCAGGGGGGCGAGAGAATGCAGGCCTTCGTCACTGCCTATCGTCTCTACGGTGAGCAGGTCGGCATCGACCAGGCCGAGCCGGTGCTGGCGTTGACCCGCGCCTGGACCCTGGTGCGCTTCTTCGAGAGCGATCTGCTCCAGCTTTCGGCATGTACCCACTGCAGCGGCCACTTCGTGACCCACGCCCATACCCCAGACCACGATTACGTCTGCGGTATCTGCATGCCGCCTTCGCGTGCCGGCAAGACACGCAAGCGTCGTGAACGGGAGGCTGCGGATATCGCTCAGGAAGCGACGCTGGTCAAGCGAGTGGGCTGAGCCGTGCTCGCTTGCTAGTCGCGCTTGAACGCCGCCTCTACTGGGGCGGCGTTCTGCTATCTATCCGCAAGAATTCGTTTCTTTTTTCTCTGAGGCCTCAAGTGTTGCCGAGCCTGGCCGATAGATTGGGTTAACGACGACTCGCATCCACTGAAGGGTATCGGTTGTGCTGATTCTGCTCGGTTACATCGTAGTCACACTGTGCGTCTTCGGCGGCTTCGTGCTGGCCGGCGGCTTCCTTGGTCCGCTTTACCAGCCCACTGAGCTGCTCATGATCGGTGGCGCTGGCGTGGGCGCGTTCATCGCTGCCAACAACGGCAAGGCGATCAAGGCCACGTTCAAGATATTCCCCAAGCTCAAGCGTACCAAGAAGTACAACAAGGAAATGTACATGGAGCTGCTTGCGGTGCAGTTCAAGCTGCTGACCAAGGTGCGCCGTGAAGGGATGTTGGGCATCGAGCGCGACATCGACAGTCCTCAGGAGAGTGCGCTGTTCCAGGAGCACCCCAAGGTACTGGCCGATCCGATGATCATGAACTTCCTCACCGACTACCTGCGCTTGATGGTTGCCGGCGGCATGGATCCCATGGAGATCGACGAACTGATGCTCCATGAGATCGAGACCTTCGAACAGGAAGCGCACATACCGGCGGATGCCATCGCCAAGGTGGGCGACGCCATGCCGGCGTTCGGTATCGTGGCCGCCGTCATGGGGGTGGTGAAGGCGCTGACCTATGCCGATGCCGGTCCGGAACAGATGGGAGAGATGATCGCCCACGCCCTGGTCGGAACCTTCCTGGGAATTCTGATGGGTTACGGCTTCATCAACCCGGTGGCCAGTAGCATCGAGCGTCAGGCCAAGGAAGCGGAAAAGATGCTGCAGTGTGTTCGCATCACGCTGTTGGCCAGTTTGCACGGCTACGCACCGCAACTGGCGGTCGAGTTCGGACGCAAGGCCCTGCACACCGCCGATCGTCCGGGCTTCACCGAGCTCGAGACCTACGTGCGTAACGCCAAGTCGGGTGTGGCAGCGGAATGAGTGCGGCGGGAGACAAGCGCCCAATCATCATCCGGCGCAAGAAGGTCGTCCACGGCCACCATGGTGGGAGCTGGAAAATCGCCCTGGCCGACTTCATGACGGCTCTGATGGCCCTGTTCCTGGTGATGTGGATCCTGTCGGTGGCCAGCGACGAGCAGCGCCAGGGCGTGGCGGATTATTTCAGCACGCCGTTGACCAGTGCGGTCACGGGGGGAGATCGTTCGGGCAGTACCAGCGCCATACCTGGCGGCGGTCCCGACCCGGTCCACAGCGACGGCGAGCGGGCCCGCATCGATACGCGTGAGTTCTCGCGGCCCAGCGAGCAGCAGCGTCGCTTCTTCATGGATCTTCAGCGGCGCATCGAGGCGGCGATAGAGGCCGATCCCGAATTGCGCGAGCTGCGCCAGCAGATGCGCTTCGATCTGACGCCCGAGGGGCTGCGCATTCAGCTGCTCGACCACGAACTCCGGCCGATGTTCGCCATCGGCAGCGATCGCGTCGAGCCCTATATGCGCAGCCTGCTGCGGACCATTGCGCCGTTGCTCAACGACTTGCCCAACTACCTCAGTATCAGCGGTCACACGGACAGTCGGCCCTATGCGGGGGGGTATCGCGGCTACAGCAACTGGGAGCTCTCCAGCGACCGGGCCAATGCCTCGCGGCGTGAGCTGGTAGCCGGCGGGCTCGACTCGGACAAGCTGCTGCGCGTATCGGGTTTCGCCGATCGCGTCATGGTGCCGGATACCGACCCGTTCGACGCCGACAACCGTCGCATCGAGCTGCTGGTGCTGCTGCCGGAAGTGGCGGAGTACATTCGTCGGCCGGGCATCCTGGGTGGGCCTGGCGTGCCGAGTCCGATGAGTACGCGTCTGGAGAGCGAAGTCGATCTGGCGCCCGTTGAACAATTTACTGAAAGTCTGCGCCGCACGCTCAATCCCGAGCAGTGAGCGCGGTACTGAGAAATTCATTTGACACCAGGTGGTGAAGCGCATGGATATCACGGATTTCTATGACACTTTCTTCGAGGAAGCCGAAGAGCTGCTGGCCGACATGGAGCGCTACCTCCTGGAGCTCGACGTGGACGAGCCGGACAGCGAGCAGCTCAATGCCATCTTCCGCGCTGCCCATTCGATCAAGGGAGGCGCGGGCACGTTCGGCTTCGATGCCTTGCAGAAGACCACACACCTGTTCGAGAACCTGCTCGACCATACCCGCAAGGGCGAGCTTCGGCTGCGTCGGGATATCGTCGATACCTTTCTGGAAACCAAGGACATGCTCAGCGATCAGCTAGACGCCTATCGCAATGGCGACGAGCCCGATCAAGAGGCCTTCGAGCGCATCTGCCAGACGCTGCAGCGCCTGGCGCTCGAGGAGATCGGCCAGGACCTGGAGAGTGGGGCGCCGGTCGCCTCCACCCCTCAGCCTGTTGCGAAATCCGAACCCGAGCCCGAGGCCCTCGTTGAGCAGGGCGCGGCGAGCGGCTCCGATCTGCGTGTCGTGGCGCTGCTGAACGTCGGGGAGAAGGACCGACAGCTGCTCGTCGAAGAGCTGGGGCAACTGGGCGAGGTCATCGCGCAAGAGGGCGACGAGGCATGCTACGAGGTCACGCTCAGCTCCAGTGTGAGTAACGACGATATCGAGGCGGTGATGTGCTTCATCATCGACACCGATCAGATCAAGATTCGTGGTGCCGATACGGGAGGCGCGCCTCAGGTCGCAGCCCCGACAGCGGTGCCCGAGGTGGAGGAGCCGCAGGCGGCACCGGCCCAGGCCCCGGTTCAGGCTGCAGTGGAGCCGGACCCCTCAGCTTCGTCCGCCGCTAGTGTCAAGACCGACAGCGCCAAGCCCGACAGCGGGAAGCCTGCCAAGGCGAAAGCCAAGGCCAAGGGCGGCGGCGAGTCCACTTCGATCCGGGTCTCGGTCGACAAGGTCGATCAGATCATCAACCTGGTGGGTGAGCTGATCATCACCCAGTCGATGCTGGACCAGACCGTCAGCGAGATGGACAACGTCGCCAACAGCGCGCTGCAGAACGGCATGAGTCTGTTGCAGCGCAATGCGCGGGATCTGCAGGAATCGGTCATGTCGATTCGCATGATCCCCATGGATTTCGTCTTCAGCCGCTTCCCGCGGGTGGTGCGCGAAACCGCTGCCAAGCTGGGCAAGGAGATCGAGCTGGTCACGGAAGGCGAGTCCACCGAACTCGACAAGAGTCTCACCGAGCGCATCATCGACCCGCTGACGCACCTGGTGCGTAACAGTCTCGACCATGGCATCGAGCCGCCCGACGTGCGCCAGACGGCAGGCAAGCCGCGTACCGGCAAGCTGGTGCTCTCGGCCAAGCACCAGGGCGGCAACATCATCATCGAGGTGATCGACGACGGCGCCGGTCTCAATCGCGACAGGCTGCTGGCCAAGGCGCGGGAGAACGGCCTGCCGGTCAGCGACGCCATGAGCGATGACGAGGTGTGGCAGCTCATCTTCGCGCCAGGGTTCTCCACCGCCAAGGAGGTCACCGATGTCTCCGGGCGCGGTGTCGGCATGGACGTGGTCAAGCGCAACATCCAGGGCATGGGTGGGCACGTGCAGATCATGTCCAGGCCGGGTGAAGGCACCACCATTCGTATCGTTCTTCCGCTGACGCTGGCGATTCTCGACGGCATGTCGATCAAGGTCGGCAACGAGATGTTCATACTGCCGCTCTCTGCCGTGCTCGAGTCACTGCAGCCGTCGCGTGAGGACCTCTATGCCATGGCCGGCGACGATGTGGTGCTCAAGGTGCGCGACGAGTACCTGCCCGTGGTGGCGGTACACGAAGCCCTCGACGTGCCCAAGGCCAAGACCGAACTGACCGAGACCATCGCCGTGATCGTGCAGGGAGAAGGGCGCCGCTATGCCCTGCTGGTCGATGACCTGGTCGGTCAGCAGCAGGTGGTCGTCAAGAATCTGGAAACCAATTACCGCAAGGTGCCGGGCGTCTCCGCCGCCACCATCCTGGGCGATGGCAGCGTGGCGCTGATTCTCGACATCACCGGCTTGCATCGCCTGAGCCGGGAAAAGAAGGAAAAGCGCCGGCCTGAGCGCAAACCGGCACTCGAAGCCCTCACCGACAAAGAGCTGGAGACCTGATCATGAACCAGACGAATGATGCAGCACTGGCCGCCGCCGAAGCCCACAACCGCGAGTTCCTGGTGTTCTCGCTGGGCGAGGAAGAGTACGCCATCGATATTCTCAAGGTGCAGGAAATTCGCGGCTACGAGAACGTGACCCGCATCGCCAACGCCCCGGACTTCATCAAGGGGGTGACCAACCTGCGCGGCGTCATCGTGCCCATCGTCGACCTGCGCATCAAGTTCCACCTCGACAAGGTGGAGTACGGCGGCCAGACCGTGGTGATCGTGGTGAACGTCGAAGATCGTGTCGTCGGCATCGTGGTGGATGGCGTCTCCGACGTCATGACGCTCTCTCCGGACCAGATCAAGCCGGCCCCCGAATTCGGCGTCACCTTGTCGTCGGATTTCCTCAGCGGCCTGGGCAGTCTCGACGATCGCATGTTGGTCATCGTCGACATCGACAAACTGCTCACCAGCGACGAGATGGAGCTGGTCGAGAGCGTCGCCGAGTGAGGCCGTCAAGTTTCTGACGGACAAGCCGATATCACCATTACCTGCGGCTTGCCCGCAGGTAATTGCCAGGGGGGGAGACGTGAAACTACTCGATAACCTGACGGTCAGGGCCAGTTGGTTTCTGGTATTGCTCTTTTTCGGCGGCATGATCGTCGTGCTGAGCGGCCTTGGGCTATATGCCTTGCAGCAAAGCGCCGTGGCCGTCACGGCCATGGCTCCGCATGCCGGGGAGTCGGGTGCCGCTTATCAGGCTGCGTTCGAGACAACGGCCAGCCTGATGCGCCTGGCCATCGTCGCCGCCCTGAGTGGCTCCCTGGTCGTCATGGTCATCGTCGTGTGGGGCATCAGCGTCAACGTGCTGAAGCCGCTAGCACGTCTGGTGGAGTACTTCGAAGGCCTGGCCAAGGGCGATCTCTCCCAACCGGTGGAGAATCGCGGCAACAACGAGATCGGTCGGCTCTTCACCTCGCTCAGGCACATGCAGGATGGGCTCTCCGAGACCGTCGGCACGGTGCGCAGCAGCAGCGAAGGCATCTACGTCGGTGCCCAGGACATTGCCGAGGGCAACGGCGAGCTATCGTCGCGGACCGAGCAGCAGGCCGCTTCGCTGGCCGAGACTGCCTCGAGCATGGAGGAACTGGCTTCCACCGTGGAGCAGAACGCCGACAATGCACGTCAGGCCAGTCAGTTGGCGGCCGAGGCCTCGCGCACCGCGGCTCAAGGTGGCGAGGTGGTCGGCGAGGTCGTTTCGACCATGCATGACATCAGCGAAAGTTCGCACAAGATGTCCGACATCGTTGGCGTGATCGATAGCATTGCCTTCCAGACCAATATCCTGGCGCTGAATGCCTCGGTGGAAGCCGCACGTGCCGGTGAGCATGGCCGCGGCTTTGCCGTGGTGGCCCAGGAAGTGCGCAGCCTGGCAGGGCGCAGTGCCGCGGCGGCGGGGGAAATTCGCACGTTGATCGCGGCTTCGCTGGAAAAGGTCGACGTCGGCACGGCGCGTGTCGACAAGGCGGGTCAGACCATGAGCGAGATCGTTGCCGCCGTGCAGCGGGTGAGCGATATCATGGACGAGATCGCTTCGGCCTCGCTGGAGCAGAGCAACGGTATCGGACAGGTCAACCAGGCCGTGACCCAGATGGATCAGGTCACCCAGCAGAACGCCGCGCTGGTACAGCAGGCGGCAACGGCAGCGACTCAGCTCGAAGCCGAGGCGGCTCGCCTGCGGGAAGCCGTACTGCGCTTCCGTCTGGCTGGGCAGGCCGGCAACGCAGGGCAAGCACGTGCTGCGCGCCCCGCTGGCGGCAGCTCGCGCGTCGCCAGGCTGGCGCAAGATCCGCTGCCAACCAAGCGCCACGGTGCACAAGCAACAGCGCCGAGTTCTACGCGGAATGAAAAAGAAGAGGAGCAGTGGGCCTCGTTCTGAGGCCTGCTAACCCCTAGTAGGTGGAGGCACGCACACGTCGCTACTCCGCGCCCTGATGAAACGTGGTAGCCGAGGGAACAACAAAATGCGCAATAACCAGCCGATCACGCAGCGGGAATACAAGCTCAACGACCAGCATCTGCTGATCACCCGGACCGACCTCGATGGCCGGATCACCTATGCCAACGCGGCCTTCGTCGAGGTGAGCGGGTTCGAGCATGCCGAGCTGATCGGGGCGAATCACAACATTATTCGTCACCCTGACATGCCGCCTGAAGCCTTTGCCGATTTATGGCAGGCGATCAAGCGCGGTGACTCCTGGCAGGGCGTGGTCAAGAACCGGCGCAAGAACGGCGACCATTACTGGGTCCAGGCCACGGTCACTCCCATCGTCGAAGGCGGCGAGTGCCTGGGTTACACCTCGGTCCGCACGGCCGTGGAGTCCAGTGAGGCCGAGGCCGCGGGGCGGGCCTATGAGCGCCTGCGGGCGGGGCGTTCGGGCCTCGCCATTCGCCAGGGGCAGGTGATTCGTCGGGGGCCGTTGGGTTGGCTTTCACGCATCAATCTGCACAGCATTCGTGCTCGTCTCTCCATGCTCACGTTCTCGGCTCTGCTGCTGCTCGCCATCAGCGCCGGTGTCGGTCTCTACGGACTTCAAGTCTCTGGGGAACGCCTGGCCGAGCTCAATCGCGATGGCCTGCAGGATGTGATTCGCCTGCAGCAGCTTGATCAGGCGGTCTCCGACGCGGCGCAGCGACTCTCGGGGCAGGAGCGCATGGCGCTGCTCAACGTGCGACACGACATTGCCGAATCGCTGCTGGCTGGCCGGGACAGTCTGGAAGCATTGTGGCAGGAGTTTCTGGCGCGGGACGTCAACCAGACGCCGGTTGCCATGGAGTTCGATGCCGCGCTGAGGAGCTACATGCAGGAGGGGCTGGTCCCCATGGCCGAAGCGCTGGGTGGGCCGGAGGCATTCGACGCCATGATGGCGCTGAACAACAATACGGCAGAGCTGCGTGACAGTGCCGATGCGCTCTCGTCCCTTGTTAATCAGCTGGTCGATCAGCAGCGGGTCGCGGCGCTGAGCATGGCGGAGGAGGCCGAGCGCGGTCAGCAGCAGATGCTGTTCGGGCAGCTGGCCTTCCTGGCCATTGGCTTCCTGCTGCTGCTGTTGATCAGCGTGTGGATCATGCGCGCCATCACGCGCCCGGTAGGTCGTGCTATCGATTTCAGCCTGCAGGTCGCCTCGGGCAACCTGGCGGTGCGTGTGCCTGAGCGGAGCCGCGACGAGATCGGTGCGCTTCTGGGGTCGCTGGATACCATGCGCAAGAGCCTCTACAGCACCACCGAAAGGGTGCAGCAGGGCATCGACGTGGTCACGCCAGCGTCGCGCTCCATCGCGCAAGGCAACGAGGACCTCTCGGCGCGCACCGAGCAGCAGGCCGCCTCGCTGCAGCAGACCGCCTCCAGTATGGAGGAGATGACCACCACGGTGCAGCAGAATACCGACAACGCCCGTCAGGCCAGCGGGCTGGCGCTGGACAATGCCAGCCGCGTGCGCGACACCGGCGAGCTGATGCACGGCGTGGTACAGACCATGGGGCGCATCACGGCTGGTGCGGAGAAGATGAAGGACATCATCAGCGTGATCGACTCCATCGCCTTCCAGACCAACATTCTGGCGCTGAATGCCTCGGTGGAAGCGGCGCGCGCGGGCGAGCAGGGCCGCGGCTTCGCGGTAGTCGCCGGTGAGGTGCGCAACCTGGCCGGGCGAAGCGCGGAGGCCGCCAAGGAGATTCGCCAACTGATCGACGGTTCGGCCAGCGAGATTCACGAAGGCGCCAGCCAGGTGCAGCGGGCCGAGCAGGCGATGGCCGAAGTGGTGGCGGCCTCGCAGCGGGTCAACGACATCATGGGTGAGATCACCGCCGCCTCGGAAGAGCAGAGCAGCGGTATCGGCCAGATCAATCAGGCCATCACCGAGATGGATCAGGTCACGCAGCAGAACGCCGAGCGCGTGCAGCAGAGCGCACGGGCAGCCAGCGACCTGCAGCACCAGGCCGAACAATTGGCCCAGACCATCCGTGTCTTCCGCTTGCGGGGGGCCGGGCCCGAAAAGGTGGAGAGCCTCTCGGGTAACAAGGATGCCAACACGCATCATCAAGCCGGCACGCAAAGAAAGCCGGCCCAGACGCCAGCCTTGCAGCATGACCCTCTCCCCAGCAGGCGAGCTTCGACCGGCAACCGGTCGGCCGCCGAGGAGGAGTGGGAAACGTTCTAATGGGGACTCTCATGAGGCGGTGAAGGATAATAACTATGCGTGACAATCAACCGGTGACACAGCGGGAACTCAAGCTTGACGATCAGCACCTGCTCATCACGCGCACGGATCTGGAGGGGCGTATCACCTATGCCAACTCCGCGTTCGTGGAAGTGAGCGGGTACGCCCACGAGGAGTTGATCGGGTCGCCTCACAATCTGATCCGCCACCCCGACATGCCCCAGGCAGCCTTCGCCGACCTGTGGAAGACCGTTAAGGGCGGCAACACCTGGCAGGGCGTGATCAAGAACCGATGCAAGAACGGCGATCACTACTGGGTGCAGGCTGCGGTCACGCCGATCTTCGAAGAAGGCAAGTGCCTAGGCTACACCTCGGTGTGTACACGCGCTGCGGAAAAGGATATCGACAAGGCATCGAAAGCCTATGCCCTGCTGCGGGAAGGGAGGGGCAAGCTGGCATTCAAGCAAGGGCAGCTGGTGCGTCGTGGACCCTTGGCGGTCCTGGCCCGGCTCAACGTGCACACCATTCGTGCCAAGCTGGTGATGCTGACCGTGGCCCCCGTCATGCTGCTGTTGCTCAGCGGTGCGGTGGGGCTCTACGGGCTCAAGGTATCGGGCGACAGGATTGCTGAACTGAACGGCAATGTGGTGCAGGATATTGCCGATCTGCAGCGCATCGATCAGGTGCTGAGCCAGCTGATGATCGATCTGGAGCGACCGGTGCGCAATCCCAGAGCACTACGGATAGAGCAGATTCAAGAGTTGGCGGGCGAGGCGGAAGGCGTCGTCGAGCGAATCCAGGCCGCCTGGGCGAGCTTCCTCGAAGGAGAGGATACGACCCTCGGCGAAGTGGCGGCACTGAATGCGCAGCTCGATATCGCCATCGACGACGGTATCCGTCCGACCCTGAAGGCACTGATCGACGGCAGCGGCTTTGCCGCCTATGAAGCCTACAATGACGTGCTGCGCCCGGAAGTCGACGCCATGGGCAGCAGCATCAATACCCTGGTAGCAGGCAAGCTCGACTATGCCGATCGATTGGCTGCCGAAGCCGAGCGCGGTCAGCAGATGATGCTGACCGGCCAGATCGCAGCGCTGTCGGTGGGGATTCTGTTCCTGGTTCTGCTGGGCATCTGGACCCTGCGTGCGATTACGCGACCGGTTAACCGGGCCGTCGATTTCACCCTGCAGGTAGCCTCGGGCAATCTGGCGGTGCGCTCACCGGACCGGACCCGCGATGAGATCGGCGTGCTGCTGGGGGCGCTCAATACCATGCGCAAGAGCCTCTACAGCACCACCGCCAGCGTGCAGCAGGGCATAGACGTGGTGACGCCGGCATCGCGCTCCATCGCTCAGGGCAACGAGGACCTTTCCGCACGCACCGAACAGCAGGCCGCCTCGCTGCAGCAGACCGCCTCCAGTATGGAGGAGATGACCACCACGGTGCAGCAGAATACCGACAACGCCCGTCAGGCCAGCGGGCTGGCGCTGGACAATGCCAGCCGCGTGCGCGACACCGGCGAGCTGATGCACGGCGTGGTACAGACCATGGGGCGCATCACGGCTGGTGCGGAGAAGATGAAGGACATCATCAACGTGATCGACTCCATCGCCTTTCAGACCAACATCCTGGCGCTGAACGCCTCGGTGGAAGCGGCGCGGGCGGGCGAGCAGGGGCGTGGTTTCGCGGTGGTGGCCGGGGAGGTGCGCAACCTGGCCGGTCGCAGCGCGGAGGCCGCCAAGGAGATTCGCCAATTGATCGACGGTTCGGCCAGCGAGATTCACGAAGGTGCCAGCCAGGTGCAGCGGGCCGAGCAGGCGATGGCCGAAGTGGTGGCGGCCTCGCAGCGGGTCAACGACATCATGGGTGAGATCACCGCCGCCTCGGAAGAGCAGAGCAGCGGTATCGGCCAGATCAATCAGGCCATCACCGAGATGGATCAGGTCACGCAGCAGAACGCCGAGCGCGTGCAGCAGAGTGCGCGGGCCGCCAGCGACCTGCAGCACCAGGCCGAACTGCTGGCCCGTGCCATCCGCGTGTTCCGCTTGCGCGGAGCCGGCCCTGAGCAGGTGCCGAACCCACAGCAGAAACATTCTTTCGATACACGGACCGAACGAACGAGTGCCGCCCCCGCTTTGTCGCACGACCCGCTTCCCAGGAAGCAGGCCGTCGTCAAGCCGAGCAAAGCGGCCGCCGATGAGGAGTGGGAAACGTTTTGACACAGTTTCGGGCGCCCGGTAACGAACCGGGGCAATGGTCAGGGCTGGGTCACCTGGAGCGTGACCTGGTGCTGACCGATGAGGACTTCGCCAAGATTCGCCAGTTGATCTATCAGCGGGCCGGCATCGTGCTGGCGGAGCACAAGCGTGAAATGGTCTACAGTCGTCTGGCCAAGCGCTTGCGCCATCATGGCCTGACCCGCTTCAGCGACTATCTGGAAAAGCTGGCACGCCAGCCAGATGCGCGGGAGTGGGAGGCCTTCACCAATGCCTTGACCACCAACCTGACAGCCTTCTTTCGCGAAATGCACCATTTCCCGTTGCTGGCCGAGCAGGTCGGCAAGGCCAAGGGGCCGGTGCGTATCTGGAGCGCGGCCGCCTCCACCGGTGAGGAGCCCTACTCCATCGCCATGACGTTGCACGAGAGCCTGGGGGCAAGAGCCAGCGAAGCGCGTGTGGTGGCGACCGACATCGATACCGAGGCTCTGACCCATGCCCGGGCCGGGGTCTACCCCATCGAGCAGGTGCGCAAGCTCGATGAGGAGCGAGTCAGGCGCTTTTTCCAGAAAGGGCGAGGGCAGCATGAAGGGCTGGCCAGGGTGCGCCCGGAAATCACGTCCATGGTGGAGTTCCTGCATATGAACCTGCTGGCTCCTCAATGGCCGATCAAGGGGCCTTTCGACGCCATCTTCTGTCGTAACGTGATGATCTACTTCGACAAGCAGACCCAGGCACGCATCCTTGAGCGCTTCGCTCCCTTGCTCAAGCCCGATGGCCTGCTGTTTGCCGGCCACTCCGAAAACTTCTCGTACATCAGCAAGGTGTTTCGCCTGCGTGGGCAAACCGTTTACACCCTGGCCTAGCAAGTGTCCGTACTCGGTCAGTTTTCGGATAAAACCTAAAGTTTTTGGTTGCCGTGCCGATCAATGAGGCATGCCCTTTGCTGCGGGTCGCAAAGACTCCCCTACGTGACAGGAGATTGGCCTTGGGATCGAACAGGATCAAGGTGTTGTGTGTTGATGATTCGGCGCTGATTCGTGATCTGCTCAGCGAGATCATCAACTCGCAGCCGGACATGGAAGTGGTGGCCGTGGCGCCGGATCCACTGGTCGCGCGCGATCTCATCAAGCAGCACAACCCCGATGTCCTGACGCTCGACGTCGAGATGCCGCGCATGGACGGCCTGGATTTTCTCGAGCGTCTCATGCGTCTGCGCCCGATGCCGGTACTGATGGTCTCTTCCCTGACCCAGGCCGGTTCGGAAATCACACTGCGTGCCCTGGAGCTGGGAGCGCTCGATTTCGTTGCCAAGCCGTCGCTAGGCATTCGCAGCGGCATGCTGGAATACGCCAACGACATCGCCGAGAAGATTCGAGCTGCCGCCAAGTCGCGACCGCGTCAGGCGCGCCAGGCTCAGGCTGCACCGCGTGCAGCACTCAAGGCGCCCCTGGTATCGAGTGAGAAACTGATCATCATCGGCGCCTCCACCGGCGGCACGGAGGCGATTCGTGCCGTGCTCGAGCCGCTGCCGGCCAACAGCCCGGCCATTCTGATCACTCAACACATGCCCGGTGGCTTCACCCGCTCTTTCGCCGAGCGGCTCAACCGCCTGTGCAGCATTACCGTGAAGGAAGCCAGCGACGGTGAGCGTGTGCTGCCTGGGCATGCCTATATCGCTCCGGGAGATGCGCATCTCAAGCTGGCGCGGAGCGGGGCGAACTACGTCGCCAGACTCGACGACGGTCCGCCGGTCAATCGCCACCGACCGTCGGTGGACGTGCTGTTCCATTCCGCCGCCACTCAGGCCGGGCGCAACGCCATCGGCGTGATCCTCACCGGCATGGGCAAGGATGGTGCCGCCGGCCTGCTGGAGATGCGGCAGGCGGGCTCGGCCACCCTCGCGCAGGACGAGGCCAGCTGCGTGGTCTTCGGCATGCCGCGAGAAGCCATCGCGCTGGGTGGGGCCGTGGAGGTGGTCGGTCTCGACGATATACCTGAACGCCTGATGGCGCTGGTGGCGGCTTCCGGTCGCGCCCAACGTGTCTGACTTCTCGCATTCGTAAAAAACAATAACAAACAGCTGTTTCGTTCTTACAGGGGAAAATCAAATGAGCCGCTTTTTACGTAACATCAGCATTCATGCTTCCATGCTTGCCGTGCTGGTCTGTTTTGCCGCGCTGATCGGCGTGGTGTCGCTACTCTCGATTATGTCGGATCGCCAGGCGAACCGGATCATGGCCGATCTCGACAGTATCAACGTGCAGCAGCTCAGCGAGATCAACCGCGCCGATGCGCTGCTCAACGTGGCGCGGGTGAGCCTGGAGATCGCTTCCAATCAGATCATGCTGGGTCGCATGGGAGATGCCAATCAGCAGCTCGATATCGCCGCCAACCGCATGGACCGCGCGGAGGTAAGGCTGAACAACTTCTCGGCCGCGCCGAAGTCGGTCCAGGCTCAGGAGCTGGCGCAACAGCTCGAGCAGAACTTCAATACGGTGCTGGGCCTCGTCCGTGAGCAGCATCAAGCACTCGACGAACTCAATACCCCGGGCTTCTCCAACCTGCGCGATCAACTGATCGAGCCGAGTGCCGCGCTGGCTGAGAACATGACCGAGTTCGTTGCATACGGCTTCAGCAGCGGCCAGGCCATGACCGAAGACTACCGCGTTCAATCGGAGCGCTTCGTTTTCATTACACTGGCCGCGCTGTTGCTGGCGCTGGTGGTACTCGTGCTGGTCTATGTGGGACTTCGCAGTACGGTGATCCGCCCGCTCAACTCGGCGGTCAAGCATCTGCAGGCCATCGCCAAGGCCGATTTGACGGCCAGAATACCCGAGGGCAGCCGCAATGAGATCGGCAAGCTCTTCAACGCCATGCGCAACATGCAGCAGAGCCTGACACGCATCGTCGGCCAGGTACGTGACGGCAGCAGCTCGATCCATATCGGCACGCGCGAAATTGCCAACGGCAATGCCGACCTCTCTTCACGCACCGAGCAACAGGCGGCTTCGCTGGAGGAGACGGCTTCCAGCATGGAAGAGCTCACCGCCACGGTGCGCCAGAACGCCGACAATGCGCGCCAGGCCAGCGGTCTGGCACTGGATGCCTCGACTACGGCGGAGCGGGGTGGCGAAGTGGTGGATCGCGTGGTCAAGACCATGGGCGGTATCTCATCCAGCTCGCAGAAGATCAGCGATATCACCAGTGTCATCGACTCCATCGCCTTTCAGACCAACATTCTGGCGCTGAACGCCTCGGTGGAGGCGGCGCGTGCCGGTGAGCAGGGGCGCGGTTTTGCCGTGGTGGCCGGTGAGGTGCGTAATCTGGCCAGCCGCAGCGCCACGGCGGCCAAGGAGATCAAGGAGCTCATCGATGGTTCGGTGGCTCAGGTCAAGGAGGGGTCGCTGCTGGCTGAGCAGGCCGGTGAAACCATGGATGAGGTGGTCAAGGCCGTGCGTCGGGTCACCGACATCATGGATGAGATCTCTGCCGCCTCCCAGGAGCAGAGCGACGGTATCGAGCAGGTGAGCCAGGCGGTGGGTCAGATGGACCAGGTGACCCAACAGAACGCCTCGCTGGTGCAGCAGGCGACGGCAGCCGCCGCCTCGCTGGAGGAGCAGGCGAATCGCCTGGAACAGGCCGTGGCCGTGTTCCGTCTGTCCGGCGACGTGAAGCCCGAGGCCAGCACACATGTCGGCAGCGAGCCTGCGGCGAAGCGCGCTGACGTGCCTGCCCTGGCCGAATTGGGCGCCTCGTCGCGCACGGCGCCGCGCAAGCTCGCTGAGATCGATCCCAAGCCCAGCCGCAAGCGCCGCAAAGAGACGGTGGCCGAAGGCGACTGGGAAGAGTTCTGAATAGCACAAACGAATCCCGACGGCACTTCGGTGGCCGTCGGTCATGGATCATTGCCAGGATAGAAGAGAGGAATCCCGATGGCTGACAAGAACATGAGCTTTCTGGTGGTAGACGACTTTCCGACCATGCGTCGGATCGTTCGAAGCCTGCTCAAGGAGCTTGGCTACACCAATGTCGAAGAGGCTGAAGATGGCCAGGAGGCGCTCGGCAAGCTGCGCTCCGGTTCGTTCGAGTTCGTGGTGTCCGACTGGAACATGCCCAATCTCGACGGCCTGGAGATGCTCAAGCAGATTCGCGCCGATGCCGCGCTCAAGGATCTTCCCGTGCTGATGGTCACGGCCGAGGCCAAGAAGGAGAACATCATCGCGGCTGCTCAGGCAGGGGCCAGCGGCTACGTGGTGAAGCCTTTCACCGCCGCCACGCTGGAAGAGAAACTCAACAAGATTTTCGAAAAACTGGGCAAGTGACGCCGGCTGGCCAGTCCTGCTTGCGAAGGAGGCAACAAGATGAGCGCAAACGAGTCGACCGGTGCTGCCGGTGAAGACCTGGTCCAGCGCATCGGCCAGCTGACTCGCATGCTGCGGGAAAGCATGCGCGAACTGGGTCTGGACAAGGAGATCGAAAAGGCGGCGGAAGCCATCCCCGATGCGAGGGACCGGCTCAATTACGTTGCTACCATGACCGAGCAGGCAGCCGAGCGCGCTTTGAACGCCATCGATCGTGCCCAGCCGCTGCAGGACTCGATCAGCAGCGGCGCCGAGTCGCTGGACAAGCGCTGGACCGAGTGGTTCGCCGAGCCCAAAGAGCTCGACGAAGCGCGCGAGCTGGTCAAGGAGACGCGCTCCTATCTGGCCGAGGTTCCCGACAAGACCCAGGCCACCCAAAAAGAGCTGCTCGAGATCATGATGGCCCAGGACTTCCAGGACCTGACCGGCCAGGTGATCAAGAAGATGATGGACGTGATCCGTGAGATCGAACACCAGCTTGTTCAGGTGCTGATCGACAACGTACCCGAGGAGATGGCGCGCGAGAGCATGCAGCGCAAGGCCAACGACCAGTGGGAGAACGACGCGCGGCGGCGGGAGGAGGGGCTCAAGAATGGCCCGCAGATCAAGCCCGGCGCCGATGTGGTCACCAATCAGGATCAGGTGGACGATCTGCTCGACCAGTTGGGTTTCTGAATGTAGCAAGGCGTCTTTCTGTCCCTTCGCATTTACGTTTGAACCTCGATACCTTTCCCTGCGCTGAGGGTCGTGGCCGATAAGGCCACGATCATCGGCGCTTTTTGGCGTATCGTCATCCCCCCGTTGACGCCACAATGGCCACCGTGCGGAAAAGTGTGCGGGAGCCATGGCCGACCAGAGCAGCGATCAGGAAAAGACCGAAGAGGCCACGCCTCGACGCCTAGAGAAGGCGCGCGAGGAAGGTCAGGTCGCCCGCTCTCGAGAGCTGACCACCTTCATGCTGCTATTGGGTGGTGTGGTGGGCATGTGGTCGATGGGGGCGCTGCTCTACGATCAGCTCGGGTTGGTCATGGAGCAGGCCTTTCTGTTCGAGCGGCGTCAGGCCTTCGAGACCGGCCCCATGCTGAGCAACGTGCTCGACCTGGGGACTCGCACTCTGCTGACCATGCTGCCGCTGTTCCTGTTGTTGACGGTGGTGGCCCTGGTCGCGCCGGCGCTGCTGGGCGGCTGGCTGATTTCGGCCAAGTCGCTCAAGCCGCAGATGTCGAAGCTCAACCCCTTCAAGGGTCTGAAGCGCATGTTCGGCACCCAGGCGCTGGTCGAGCTGTTCAAGGCGGTGGCCAAGTCGACGCTGATAGGCGGGGTAGGCATGGCCTACCTCTACTTCAACCGCGGCGAATACCTGTCGTTGATGGACCAGCCAACCACCCAGGCATTGGCCCGAGCGTTGATGATGGCTGCCCAGGCCTGCGGACTGATGGTGCTGACCCTGCTGGTGGTGATTCTGATCGACGTGCCCTACCAGCTGTGGAGTCACGCCAAGAAGCTGCGTATGTCCAAGGAAGAGGTCAAGCGCGAGCACAAGGAGTCGGAGGGCGACCCGCACGTCAAGGCGCGGATTCGCTCCCAGCAGCAGGCGATGGCGCGTAGCCGCATGATGAGCAAGGTACCGGAGGCCGACGTGATCATCACCAACCCTACCCATTATGCCGTGGCGTTGCAGTATGACGAGACGCGCATGGGGGCTCCCCGCGTGGTGGCCAAGGGCGCCGACATGGTGGCGGCACGTATTCGTGAGCTGGGCGCGGAAGCCGGCGTTCCGCTGCTGCAGGCACCACCGCTGGCGCGGGCGCTGTATCATCACGTCGATCTGGACCGCGAGATTCCGCTGGATCTGTATACCGCCGTGGCGGAAGTGCTGGCCTGGGCCTTCCGTCTCAAGCACGTTACCCAAGAGGGGGGAGAGGTGCCGCCTACACCCGAAGACTTGCCCATTCCGGAGAGCCTGGCTGTGCCGGCTACCGACGCGGCCGATGGCATAACTGACCAGGGACCGTCCGTGTCCGATGGAGCGCGTCGATGAAATCCCTGAGCCATATTATCGGGCGTCGTGACTGGCTGGGCGACGTGCGCATGAAGCTGCTGGCCGGTCCGATCCTGATCATCATGATCCTCGGCATGATGATCGTGCCGTTGCCACCCTTCGCGCTCGACCTGCTGTTCACCTTCAATATTGCGCTGGCGGTGATGGTGCTGCTGGTCAGCATGTTCACCCAGAAGCCGCTCGATTTTGCCGCTTTCCCGGCGGTACTGCTGTTCACCACGCTGCTGCGGCTGTCACTCAACGTGGCTTCGACCCGGGTCATCCTGATGGAAGGCCACCAGGGCGGTGATTCCGCGGGCAAGGTGATCGAGGCCTTCGGGCAGTTTCTCATCGGCGGCAACTTCGCCGTGGGCCTGGTGGTGTTCCTGATTCTCGTCATCATCAACTTCATGGTCATCACCAAGGGCGCGGGGCGTATCGCCGAGGTCGGCGCGCGTTTCATGCTCGATGCCATGCCCGGCAAACAGATGGCCATCGACGCCGACCTCAACGCAGGCCTGATCGGCGAAGAAGACGCACGCAAACGGCGTGCCGAAGTGGCCCAGGAGGCCGATTTCTACGGCTCAATGGACGGTGCCAGCAAGTTCGTGCGTGGCGACGCCATGGCTGGCCTGGTGATCATGGTGGTCAACATCATCGGCGGGCTGCTGATCGGCATGCTGCAGCACGGCATGGGTTTCGGCGATGCCGCCAAGACCTACACCCTGATGACTATCGGCGACGGCCTGGTGGCCCAGATTCCCGCCCTGATCATTTCCACCGCTGCCGGTGTGACCGTGTCTCGCGTGAACACCGAACAGGACGTCGGCCAGCAGATGATCAGCCAGCTGTTCGTCAACCCCCAGGTCATGGTGCTGGCGGCGCTGGTCATGGGTCTGCTTGGCCTGGTGCCCGGCATGCCCAACCTAGTGTTCCTGATCTTCACCGGCCTGCTGGCCGGCCTGGCCTGGATGCTGACGCGCCAGAAGGAGCAGCAACTGGTGGAGCAAGAACTCAATACCGAGCCACCACCCCCGCCCGAGGCACCCGAGGCCAGTTGGGACGACGTGCAACTGGTCGACACCCTGGGGCTGGAGGTCGGTCATCGCCTGATTCCGCTGGTGGATCAGCGTCAGGACGGCGAGCTGCTGGGCCGCATCAAGAGCGTGCGCAAGAAATTCGCCCAGGAGGTCGGGTTCCTGCCCGCCGTGGTGCACATACGCGACAACCTGGAGCTGGGTGCCAACACTTACGTGATCACCCTGAAGGGAGCCGAGATCGGCCGCGCCGAAGCCTTCCCGGGGCAGTGGCTCGCCATCGACCCCGGTCAGGTCACCGGCCAGCTGCAGGGCAGGGCAACTTCCGACCCAGCCTTCGGCCTGCCGGCGATCTGGATCGACGCGGGTCAGCGCGAGCATGCCCAGGTGTATGGCTATACCGTGGTCGATGCCGGCACGGTGATCGCTACCCATCTCAACCACTTGCTGCACCGTCATGCGCCCGAGATGCTCGGCCGCCAGGAGGTGCAGAAGCTGCTCGACAAGCTGGGCGAGGAGCAGAAGTCTCTGGTCGAGGATGTCGTGCCCAAGGCCGTCAACCTGACGGCGCTGCAACGTATCCTGCAGAATCTGCTGGAAGAGGATGTCTCCATTCGCGACATGCGTACCATACTGGATACGTTGGCCGAGTACGCCCCGCATCAGCAAGACACCAGCGAGCTGACGGCGCTGGTACGCATTGCCCTCGGGCGGGCAATTACTCAGCAGTGGTATCCAGGCCGCGATACGCTGAACGTAATGGGTCTGGATGCCCAGCTCGAGCAGGTGCTGATGCAGGCGATGAACGGCAACGGAGCGCTCGAGCCTGGGCTTGCAGCGACGCTGATGAGCCAGGCCGAACAAGCCGTCGAGCGGCATGAGGCCAGCGGGGAGCCGCCGGTACTGGTGGTTCAGCACAGCCTGAGACCGTTGCTGGCCAGGTTCCTGCGTCGGCGCATGCGCCACCTGGTGGTCATGTCACAGGCGGAGATACCCGATGATCGGACACTGCGCGTCACGACGCTGGTGGGAGGTCGATAAGCGATGAGTGTGATGCGGTTCCTGGGAGCCAACAGTCGCGAAGCCATGCGCCAGGTGCGTGCCGCACTTGGTGACGAAGCGCTGATTCTGGCCAATCGACATACCGAACAGGGGGTCGAGATTCTGGCGATGGCCGAGTCGGCTACGCCGACGCCCAGTGAGGCGATTCGTCAAAAGCAGCCCGAGCCCGCGGCCCCCGCTGGCCAAGCGATGCCGACCGGTGCAGACCCGGCCCAGGCTCAGGTACAGGCCTTCGAGACCATGAGTGCCAGGTTGCTCGAGGAGATGCGTGACATGCGCGCTCTGCTGGCGCGCGAGAGAAGCCGACCGGAGGCGGGCGGCGCGGCCGGCGAGCAGTTCGTGCGGGCAATGCTCGAAGCGGGTTTCAGCCCGGCGCTGGCCGAAGAGGTCGTCGCGTCGTTGCCGGAAGAGCTGGCTGGTGTCGAAGCGCTGGACGAGCGTGCCATGGCTTGGCTCTTACGTCAGCTGTCCAAGCGACTCGAAGGCCTGGACGACGAAGCCGCCTTCATGGACCGTGCCGGTATCGTGGCGCTGATCGGTCCTACCGGCGTAGGCAAGACCACCACTACGGCCAAGCTGACGGCACGCTACGTCATGCGCCACGGCACCCGGCCGGTGGCTCTGGTGACCACCGATAGCTTCCGCATCGGTGCCCATGAGCAGTTGCGTATCTATTCGCGGCTGCTCGACGTTCCCATGTACGCCCTCAACGCCGACCAGCCGGTGTCGGATCTGCTCGAGCGGATGAAGGGCAAGTCCTGCGTCATCATCGATACGGTGGGTATGAGCCAGCGCGATCAGCGCGTGATCGAACAGATCGGTCACCTGCGCGGCGGCAACACCTCGGTGCGGCTGGTGCTGCTGCTCAATTCTGCCAGTCAGCCGGAGACCCTGGAGGAGGTGGTGGTGCGCTATCGTCAGGCGGCCCAGGCGGCCGGTGGCGAGCTCAATGACTGCATCATCACCAAGCTGGACGAGGCGGGCAGACTGGCCCCGGTACTGGACATCGTCATGCGCCACGGGCTGCGACTGCTGTTCGTCTCTCACGGCCAGCGGGTGCCGGAGGACATGGCCCTGGCCGAGCCCGTCTCGCTCATCGAGCAGTGTCTGGCCAATCGTGTGCCCCTGGCTCGTTCCACCACCTCGCCGACGGCCGCAGACATCTCCTCGCGCGGTGCCGGCAATCTGCTGGGGCAGGGGCGCCGCCTGGCAACGGTGCTGCAGGCGTTGCGCCAGCGCTTACCGGCCTTCGACGGGCTGGAAGCCGTATGGAATCTGCTGGGTCTGCCGGCTTCCGTGCAGCAGCAGCGTCTCGATGCGCTACTGGCAGATCATCCCCGAGCCGGCCAGGCTCACGGCATGCTGTGGAGCGAGCGGCGACGCGTTCCTGGCGAGCACTGGGCGATGCCCGACGTGGCACTGAATGCACAAGGAACCTGGCTGGCGCTGCCGCTGTTGCAGCATCGCCAGGTGGCGGGCCAACAGGCCCGTCTCGAAGGCGCGTTGCAGCACCACGTTGCCGGTGTGCATCTGATGAATGGGCTACCCGATGCCGAGGCCGGCGACTGGCTGGAGCGTCAGGGCCTGTCCTGGTGCAGCCAGGTTCGGGGCAGCTTGCGGGTCGCGCATGTGAGCGAGCGTTACAGCTTGGCTGCGCTGGAGCCGATGGCCGAGGCCGCCGGTCAGGTTCGCTGCCGTTTCCGCGGCGCGCCTGCACGCCTCATGCTCGCCACGCTGCCGGTAGAGGTGAATTTCAAGGGCGGCCGTCGCGAGCGGTCGGGCTTCGACGCGCAGGCTTGGTTTGGTGAGATTCGCGATGCAGAGAGCGGAAAGGCTCTGGCCAGACGCTATTGGATCGTACCCGCCGGGCTGAGCCGCGACCCCGAACCGCTGCTGCTTGCGCTGCTGCAAGCCGATGTGCTGCCGCAACTCGCACGCCGCGCCTGGCAGCGTCTCGAGCCGACCGAGGCTGGCGACCTGCGTGCCGATGTTCGCCTGCTTATGGCCAGCGGTCTGGCCACGGTGGCAGCCCACCTCGACCTTGCCGAAGACGAAGCCGCCATGGATCTCAGAGCCGAGCTGCTGGGTCTTGGCGGTGGGCGTCGCCGACGCCGAGACGTGGCGCTGCTCGAGTCTCTGCTACAACTTTTCCTGGTGCGCGATGCCATTCGCCACCTTGGCCTCGGTGAACGGGAGACAGGCTAGATGGGATGGGACCAGGCCGCAGGCTTGCGCCAATGGGCAAATGGAACGACGCAGGATGAGTGCCCGACACACGTGGCCGAGATGCTGGTCGAGCTGGCCACGGGAAACAAGTCGGAGAATACCCGGCCCAAGCGGGCCAGCGCCCAGCCTGCCGCTGCCAAGGCAGCGCCTGTGCCGCCGCGGTCAGCGGGCAGTGCGCGGGAGCGGACGCTGATGGTGCTGGGGTTGCCGGGCACTGCCGAGCGACACACCGCACGGGTCAGCGAATTGCTCGAGAGCTGGGCCCAGGAGGGACGGAGCTGGGTGGGCGATCCCGGTACCTGGCGTATCGTGGCGCTACCGATTGCCAGCCCGCACCTGTCGCTGCTGGCAGCACAGCAATCTCAATGGGCACTGTGGATAGACGACGACCTGGAGGCGTTCCGCCGCGGCTATCGCATGCTCAAGCAGATCGCCGAGCAGGGTGGGCCGCGACGCTTGATTGCCGTGCATCCGCCGGGCGTGGGGCGGCAGGGGCTGCTGAGCAATCTCCAGTACGTTGCGCAAGCGTATTTCGATATCGAACTGTTGGTATTGGCGAGATGAAACCGTTCAGCCTGCGGCAACTCTGTTTTCTGACTCTTGGCGGGCTGTGGGCGGGCCTGGCTCAGGCGGCCGGCAGTTGGGTGGCCACGGCTCCTGCGGTGCAGGTCGTCATGGCCGAGCGACCCGCCATGTCCGCTGCCTTGTTGCCGCCATCTCCCGAACTGGCACGTGGGCAGGTGATGGGCCGCGTGGTCTGGCAGTTTGAGTCGCCCGCCGGCAGGGAGGTGAATGCCTGGCTCTGCCACCCGGGGGACTGCATTCGCCTGCCCGGGCCGCGAGGGCAGACCGAGGCCCTGGCCGGGGTGCCGGCCGATACACCACTCAACTTTCAGTTTTCACTGCAGGAGCGAGGGCAGCGTGCCGTAACTCTGCAGGGGCTGCAGGTGATCGTGAATCACGACCTCCTGCAGTGATTCTGACCCGTCGAGCGCCGATCGGCATCGCTCGAGGGAACCGTCAGCCGCGAGAGCAAGAGCATGTACACAGCACGAGGCAAGATCGAACAGGCAGACCTGCTGGAGGAGTACCTGCCGCTGGTGAGGCGCCAGGCGCTGTCCATGCAGGTTCGACTGCCGGCAAGTATAGAACTCGATGATCTGATCCAGGCCGGCACCGTAGGGCTGCTCGAAGCGATGGGCCGCTTCGACGCCACTCAGGGTGCGAGTTTCGCTACCTTTGCCAGCCAGCGTATCCGTGGCGCCATGCTGGACGAGCTGCGTAGCCGCGACTGGCTTCCTCGCAGCGTGAGGCGTAACGCCCGGGCGGTCGACGAGGCCGTGCGCAGTCTGGAGCAAAAGCTCGGCAGGCCGGCAGAAGAGCTTGAAATAGCCGCCGAGCTCGACATGGAGCTCGAGGAGTATCGCCAGCTGCTCAGCGATACCAACAGTGGCCACCTGCTGCCCTTCGAGGTGCTCGTCTCGGAAGGCGCCGAGCCCGGCATCGAGGACGCCTCGCTCGACACGCCTTACCACATACTCATCGACGAGGAGCGGCGCCAACAACTGGTGGATGGCATCGAGGCACTGCCCGAGCGTGAAAAGCTGCTGATGGCACTCTATTACCAGGAAGAGCTCAACCTGAAGGAAATCGGCGCCGTGCTCGGTGTCACCGAGTCGCGAGTGTGCCAGCTGCACAGCCAGGCGGTAAGCCGGTTGCGGGCACGCTTGGCGGACAGCGACGCCTAGGTTTTTCCAAAGGTTTTCCCAAAGCCAACGGCGCAGGCAGGCATCTCTCGCAAGCCTAGAGGTTGTCCATCAGCGCCTTGGTGCTGGTCAGGGCATTCATGTAGCACCCGTGCAACTGGTCGGCGGGCACTTCTTCGAGGGCTTCCTCGACCTGGCGTTCGTGGTTCTCGCACAGCACCAGCACGGCGCCGAGAGGTCCGCTGCGATACTTCAATGCATTGATGATCGATTCACCTAGAGGCAGGTGGTCGAGCAAGGTGTTGCGATCCTCTTCGAGCAGGGCATCCATCATCGAGAACAGTCCGGTGGTGAAGGCATCCTCGGGATCGAGAGCGGGGAAGGGGGCCGCCAGATAGCGACACATGAAGGCGCGGATCAGTGCCATGCGCAGCACGATGCGGGACGAGGGCTGCAGGCTTGCCAGGGTCAGGGTCAGAATCAGCCGGCGCAGTTCGATCAACCCCAGGATTTGTACCGCGCGATGCAGATCGACCGCCTTGCCGCCACGGTTGAAATAGGAGGAGTTGGCGCGGCGCAGAATCGCCACATGCAGATGGGGCACCTGCACCACCAGCTCGTGCAGTCGGTTGAGGTCACTGCTGTCTTCCTCGTAGAGCGCGCGAATCAGGCGAATCTGGGCGGCACGGTTGCCGTGGCGTCCTCGGGACGGCGAGGCAATGAAGCTGGGGCGTGCCAGATAGTCGCCGTCGTAGTAATCGCAGCCCATCATCTGGTACCGCTCCAGGGCTGCGCGGCTGTCGAGATTTTCGACCAGCAGCTTGATATTGCGAGCCGGGAGCTTTTCCAGCGTCTTTTCATCCAGTTCGTTGGGTGAGGTCAGCTGTATGATGTCACAGTGGCCGAGCAGCACCTCGGGATCCTGCTTGAACAACCGAGAAGGCACGATGACCCGGTAGCCTCGCTCGCGAATGTCGTCCAGACGCCCGAGCAGCTCGTTATCCAGCGTACGGGCCTCGGCAACGCCAAGCGCCAGCCGCGGTGCCGGGGTGGGCAGCAGTTCGGGGCGATCGAGCCATTCCAGGGGTAGGTCGACGAACAGCGTCCTGTCGCCCAACAGTCCGGCATCGCCAAGCTCGTAGACGGCGCTGGCCAGAGCCCGGGCGGTAGCGGACATGAGATCCTCGACTTCATCCTCGGCGTCGCTGCGCCGGGTGTAGACGAGGCGATCCGCCACATGATGGTGGCTGGCATCGTGAATCGGATGGAGAGCGATGGTGAAAGGCTCTGTACCCCTTTGCTCGGGCATGTGGCTTGGCTCCCTGCTGAGTGTTGCAACACCCAGGTATGTTCTCATGTTTCCAGATATGACGGCGGCTCCGGCACCGCTTTTATTGCGATTGCAGCTTCTACAATGCCTGGCGCAGCGCCGCGAGGCTGGGCGTGAGGTCCGGCGCGAGACTCTCGAGGGCGGGGCGGGCATGGAAGAATCCCTGCTGCTTCGGGATGCCGTTGCGACCGAGCCACAGCGCCTCGTCACGGGTTTCCACGCCCTCGGCAATCAGGTCGATACCGAGCTCTCCGGCGAGGCCGACGAGGGCTCTGAGTATCGCCTGTCGGCGAACGTCGCTATCACAACCCATCACCAGGGCGCGGTCTATCTTGAGCCGGTCCGGGTGCAGTACCGTCAACAGATCGAGATTGGCAAAGCCGTTGCCGAAGTCATCCAGGGCAGTGGTGAAGCCCATGCTGCGATAGGCTTCGATGATGTTGCGCAAGTGCTCCTGATCCTGCACCTTTTCGCTCTCGGTTACCTCGAACACCAACCGCTCCGTCGGCCACCCAACCTTCTGGGAAATGGCCAGCGTTGCCTGAATGCACGCCTGGGGTTCGTAAACGGCATTAGGCAGAAAATTGATCGACAGGCTCTCGCGCATGCCGAGCCGGCTGGCAAGCTCGATGGCGCGGATACGGCAGGCCTGGTCGAAGCGGTAGAGCAGGCGGGGCGTCACCTTGGCCAGGATACTGGCTGCAGACTCACCGGCGGGCCCCCTCACCAGAGCCTCGTAGGTGACGATCCTGGCCGAGGTCAGCTCGACGATCGGCTGGAAGGCCATGGTGAAGTCGAAGGGCAGCTCGCCTTCGCAGCGCTCGCAGTGTCCCTCCTTCTCAACGCATCGATGCATGGCAACTCCTTCCCGAGCCTGTTCGGTATCGTCTGCGTGTTTGAGCAGTGCAGTGCACTCACCGTCTCGTCGAACCGTCACCGGTCAAGCCCACCTGCCCATCCTATCGGCAGTGCTGGGGAAAACTTTAGCTGCTCAGGAAAAATTGATCTGTATCAATTGTTCATGGGCAATCCCGTTATCGAACTAAAGCGCTCGCTATCGCTGCCGATATTTTTCGTTAGACTCGATGCCTGCGCATCTCAGGAGCCTGAATGAATCCCTCGACCATCATCGGCATGTTTGCCAGCATCGTGCTGCTCGTCAGCGTCTTGTTCTTCACTGCCGAATCGCCCCAGAGCTTTCTCAACCTGCCGGGATTGGCCATCGTGCTGGCGGGCACCATGGCGGCCACCTTCATCAGCTACCCGCTCAAGGAGGTCGTCAGGGTGGTGCGCCTGGTGGGGCTGGTGTTTCGGCGCGAGAACACCTACATAAGGGACGACATCAAGGAACTGGTCGACATTTCGCGGCTGTGGTTCAAGGGCGACGTCAGGGCCGTCGAGGCAGCGCTGGAGAAGGCGCGCAATCCCTTCTTGCGCACCGGCATTCACCTGGTCATTGCCAACACCAAGGAAGAAGAGATCTTCGATCTGCTGCGCTGGCGCATTGCCCGGCTCAAGGCCCGCGAGCACGCCGAGGCGCAGATATTTCGCACCATGGCAACCTATGCGCCGGCATTCGGCATGATCGGCACCCTGGTGGGGCTGGTCAACATGCTCGAGGTGATGGAGTCCGGCGACCTGCACGTGATCGGGCCGCGTATGGCCGTGGCCTTGCTGACGACCTTCTACGGCATCCTGCTGGCCAACCTGGTGTTCAAGCCGATCGCCGTGAAGCTGGAGCGGCGCACCGAAGAGCGTCTGATCGCCATGAACATGGTGCTCGAGGGCATCTCGCTCATCACTAAGCGGCGTCTGCCGTCGTTCATCGAGGAGACCCTCAACTCCTTCGTGGCCAACTATCACGACGAGATCCGCGATCCCAGCGTGGCCAAGCGCGACGTTATCGACGATCAGGTGCAGAATGCTCGATCGTAGCACCCGCAACGTGCTGCATCCCCCGCCCACCGGCGAGGGGGAGGAAGAGAGCTGGCTGGTCAGCTACCTGGACGTATTGACGCTGCTGATCACGCTGTTCGTGCTGCTGCTCTCGCTGGCCGGGAACGGCCTGGCCGTGCAGGGCAGTCGCCATGGCGGCGAGGTGGCTACGGCGATCACGCCCCAGGCCGAGGCGGCGGCACGCATGGTGGCGGGAGCGGGGCTCAAGCCACAGCATGAGGGATTGCAGCCACGCTTGCCGAGCCTGAACATCGAAGGCGTCAGCGTCGCCGAAGGGCAGCGCGGCATTACCCTGCGTATCGATGACAACCTGCTGTTCAGCAGCGGCCAGGCCACCCTGACGGCACAGGGGCGCGAGGTCCTCAGCGGCTTGCGCGAAACGCTGGAAAGATTCGACGGGGACATCTCGGTCGAGGGACATACCGACGACATTCCCATCGCCACCGCCCAGTTTCCCTCCAACTGGGAGCTCTCTTCAGCACGTGCGATCGCCGTGCTGCGCTATCTCTCCGAGCTCGGGGTGCCCACCCAGCGGCTGAGAGCGGTGGGCTATGCCGACACACGTCCTATGGAGAGCAACGACTCCATCCAGGGGCGTGCCGCCAACCGGCGCGTCGAGCTGCTGTTGCATCAGGAACTGAGGGATAGCTAGGGGGGCATCGAGCCCCCTCAGTGATCGACCCGACCCAGCAGCAGGAATTCGATCAGTGCCTTCTGGGCATGCAGGCGGTTGCCGGCTTCCTGCCAGACCACGGCGCGCGGATCGTCGAGCAGCGTCTCGCTGATCTCCTCACCGCGATGGGCCGGCAGACAGTGCAGGAAGAGCACATCCGGCTTGGCCTGGTCGAGCAGCGCCTCGCTGACCTGGAAGCCGGCGAAGTCGGCTTCACGCTTGGCCTGTTCCTCTTCCTGGCCCATCGAGGCCCACACGTCGGTGGTGACCAGGTCGGCACCGGCCACGGCTGCGGCAGGGTCGCGCAACAGAGTGACCCGGTCGCCGGCGGCAGCGAGAATGTCCTGGCGCGGCTCGTAGCCCTCGGGGCAGCATATCCGCAGCTGGAAGTCGAACTGCCGCGCGGCATTGATCCACGAGTGGCACATGTTGTTGCCGTCGCCGATCCATACCGCCGTGCGGCCGCGCACGCTGCCGCGCAGTTCGGTCCAGGTCATCACGTCGGCCAGCAGCTGGCAGGGGTGGTAATCGTCGGAGAGCGCATTGATCACCGGTACCGAGCTTGCCGCGGCATAGGTCTCGAGGCCGGCATGGGAGAAGGTGCGAATCATGACGATGTCGACCATCTCCGCGAGCACCCTGGCCGTGTCCTCGATCGGCTCGCCGCGACCGAGCTGAGTGTCGCGCGGCGAGAGGAACAGCGCGTGGCCACCGAAGTGCGCCATGGCGGTTTCGAACGAGACCCGGGTGCGCGTCGACGACTTCTCGAAGATCATCGCCAGCGTGCGATTGGTGAACGGCGCGTAGACAGGCCCTTGTGCGCGCAGGCGATTCTTGATCGTGATGGCGCGCTGGATCAGGTAGTGCAGCTCGTCGGGACTCAGGTCCAACAGGGTCAGGAAATGGCGTGTCGCCATGGCGATCTCTCCGCGCGAAAAAACCACCATCCTATCCAGCCTGCGGGGGATGCGCAATTCGCCCGTCGTCAGTAGAATGGAGCCATGAGCAAGAGGTTGAGTGCTGCACTCGGGTATTTCCCACCCAGCATCCTCGGCCACCATATCTTCCAATAGGGAGCGCACATGAGCACTACCATCGAGAACATTCAGCGCCAGATCAGCGAAAATCCCATCCTGATCTACATGAAGGGCACGCCCCAACTGCCGCAGTGCGGCTTTTCCGCCCAGACCGTGCAGGCTCTGATGTCCTGTGGCGAGCGCTTCGCCTTCGTCAACGTGCTGGACAACCCCGACATTCGCGCCGAGCTGCCCAAGTATGCCAACTGGCCGACCTTCCCCCAACTGTGGGTCGAGGGCGAACTGGTGGGCGGCTGCGATATCGTCACCGAGATGTATCAAAGTGGCGAGCTGGAAAAGCTGATCAAGGACGCGGCGGCCCGGGCCAACGCCAACGAGGAAGGCGGCAACGCCTGATCCCGTTTTCCAGGGCACGACAAGGCCCACGAGCTTCGGCTCGTGGGCCTTGTCGCTATTGGGCAGGTGCTTGTTCGCTTACTTCGAGTTACCAAAACCCAGAGCAGAGTCGATTGAAATCCTTCGGCCCCACTACCACGCTGAACGGGGCAAGGCCCGAAATGGATTCAGGCATCGGGCGGCAACGAACGCAGGCCGGTTGGCCGGAACAGCGTTCGCCGCCTCCTGAGATGGCAGGGAGGAAGCATGCAGACACCCTTGGAAATCACTTACCAGCATGTCTCGCGCTCGGCGTGGATCGATGAGTACGTACGCTCTCGCGTGGCCAAGCTCGAACACTTCAGCAAGGACATCGTCTCTTGTCGCGTCACCATCGAGCAGACGCAGAATCCTCACAAGACCGGCAATCCCTACCGGGCGCTTGTCGAGGTGGTCTTGCCGGCCAAGGGCGAGCTCGTGGCCGAGAAGAGCGACAAGGTGACCGACCCCCAGGTCCAGCTTCGCCCTATCATTCGCAACGCCTTCGAAGCGATGGAGAAGCAGCTCAAGAAGCAGACCGCCAAGCGAGACGGCAAGGTCAAGCAGCACAACGACGAGCCGCTGCCACCGGTGGCGACGGTAGTACGCATGTTCGAGAAGGATGGCTACGGTTTTCTCAAGAGCATCAGCGGCCAGGAATATTACTTTCACCGCAATGCAGTGCTGCACGGCGACTTCGACCGGCTGACCGTGGGCACCCGAGTACGTTTCGAGCCCAACGAAGGCGACGAGGGGCTACAAGCCAGCTCCATACAGATCATCGACAAGCCCGGCGTGGGCGGCTCGGCGGATGGTGAGGATGACCTCGACATGCCCGCCGGCTGGGAGCAGGAGCCCCGTCACTGAGAGTCCTGTAGCACCGAGAGCCCTGTAGCAGGCGTCAGAGCTCCTCGAGACCCTGCTCACGCTGCGCCAGCGCCCAGCCGCCCAGGTCCTTGTAGCGGTTGACGATGGCGCAGAACAGCTCGGCGGTACGCTCGGTGTCGTAGCGTGCCGAGTGCGCTTCCTGGTTGTCGAAGGGGATGCCCGCCGCACGACAGGCTCGGGCCAGAACCGTCTGGCCGTAGACCAGTCCCGAGAGACTGGCGGTGTCGAAGCTGGAGAAAGGGTGGAAGGGGTTGCGCTTGATGCCGCAGCGGTTGACCGCGGCATTGAGGAAGCCGTGGTCGAAGGCGGCGTTGTGGCCCACCAGCACGGCGCGGGTGCAGCCGTGGGACTTGATCGCCTTGCGTACCGGGCGAAAGATCTCGCCCAGTGCCTCGGCCTCGGAAAGTGCGATCTTCTGGCGCAGCGGGTCGTCGAGCTTGATGCCGGTGAAATCGAGCGCCGACTGTTCCACGTTGGCACCGGAGAAAGGCTGCACATGGTAGGCGTAGGTAGCGTCGGGCATCAGGTTGCCTTCCGGATCCATCGTCAGCGTCACCGCGGCGATCTCGAGAATGGCGTCGCGTTCGGCGTTGAAACCGCCGGTTTCCAGGTCGACCACTACCGGCAGGAAACTGCGAAACCGCTGGGCCATCAACTCGCGGGTGATCGCCTCGCTCATGCGCCTCTCCTCATCACTTCCCTCTCGCTGCCTGTCGCTGTCGTCGTGTCGTCTCGGTGTTGGTCCGCCGTGACCAGTCCGTCGCGTTATGGACGAAAAGTCTATCAGCTTGGCTGCGATACGTCCTGTCGCCGGTATTCGCCGGCCGGCAGCCACGCTATACTGCTCGCTCTGTGACGTTTACCTGAGAGGAGCCCCCGAATGTCCGATGTCAAGAAGGTCGTGCTTGCCTATTCCGGCGGCCTGGACACGTCCGTCATCGTCAAGTGGTTGCAGGAAACCTACAACTGCGAAGTCGTGACCTTTACCGCCGACATCGGTCAGGGCGAGGAAGTCGAGCCGGCGCGTGCCAAGGCCCAGGCGCTGGGCGTGAAGGAGATCTACATCGAGGACCTGCGCGAGGAGTTCGTGCGCGACTACGTCTATCCGATGTTCCGTGCCAACACCATCTACGAGGGCGAGTACCTGCTCGGCACCTCCATTGCGCGTCCGCTGATCGCCAAGCGCTTGATCGAGATCGCCAACGAGACCGGTGCCGATGCCATCTCCCATGGCGCCACCGGCAAGGGCAACGACCAGGTGCGCTTCGAGATGGGCGCCTATGCGCTGAAGCCCGGCGTCAAGGTGATCGCGCCGTGGCGCGAGTGGGACCTCACTTCCCGCGAGAAGCTGATGGCCTACTGCGAGCAGCACGACATTCCCGTCGACTTCTCCAAGAGCAAGAAGAAGTCGCCGTACTCCATGGACGCCAACCTGCTGCACATCTCCTACGAGGGCGGCATCCTCGAGGATCCGTGGGCCGAGGCCGAGGAGGACATGTGGCGCTGGAGCGTGTCGCCCGAGGCCGCGCCGGATTCGCCGACGTATGTCGAGCTCACCTACGACAAGGGTGACGTCGTCGCCATCGACGGCAAGCCGATGAAGCCCCACGAAGTGCTCGAGAAGCTCAACAAGCTGGGCGGCGACAACGGCATCGGCCGTCTCGACATCGTCGAGAACCGCTACGTCGGCATGAAGTCCCGTGGCTGCTACGAAACCCCGGGCGGCACCATCATGCTGCGCGCCCACCGCGCCATCGAATCGATCACCCTCGACCGCGAGGAAGCTCACCTCAAGGACGAGCTGATGCCCAAGTACGCCAAGGTGATCTACAACGGCTACTGGTGGAGCCCGGAGCGCCGCATGCTTCAGGCCGCCATCGACGAGACCCAGAAGAACGTCTGCGGAGTGGTGCGCATGAAGCTCTACAAGGGCAACGCCACCGTGGTCGGCCGCAAGTCCGAACAGTCGCTGTTCGACGAGTCCATCGCCACCTTCGAGGACGATGCCGGCGCCTACAATCAGAAGGATGCCGAAGGCTTCATCAAGCTCAACGCGCTGCGTCTGCGCATTGCGGCCGGTAAGGGCCGCCAACAGAGCTAAGGAAACGCTGATTTATTGCTGCGCTCGATATCTTGGCCGCCAGCGGTGCTCGAAATCCTCACCTAGTACCGCATAGGCTCCGGTTGACTCGCAGCCTTCGGCTTCTCGCCCTTCGGGGCCAGCCTATGGCTGTTTGTCGCTTCGCTCGGTACTGTGCTCCGGTGGCGGCCAACCTCTCTTCGCTCGCGACATAAATCAGACGTTCCCTGATGAATGTCGGCGCCGGCCAATGGCCGGCGCTCTCGTTTGAAAAGTACGTGAGGGTGATAACAATGCTGAAGAAACTCTTGGGTGGGCTGTTCGGCAGCGGTGAGGCCAAGTCGGGCACGGCCAGGGCTGCTGAGCCAGTGGAGTACAACGGCTACCAGATCGTCTCGGAGCCGGTCGAGCAGGGCGGCCAGTACCGCGTCAGCGGCTGGATTCGCAAGCCCGGTGCCGACGGCGAGCTGCTTGAGCATCGCTTCGAGCGCTCCGACCTGGTACCGGGTCGCGAGGCCTGCGACCAGCTGATGGTGAGCAAGGCGCAGCGCTACATCGATCAGGTCGGCGACGGCATGTTCGAGCCGCGCTGAGCGCCGGTCGTAGCGGAGGATGCGCGCCGCTTCCTCATCCCTTGGCCCAAGTGCCGGACCTGGTGCGTGTCGATACACTACTCCTAACGCATATTAGCGAAACGCTGAACAAATCGCCGAGCGAGATGAAGCGGCTAGGTTCGTTCCCGACGAACCAACGCACTTCCCACATCCCTGTGGGTCGCAAGGCGCACGGAGCACAGGAACCGGAGCATATGGGGTATATGTGAGGATTCCGAGCACCGCGCAACGCAGTGATTCGCTCGCGCAGGCATTTTGTTCAGTGTTTCCTTAGCGATGGGAGACGGTATGCAACTACTCCACCGGGCCTCACCCTGGCGTGAGCTCTTCGCCGACGATACGCCACCGCAGCCGGCAGCCTTGCTGGCGCCCCTGCGCGAAGCGCTGGACGAGCTCGGGCCGAGCACCGATCTTCCTGCCGCCCACGCCTGGCAGCCGCGCCTGGTCGAGGCGCTCGAGCGTCTCGACCTGCCGGCCTGGCGCATCAGTCAGTTGATCAGCGATCACAACGAAATGCTCTACCGGCGTGCCATTCTGCTCTCGCTCAACGAGATGCAGGGGCAGGGCTGGGGCAAGCCACCGGTGGCGTTCTGCGTACTGACGCTGGGTTCCGCCGGGCGTCATGAAAGTCTGCTGGGGCCCGATCAGGATAACGCCATGATCGTGGCCGACTATCCCGACTCCCGCCATACCGAGATCGACGGCTTCTTCCAGGCGCTGGGCGAACGTTTCACCGCACGCCTCGACGAGGCGGGCATACCGCTGTGCAACGGCCATGTGATGGCACGCTGGCCGATGTGGCGCAAGCGCCTCTCCGAGTGGTGTGAGCAGCTAACCCTGTGGACCCAGGACCGGCGGGTCAAGCGCGTACAGCAGAGCAACATCCTGCTCGACTTTCATCCCGCCTGCGGCGATGCCGATTTGGCCTCGGCGCTGGCCGAGCATGTTCGGCTCGTCATGCCTGGGGCCGGTCTGTTCCTCGACGAGATGGCGAATCTGCTCGATGAACTGCCGGTGGCGCTGGACCGCTTCGGGCGGCTGGCGGGAGACGGGGACGGAGCTCCCCACGAGAATGCCCTGAATCTCAAGCGTCAGGGGCTGTTGCCGCTGGTCAATGCCGTACGCCTGTTGTCGTTGCGCCATGGCGTAAGCGTGCCCGATACGCGCCTGCGGCTGCCGGCTCTGGTATTGAAAGGGGCGCTCACGGCGCAGCAGGCCCGAGCGGGCACAGCGGCGTTGGACCGCCTGCAGGAGCTGTTGCTGCAAGCGCAGCTGGCGAGCCTGAAGGCGGGTGGGGCGCCGGATGGTTGGGTCGACGCGACCCGGCTGGAAGAGGACCAGCGGCTGCTGCTGCGTCACGACATGCAGGTGATACGCCGTCTGGTGAAGACGGCACAGATCGCAAGCGGCAGGTAGCCGTAGCCAAGGGCGGCTACCTGCCGTGAGACAGGCGTTAGAAGGTTTCCCACTCCTCTTCGGCTTTCTTCTTACGCTTCCGGGGCTGTGGCTTCGGATCCACCGGTCGCGACGTGACGGATGGGGTTGCCGGAAGCGGGCGCTGCGGTTGGGCCCTAGGCGTCGAAACGCTGTTGGCAGGCGCATCGCCCAAAACGAAAGTGGACATCAGCTCGTCGAGCAGACGTGCATTCTCGTGCATGGTGGCTGCCAGGCTGGCGCTCTGATTGACCATGGCGGCGTTCTGCTGCGTCATGGTGTCCATCTCGGCCACTGCCGTATTGACCTGCTCGATGCCCGCGGTCTGCTCCCGTGCGCCGGCAGTGATCTCGCTGATCACATCCGACACCTGAACCACGCTTTGACGCAGTTCCATCATACGCTCGACGACCGCCTGCACGATCTCGCTACCCTCCTGAGTGTGCTTGACCGAGGTATCGATCAATCCGCGAATGTCCTTTGCCGCATCGGACGAGCGGCTGGCCAGGTTGCGCACCTCCTGCGCCACCACCGCGAAACCGCGCCCGTGCTCGCCGGCACGAGCCGCCTCCACCGAGGCGTTGAGGGCCAGAATGTTGGTCTGGAAGGCGATGGAGTCGATCAGGCCGATGATGTTGCTGATCTTGTTGGCCGATTCATCGATGGCTGCCATCTTGCTGCGCATTTGGGTCATGGCCTCGTTGCCTCGTTCGGCCACGCTCGCCGCATTCACGGCCAGACCATTGGCTTGCTCGGAAGCCTGAGCCGTGTGCGACACGGTGGAGTGAATCTCCTCCATGGAGGCAGAAGTCTCCTGCAGGTTGGCTGCTGCCTGCTCGGTTCGCGATGAGAGTTCCTGAGTGCCATCGGCGATGTCGCCTGCGCCGGCCAGCACCGTACGGGCATTCTCGCGTACCTGAAGCAGCGTCTTCTGCATACGCTCGACGAAGGCGTTGAACTGGAGGGCGAGTTGGCCCACCTCGTCCTGGCTGTCCACCTGCAGGCGCTGAGTCAAATCGCCCTTGCCCTGGGCGATGTCGGCCATGGCAAGCGTGGTACGGCGGATGGGAGAGAGTACCTTGCGTGCCGAGATTGCCACGATGGTCAACAGCAGCGCCAGCGTGGCAACGCCGGCGAGCAGCAGCGAGAAGAGCAGATTGCTGCTGACACGGGTGAAAACGGTATTGGGAATGGCGGCAGCCAGTACCCAGCCATCGGTTCCGTCTATGGGGTGCCATACCATGGTCACGGCTCCACCGACGGGAGAGATGACCCGACCGATGCCGGGCTCGCCCGCCATCATCAGCCGACCCAACGCATTGGCTCCCGTGAATCCGGCCTGGTCGGCTTCGGTGACCCGTAGCTCCATACGAACCTCAGGGTCCGGGTGGGCAACCACCACGCCGGTGCGGTCGACCATGTAGCCGTAGCTGCCTTCGCCAGCATCGATGGCCGAGGTGATATCGGAAACCGCCGCCATGGAGAGTGTGATGCCCAGCAGCCCGATGCGATTGCCGCGGTCATCGAAGATCGTTTCGGCGACGATGGCCGTCGGCTTACCGCTGACCAACGATAGCACCGGGTTGCCGAGCAGTCGGTCAGCCGTACCGTCGACGACCAGCTCCTTGAAGTAGCCGCGCCCGGAGATGTCTGCCCGGGCGCCGGTATGGGTAATGGTGTCGCCAGTGGCATCGGCAAAGTAGAACGACTCGATGGTGGCATCGCCCGGGTGGCGGGACTTCAGCCATTCGAGATGCGACTCGACGTCGACGGATGCGGCCAGGCGTTCGTCCTTGGCCAGCCCGCTCAGCAGGGTGCGGTAGCCGGCGATCCAGCGTCCGATCTCGTCGGCGCGGGCTTCCACCTGGCGCATGCTGGTGTTTTCCACCATGGGGGGAATGGCGGCGTTGAGTTGGGTATGCACGATGACGCCAAGGGCCAGGAATGCCGCCAGCAGTGGCAGGCCGATGGCACCGAGCAGTTTTTGCGTAAGGGTCAAGCGGGACAATGCTCTCATTTGTGGCTCTCTTGCAGGCTCTTTTCTTTGGTCGTCGGGTCCCGTTCCGCCGAAGCAATGCTTTCGGACTGGCGTGCGGCCGCCTTTCACCTGGTGGGCGAAATGTGCCGAAGCAAGTTGCAGTGTTGTCGTTATGGAATGCGACGAACGGCTTGATGGAGAGAGGCCGGGGCCACTCAACACGGACGGTATCGGCTGACACCTAAGTTACTTTAGGATTTGCGCAAAATTTGCCGTCGGAAGGTAAGCAACGCTCTGGTCTTGCCTGAAAGCCGCCAAGTGCCGCGCCGTTCAGGCAGAGCCTTGTGTTTCTTCGGGTTTGGTTTCCGCGGCTGCCACGGGCAGCTCCATGACCAGACAGGCGCCCTTCAGCGTGGGAGCGTCGTCGACCCATAGCCGGCCGCCAAGATGGCTGATGATGCCCCGACTGATGGGCAGCCCCAGCCCGCTGCCACGCGGGCGGCCACGAGCCTTGCCGCTGGCGCCGCCATAGCGCTTGATCTGGTGGAACTTCTCGAACACCCGCTCGCGCTCCTCGGGACCGATGCCCGGCCCGTTGTCCTCCACGCTCATGCGGAAGCACTGTTCGTGGCGGGTCAGGTGAAGGCGTACTTTGGGAGTTTCGTCGTCGGCGAACTTGCCGGCGTTGTCGAGCAGATTGATGATCACCTGCTCCAGGCGGTCGGTGTCGCCGACGATGGGGGCTTCATCGAGTTCCAGATCGACCTCGAGGGAAACGCCACGGTCCTCCTGTAGCCGATGCACGGCATCCACGCTATGGCGTATCAGTGCCACCAGGTCGAGACGCTGGGGGTTAAGCGTCAGTCGTCCGCTCTCCAGGCGTGCCAGGTCGAGGATCTCCTCGATCAGGCGTGACAGGCGCTGACTCTCCAGCACCACCACCTCGAGAAAATGCACGCGCTTCTCTTCCGGCAGGTCCTTGCCGTCGCGCAGGATCTCGGCGAAGGCGCGTATCGAGGTGAGCGGAGTGCGCAGTTCATGGCTGACCATCGCCACGAATTCGTCCTTCAGCCGGTCCAGCTCGCGCAGGCGCTCGTTGGCGGCGCGCAGCTCCTCGCCGATCCGTGCCAGCTCGTGGGACTTCTGTTCCAGGCGGCGGTTGTATTCGAGGGTCTGGGAGGTGGTATCGAGAATGCTGAGAATGGACTCCAGGTCCAGCGCCTCGCCACGCACCACCGAGTTGATCAGCACTCGCGCAGAGGCGCTGCCCAGCGCCCCGGAGAGCGCCTGCTCGGCGCGGGCGATCAGTGCCGGCGGGGCAGGTGCATCGTCGGCGGGGTTACCGTGCTGGTCGGCCAGGATTCGGGTCGTGGCGCCGGCGCCCAGGTAGCGGCTGAGCAGGCTCTTGAGTTCTCCCCGCGTGGTCTGGCCGCGCCACAGAGAGGTGTGCTGCAGGCCGGGATTCATCGCCTCGGTGAACAGCGCCGCTTGGGTCTGTTCCACCGGGCTCTGACGGGTGAACAGCGAAACGCCTACCAGCAATCCTACGTTGGCCAGCAGACTCCACATCAGCGAGTGGCTGTAGATGTCGAAACCCTCCAGGCCGAACAGCGCATAGGGGCGCAGCCACGCCTGACCCAGCAGGCCCTGCTCCAGGAAGGTGGCATCCAGCCATCCCGACTGGGCGAAGCCAGGTAGCAGCAGGGTGTAGAACCAGATGATGAAGCCGGCCAACAGGCCCAGCGTGGCGCCGGCGCGGGTCGCTCCGCGCCAGTACATGCCGATCAGCATGGCCGGAGCGAACTGGGCGGCGCCGACGAACGAGACCAGACCGATGGTCACCAGGCTGTAGGAGTCGCCGATCAGCGCGTGATAGAGATAGCCCATTAGCAGAATCAGCACGATGGCCACCCGGCGAATGCCGAGCAGCCAGCCGGCGAGCTCCCCCTGAGAGCTCAGATGCAGCCGCTTGGAGCGCAGCAGCAACGGCATTATCAGCTGGTTGCTGACCATGGTGGAGAGCGCGATGGTTTCCACGATTACCATGCCGGTGGCGGCCGAAAGCCCACCGATGAAGACCAGCAGAGGGATCCCCTCGATGCCTGCCGAGAGCGGCAGCGTGAGCACGAAGCTGTCGGGGTCGCTGTTGCCCACCGGCAGCAGCAGGCCGGCCATGGCAATGGGAATGACGAAGATGTTTATCGCCACCAGGTAGAGGGGAAACAGCCAGCTGGCGCGTTCCAGATGGCGCTCGTCGACGTTCTCCACCACCAGAACCTGAAACTGGCGGGGCAGGGTGAGGAAGGCGAGAAACGCGAGCACCAGCGTGCCCACCCAGCCGATGGCGCCGCCGGGCACGGCATCGAGGCCCAGTACTCCGGAGAGTTCGGGGCTGTCCGCTACCTGGCGGAAAAGATCTCCCGGGCCGTTGAACAGCACGAAGACCACGAATACCCCTACCGTGAGGAAGGCAACGAGCTTGATCAGCGACTCGAAGGCGATGGCGGCCACCATGCCCTCATGACGCTCGCTGGCGTCCAGGTGTCGGGTGCCGAACAGGATGATGAAGACCGCCAGCACCAGCGCCACCCAGAACGACTTGTCGACCCAGAAGCTCTCGTCGGCAAGGCGGAATTCGGCGGCATCGGGGTAGTTGACCAGCACCGCATGGCTGAGGGTGATCGCCTTGAGCTGCAAGGCGATATAGGGGGTGATGCCGATCAAGGCAATGATCGCCACCAGCGCCCCGAGGCCGGAGCTCTTGCCGTAGCGGGCACTGATGAAGTCGGCGATGGAGGTGATGCGCTGGGTGCTGGCGATTCTGACCATCTTGCGGATGAGCATCGGTGCCATCAGCATGGCCAGGGTCGGCCCTAGGTAGATCAGCAGAAAACTGGGACCGAACTCCGCTGCTCGCCCCACGCTGCCGTAGAAGGTCCAGGCGGTGCAGTAGACGGCGATCGACAGGGCATAGACGGTGGGGGAGCCGATGATGGAACGGCCCTGCTCGGCGCGCCGGTCACCCCAGGCGGCAATCACGAACAGCAATGCCAGGTAGCCGAAGGCGACCGTCAGCACCGTCGGATCGGTTCTCATCGTGTCAGTCGTCCTCCGGGCGGTGCTCCATCAGCCAGGCAGCCAAGGCTATCACCAGCAGCCAGACCACGAAGATATAGAGCGGCAGCCACGACAGTGTGGCAGCAGGAGAGCGGTCGAAGATCAGCACCAGCGGCGGCGAGAAGAGCAGCACGGCCAGGCCGATCAGCGCCATCAGGCGAGCCCGAGCGGTGGAGGCGTTCATGTGCATGCGTCCTCCTTGTCGAAGGCGGTGGCCTGCAGTGCCAGTACCTGCTCCAGGGTTTCGATGCCGCGTGCCTCCAGCCGCGGCAGCAGCGCCAGCCACAGCTCGGCCGTGACCCGGGCATCACCGAGGGCCGTATGTCGCGTGCCCGGCGGGAAGCTCAGGTCGTAGCGCTCGGCGAGGGTGTCCAGGTCGTGCCCGTCGAGACTCTCGTCCAGCGCCCGCGAAAGCAGCAGGGTGTCGAGTACCGGCATCTCCAGCGTGGTGCCGCTGCCCGGCGACTGCAGGGCCAGCAGATCGAAGGCGGCATTGTGGGCCAGAATCACGGCATCGCCGATGTAGTCGCGAAAGCGGGGCAGTACGACCGGCAGCGGCGGGGCACCTGCCACGTCGTCGTCGGTGATGCCGTGTATCGCCGTGCTGGCAGGGGGGATCGGCTTGCCCGGGTCGACACGCACGTCGAAGATGTCGCTGGCCAGCAGCCGGGCGTTGACGATGCGGCAGGCGCCGATGCTGATGACGGTGTCGCCCCGGCGCAGCTCGAGGCCGGTGGTTTCGGTATCGAAGGCGACGATTTCGAGCGTGCGCAGCGAGCGCCGTGCCAGCTCGGCATCCGGCGGTGGCAGGTCGGCAATACCGAAGTCATGGAACTCCGGGCGCGGCGGCAGTTGGCTGGGGGGCGCGCCGACGCGGTCCACCGCAGGCAGCGGCAGCCGCAGTCGGGCATGCTTGCCGTCGGGGTCTGCCAGGCTCCAGGCATCGCTGGCGTGCTGGCGCAGCAGGTCGCCTACCCTCGGCGACAGCGGCAACGTCTCCAGGCGCTGGGCGCACCAGGTCGACAGCTCACGCTGCGACAGAGGGCGTCCGGGCCAGATCAGGTCGAGATAGACACGTCGGTTGCCGAGCAGCATTTCACCTTCGAAATCGGCGGTGCCGGTATGCTCGCTCAAGCGCTCGAGCAAGGATTCGAGCATGACCAGCAGCGCCGGGGCATCGCCCTTGAACCAGGCCGGCATGCCGATGGGCAGAACCTCGATGGGATTGTCGCCGAGCCGCTCGTTGAGCGATTGCCACAGGTCGTTGGACCATAGCGGTACCAACCGCTCGCCCTGTTGCTGCATGTCGTCGATCAGGCGGCCGAGGTTCTCGATCTCCTGGCCGAGGGCGAGGCTCTCCTCCTCGATCACCGCTTCGAGGCGCTGGCGCAGCGTCTCGTCGATGTGTCGGGCATGGCGCACGCTGCTCAGCGCTTCGGCGGCGCTGGCCAGGCTGGCACCGTGGCGGCGCAGCGGCGCCATGTGCTCCGCCAGGCCGGCACGGGCGCCCATTTCGCTGGTCCAGGCCGCGGTGGCGTCGGTGAGGGTCAGCAGCGTCTCGCCATTGCTCTGCGGGACGCGGCGCATGGCGACATGCAGCCAACGCTCGCTGCACGGCATCAGCAGTTCGCGCGGCGAGCCGTCGTCTGGTAGCTGGGCGAGAGAGTCCTGCAGGCTCGATACCGGCAGCAGAGCATCGAGCCGCTTGCCCAGGCCAAGCCCGGGATGTCCATCGAACAGGGCCTCGGCCGCCTGGTTGAACAGCAGCAGACGACGATGGTGATCGCACAGCAGCAGGGGGGTATCGAGCACCTGCAGCAGCGTTTCCAGCTCCTGACGTATGCGAGCGGCGCTGCGTGCGCCTTCGGCATGGGCCGTGGCGAGGCGCGTTCGGTCGCTGCGCCAGGCTTCGCGCACACGCATCAGGTCGGGCCCCAGGCCGCGCAGCCAGCCTTCCGGCGGGTAATCCTCGCGGGCATCCGGGTTGGCCACCAGGCGCGCCAACTGGACCTGCAGGTGGCGCAGAGGGGTGAACAGCATGCGCTCCAGCAGCAGCCCCACCAGGAAGATGGTGCCGCCGCCCGAGAAACAGCCCAGCCACAGCACCAGCCGGGCCAGCCCCTGGGGTTGGAACAGGCTGTCCAGCCAGGCAGCGAAGATGGCCCCGCCGAGCAGACTGATGCCGCTGAGCAGCAGCCACAGGCCGATCAGGCGCTGGCGCTTGGGCAGCTTGCCGCCCTTCATCAGGCATCCTCGGCCAGCAGCGATTTGACTTTTTCCACCAGGGCCTGGGTCGAGAAGGGCTTGGTCACGTAGTCGTCGGCGCCCAGCGCCAGCCCTTTTTCCCGCTCCACCTCACGCCCGTGGGCGGTGAGCATGATGATGGGGAGCCTGGCATGACGGGGGTCCAGGCGCAGCTGTTCCAGCACGTCGAAGCCGCTGATGCCGGGCAGGCTGATATCGAGAAGAATCAGATCGGGTGGCGACTCCTCGACCTTGGCCAGGGCACCTTCGCCGTCCTCGGCCGTGTCCACGTCGAAACCGGCCTGCTGCATGAGGAACTCCAGCGACAGGACGATGTTCGGTTCATCGTCCACCACCAGTACCTTGGCCATTCATCACTCCTTGGAACGTATTTATGTCTTGTTAATCACCAGTCTAGTGCGCATGCCGAGGGCAGCAAAGACGACCTTGGCAGAAGGTGTTCGGTATTGCCGTGAAAGTGATGTCAGACAGCCGGGCAGGAGCGAGAGCGAGCCTCTTCAACGGGGTTCGTCGCCGTCCTTTCCCAGATGGCGGAACTTCGGCCCCAGGGGGCCGAGCCACAGCCACACCTGCAATAGCACCAGCACCGGCAGCAGCCAGGGCGGAGCGCCGGTGGTGCGGGTCAGGACATGGAAGATCAAGTAGGCGGTGATGCCGGCGACCAGCCCCACCAGGGTGAACGTGAAGGCGCGCGCCTGCCCCGGCCGGCGGGTGACCCGAAACAGCAGACCGATGAAGGCGCCGAATGCACCGGCCATGGCGAGTTGGAGCAGACTTTCTGACATGGGGTTCATCGCTTTACGTCGGGACTTACCTGGCAGCGTAACGCGCACCATTTGATGAGGCTGTACGACCTTGGATCAACGCGGCGCTTCCGGCTTGGGAGAATGTCGTCACGGCCGTTAGCTACGACTTTAGAGTAATAAAGTGGACTGATTCAGGCCTGAAATTGGACTTGCCGGGCCGCTCTGGTCATCATTTCAGGTCAGTGCAACATGCGCTGGACGACCTGACGCTTCGCGAAACATGCGAACCTAGAAGAAAGAAAAAAACACATTCCTCAAAAAGGAGCCGACGGAATGAGTGCTATCGTTCTGCTGATCCTGGGTCTAGGCGGAATGGCAGCGGGGTATTTCCTTTACTCGCGCTTCATTGCCACCAAGATCTATCGTCTCGATCCCGACTTCAAGACGCCTGCTCACGAATACGAAGACGGGGTGGATTTCGTTCCCACCAATCGATTCATCCTCTGGGGCCATCATTTCACCTCGGTGGCCGGTGCCGCGCCCATCGTCGGGCCTGCCATTGCGGTCATCTGGGGCTGGCTGCCGGCCTTCCTGTGGGTCGTGCTGGGCACCATCTTCTTCGCCGGGGTTCACGATTTCGGCGCGATCTGGGCCAGCGTGCGCAACAAGGCCAAATCCGTCGGTGCCCTGACCGGCGACGTCGTCGGCAAGCGCGCCCGCAGCATCTTCATGATCGTCATCTTCCTCGTATTGCTGATGGTGAACGCGGTATTCGCCGTGGTCATCGCCGGTTTGATGATGAACTTCTCCACCGCGGTGGTGCCGGTCTGGGGCGCGATCCTGGTGGCGTTGATCATCGGCCAGTTGATCTACCGGCGCATTCTCAGCCTGCCGGTCGTCTCCATTCTCGGGGTCATTGCGCTCTACGTACTGATCTTCATCGGCCCTGCCGTACCGGTACAGATGCCTGCCGAGGTGGGTGGGCTCTCCGGTAACGCCGTGTGGATCCTGATCCTGTTCGGCTACGCCGCAATTGCCTCGCTGTTGCCGGTATGGGTGCTGCTCCAGCCACGTGACTACATCAACGGCTTGCAGCTGTTCATCGGTTTGATCGTGCTCTACGGCTCGATCCTGTTCCTCAACCCGACGCTGGTGGCGCCGGCCATCAACCCGGACGTGCCGGCAGGAACGCCTTCGATGATACCGCTGCTGTTCGTCACCATTGCCTGTGGCGCCATCTCGGGCTTCCACGGCCTGGTCTCTTCCGGCACCACGTCCAAGCAGCTCAACAAGGAAACCGACGCCCGCTTCGTCGGCTACTTCGGTGCCGTGGGTGAGGGCATGCTGGCGCTGGCCGCCATCCTTGCCGCTACCGCCGGTTTCGCCACCTTCGCCGACTGGCAGGCGATGTACACCGCCTTCGGCCAGGGCGGCGTCAATGCCTTCGTCGAGGGTGGGGCCTACATGATCCACAACGGCCTGGGCCTCAACGAAGTGACCGCGGCCACGCTGCTCACGGTCATGGCGGCGCTGTTTGCCGGCACCACCATGGATACCGGCCTGCGCCTGCAGCGCTACATCTTCCAGGAGTGGGGCGAAATCTATAACCAGCCGTGGATGAAGAAGAACGCCCCGGCAACCCTGCTGGCCGTGGGCAGCTGTCTGCTGCTGGCCTTCGGCGCGGGTGGGGCGGACGGTACCGGCGGCATGATCATCTGGCCGCTGTTCGGTACCACCAACCAGCTGCTGGCCGGCCTGACGCTGCTGGTCATCACGGTCATGCTGGTTCGCCTGCGCCGCCCCATGTGGTACACCCTGGTGCCGCTGTGCTTCCTGCTGGTGATGACCATCGCGGCACTGCTGATCCAGCTGCGCGCCTTCTTCGAGCAGGGCAACTACTTCCTGCTGTTCCTCGACATCGTGGTGCTGATTGCGGCGATCCTGGTCGCCATGGAGTGCGCCTCGGCGCTCAAGCGTTCGCGGGAGGAAATGGCCGAGCAGCAGGAGTGAATCGCGGAGGACGACATGCACGACGATCATGACAAACCGCATGATCCTCGTCTCGAAAGGATTCGGGCCTGGCTCAGCCAGGCCCGTTTCTTCGCCGAGGAGGTCTACTCCTCGCGCTACCGCGGGGCCATCGCCCGGGCCCGCCGTGACGAGGACGACCTGTTCATGCTGCTGGTCTTCTCGGAGATGATGGGCGTGCCCAATCCGGCCGCCTATTACACCCTCGAGCTGCAGCCGCTGCTGCTGGAACGCTTCCATGACTGGCACAAGCGTATGGGCATGGAAAGATCGCCATTGGACCACTTCAAATGCTGTTGAGAATCCTGGCAGGACACTCGACACGTAGGATTCTGTATGAAGGATTTACTTGATAAACGCCTGCTCTGGGTAGGCGGCAAGGGGGGCGTGGGCAAGACCACCGTGGCCGCATCCCTGGCGGTACTGGCGGCGCGACGGGAGCGGCGTGTGCTGGTGGTCTCCACCGATCCGGCGCATAGTCTGGGCGACGTGTTCGATCGCCAGTTGGGCGACGTGCCGCGGCGTCTGCTGCCCAATCTCGATGCCATGGAGATCGACCCGGATGCCGAGGTGGAGGCGCACCTGACGCGGGTCACCGAGCAGATGCGTCGCTTCGCGGCACCGCAGATGATGGCTGAGCTCGAGCGCCAGATGCGCTTGACCCGACAGTCGCCGGGAACCCAGGAGGCGGCGTTGCTGGAGCGGCTCTCGCGGCTCATCACCGCCGAGGACCCCGAGCATGACCTGATCATCTTCGACACGGCCCCCACCGGCCATACCCTGCGCCTGCTCAGCCTGCCCGAAGCGATGGCCGCCTGGACCGATGGCCTGCTGGCCCACAATCGCAAGTCCGAGGAGCTGGGCAAGGTGTTGTCGCATTTGACGCCCAAGCGCGGGCGCGACGTTGCCACCCCCTTCGACGACCCCCAGGAGGACCCGCTCAGCGGTCTCGATGAGCGCACCCGGGACGTGGCACGCACCCTGATCGAACGGCGCCGGCTCTTCCACCAGGCGCGCCGTCGGGTCGAGGATCCCGAGTGTACCGGCTTTCTTTTCGTGCTGACCCCGGAGCGGCTGCCGATCCTCGAGACCGCCCGCGCCGTGGCGGCACTCGAGGCGGTGAAGATCCCGGTGGCCGGCACGCTGGTCAACCGAGTGATTCCCGACGAGGCCGATGGCGACTTCCTGCGCGCTCGCCGCACCCAGGAAGCCAGCTACCTGGCGCGTATCGATGCCGAGCTGGGCCATCTACCGCGTCCCCGGCTGCCCTGGCTGCCCACCGACGTGCAGGGCCTGGCCACCCTCGAGGAGCTGGCCGACCGGCTGGAAGCGATCGGTTTCTGAGAATGGACTGTTTCTGAGCAGAGAGCCTGAGAGTCTGTCGATTGCTGTCGTGGAGCAATAGTCTCGTGTCGGGCACGTGGTGTTCCGTAGGCGCCACTCTGGCTACACTGGCGCCTTTCGAACCAGCGGTGATTGGCAGGAGGGACCATGTCCGACAGCGTGCAACTGATTCAGGATTACTACGCGGCCTTCAACCGCGGCGACTGGGAGGCGATGCTGGCTTGCCTCGACGAGGCGGTGGTGCACGATCTCAATCAGGGTGAGCGGGAGGACGGTCGCGAGACCTTCCGTGCTTTCCTGGCGCGCATGGACCGCAGCTACGTGGAGCGCCTCGAGGATATCGTCGTCATGGCCACGGCCGACGGCGCCCGGGCGGCCGCCGAATACGTGGTGCACGGCGAGTACCGCGCCACCGACGAAGGGCTGCCGCCGGCTCAGGGCCAGCGCTACGTGCTGCCGGGCGGCGCCTTCTTCGAGGTACGCGACGGCAAGATCACCCGGGTCACCAATTACTACAACCTGCAGGAGTGGCTGCGCCAGGTGGGGGCCGAGGCGTGATGCGGGTCGCGGTGGCCAAGTACCCGATCGGCATGCCGGTGGATTTCGACGCCTTCGCCCGTCGCCAGGAGGCCTGTCTGGGGGAGGCCAAGGCGCTGGGTGCCCGCATCGCGGTACTCCCCGAGTACCTGAGCCTGGAGCTCGCGGCCGGCTTCGCCGCCGAAGTGCGCAGCGACCTGCACGCCTCCCTGGTGGCGTTGCAGCCGCTGCGTCAGGCCTGGTGCGACCTCTACCGCCGCCTGGCACGGGAGCTCGATCTCTATATCGTGCCGGGCAGTTTCCTGCTCGAGGTGGGCGAAGGCCGCTACCGTAACCGCGCCGACTGGTTCGCCCCGGACGGCCTGCACGGCTGGCAGGACAAGCTGCAGCTCACCGGCTACGAGAAGTCCAGCGGCGTGATCGAGCCAGGCGATGCGCTGCACGGGTTCGACTGCGATGGCCACCGGGTGGGGATCGCGGTCTGCTATGACGTGGAGTTTCCGTTGCCGGTGCGAGCCCAGTACGAGGCCGGAGTGCGCCTGCTACTGGTGCCGAGCTGCACCGACACCGCAGCCGGTGCGACCCGGGTGCGGGTGGGCTGTCTGGCCCGGGCGTTGGAGAACCGCTTCTTCGTGGCTCAGGCGGTCACGGCAGGTGAGGCGGCCTGGAGCCCGGCGTTGGACGTCAACACCGGCGAGGCGACGCTCTACGCTCCCATGGATCACGGTTTCCCCGCCGATGGGGTGCTGGCCGCCACCCACGGCGAGGCGCTCTGGGCCTGCCACGAGATCGATCTATCGGCCCTGGAGCGTAGCCGCGAATGTGCCCAGGTGGCCAACGACCGCGACTGGCCCGCTCAGCTCGCCGCCCCTCTGCGCCGTTGGGAGGAGGCGATACCCCTGGCCGACGGCACGCCGGAGACAGAGCAAGTACCGGAGACAGCCTGAGCCGACAGGGCTCTCAGCGCCGCAGCAGCTGCCGGCGCACTGCCTGTTCGCCGCGCCCCAGCCACTCGTGCAGCGCCCGGGTGCTCTGATTGAGGTGGTAGGCGCGGGGCAGCCAGGCGGCAAGCCCCTCGGGCGGGGGGCTGGTGAACTCGGTGGGCGCCGGCACTACGCTCAGGTCCTGGGCCTCGAACTCCGCCACGGCACGCGGCAAGTGCCAGGCCTGTGAGACCAGCGCCACCCGGGCGATGCCGTCGGCGCGCAGCATCTCGGCGCTCAAGCGCGCATTCTCGGCGGTATTGCGGCTGGCACCCTCCAGCCAGCGCACCGGCACGTCGAACACGTCGCGCAGAGCGGCTGCCATCAGGCTCGCTTCGGCACTGTGTTCGCCATGCACGCGACCGCCACTGACCAGAATCGGCAGTTCGCTCCGGCGGTGCAGATGGGCGCCGTAAGCCAGGCGGCGCCAGGTGGGGTTGGCCGGTGCATCGCCCCAGCCGAATTCGGGGGCCTCGTAGTCGCGCCCACCGCCAAGAATGACGATGGCCTCGGCGGTCTCCAGCTGGCTTGGCGAAGGCGGCGCGTAGGGCTCGAGCCCCTGACGCAGAGCATGACTGGCCATGGGCGTGGCCAGCAGCAGCAGGCTGGCCAGCCCCAGCGTGACCAGCAGAGCGCCAGACAAGCGCCGGATGCCGAGCATCAGGCCCAGCAGAATGAGCAGCGCGTTGAGTGTCGGGGGCAGCAGTAGAATCTTGAGCTCGCTCATGCGATCACTCCTGTGCCAGGAGTTCCAGTCGGCGGCTAGGCCAATGCACCACCGCGGTTCGCGACAGCATGCTGGCGGCCAGCCGCGGGTGTTCCCGGGAGATGACCCGGGCGGCGAACTCCGACAGGAAGCGCGACTTGAGTTCGGCGCGGGCGCGATCCACGCCGATCGCCTCGTAGGGCGTCGAAGCCAGCAGCAGGAAGCCATCGGCGGGGATCCGCCCGGCCTTCATGTTGGCGTCGATGATGGCGGCGGCGGTGGCGATGGGTTCGGAAAGGTCGGGGCTGTAGGGGCCGACGATCAGAGCGGTATTGGGCAGGTGCAGGAAGTCGAACCCACGCCCGATGCAGATGACCCACTCGCGATGTTCGATATCCAGCTCGCGGGCGGTGCCGCGCAGGGAGTCGACGTGCTGCAGGTTGCCTTGCAGCAGCGGCAGCAGGTCGCGGCGGATGTCCCCGGGCATGTCGGGGCACACCTGAGCCACGCGTTGGTCGAGTTCGGCGCCTTCGGCAAGCGTCAACTCGCCGATGTCGAGGGTGACACCCTCGCTGCCGTGGACGATGAGGGAGTCGGTATCGGTCTCGAAGCCGCACACCAGCGGGTAGACGTTACGGTGGTCGCGACCGAAGACCCGTTCGGCCTGACGACGTATCTCATTGGCGTGAGCCAGGGCGGCCTCGGCGTCACAGGCGAACCCGGCACAGCCGCGGGCCAGGTCGCCGCGAGAGAAGTGATAACTGATGATCAGCAGCACACCGTTGCCGCCATGAATGGCAGCGTGCACGGCATCGGTGAGCATCTCGCCGAGATAGGGCCAGCCCAGGTGGAAGATGCCCCCCAGGTTGCGGAAGGGGGTGATGATGCCCAATGGCGTGCGGGTGGCATGGGGCAGATGTATCCGTCCATCCATGCACTTCATGGCCAGAATTCGAGTGGGGTGCTTGGCTAGATAGCGCTCGCGGGCCAGCCATGCCGAGGGGCTGCAGAACACGTCGGCATGCTCGCGTGAAAGAGCGAGCAGTGCCTCGATGCGCTCACCGATGGGGCGGTCGTGTAGTGGCATGGTTCGGCCCGGATTATTGTTGTCGTTCCCGCCTCATCGTCTCTGACTGTGCCGAATTATGCAAAACCCTCATTCGTCTAACATGACGCGTCATGGCCGTGGACGAAGGAGCTGGCTCCACGATGCGCTCAGAGATCGACTTTTTCCTTGTACTCACACAAGTCCTCGATCACGCAGCTGCCGCAGCGCGGGCGGCGGGCAACGCAGGTGTAGCGCCCGTGCAGGATCAGCCAGTGGTGGGCGTCGTGCAGGAACTCCTTCGGCACATGGCGCAGCAGCTTCTGCTCGACCTCGTTCACGTTTTTGCCCGGGGCGATACGGGTACGGTTGGAGACCCGGAAAATGTGCGTGTCCACCGCCATGGTGGGCTGCCCGAAGGCGGTGTTGAGAATCACGTTGGCTGTCTTGCGCCCCACGCCGGGGAGCGCCTCGAGTTCGGCGCGGGTGTCGGGTACCTCACCGCCATGCCGCTCGACGAGGATGCGGCAGGTCTTCATCAGGTTCTCGGCCTTGGTGTTGTACAGGCCGATGGTCTTGATGTGCTCCTTGAGCGCATCGAGGCCGAGATCGAGAATGGCCTGAGGCGTGTTGGCCACCGGGAACAGCCGTGCGGTGGCCTTGTTGACCCCCACGTCGGTGGCCTGGGCGGAGAGCAGCACGGCCGTGAGCAGCTCGAAGGGGGTGCTCCAGTCAAGCTCCGTGGTGGGGTTGGGGTTGTGCTCGCGCAGGCGGGAGAAGATCTCGTAACGTTTCTGGGCGTTCATTGGCATAACCGATTCGTGGCGGCAGGGTTCATTGTGGCGATTGCGACGCCGCCAGGGCGGCACGCGCCTCCTCGAGCAGTGCGTTGGCTCGCTCGAGCTGAGACTCGGCCAGGCGGCAGGCCTCCCGGTCATCACGCCGCCGGGCGCTCTCGAACTGCATACGCGCCCTGCGCACCGCCTGCTCGGCTGCCTTGATCGCCATTTGCCGCTGACGATGCTGTGGGGTCGGGCTCGTGCCGCTGCGCGAGCTTTGTGACTCGCGGCGAATCATGCGCCGCTGCCGCTCCAGGCGCTTCTCCCGCTCCAGACGTGCCAGCCGCTGTCGGCGTGCGTCATGACGCCTGCGACCCAGTTCCGCGCGCCGCGCCAGGTAGGCCTCGCGCTCGGCTTCGTCGCTGGCCGCCTGCCACTCGGGGTGTGGCACCAGGTCGATGCAGTCGACCGGGCAGGGCGCAACGCACAGCTCGCAGCCGGTACACTCCGTCGCGATCACACTGTGCATGCGTTTGCTGGCGCCGAGAATGGCGTCCACCGGACACGCCTGGATGCACTTGGTGCAACCGATGCACTCCGCCTCGCGAATCACGGCGGCCTGCGGCAATTGGGCCGGCTCCGCAAGAGGGCGCGGCGTACGGCCGGTCAGCTCGGCCAGCCGCGCGACGGTGGCCTCGCCGCCGGGCGGGCAGCGGTTGATCGCCTCGCCTTGGGCAATGGCCTCGGCGTAGGGCAGGCAGCCCGGGTGCCCGCACTTACCGCATTGGGTCTGGGGCAGCAGGGCATCGATGGCCTCGATCAGCGTTGCGTCGCGCGTCACGTGCACTCCTGTTGGGCGCCGGTGAATCCAGGAGCCGTATTATACACGCCTCGGATTGTCGCCGGGCACGTCGCTCGGGTCGTCTTCATGCGCAAGAAGGTCCGGCCGGGCTTTGCCCAGCGGCGTGGCCAGGCCAGGTCAGGAATCGAAGACCGTTGTCGGATCGAACGCCTGATAGGTCGCGGCTCGGTTGCGACCGTTGGCCTTGGCCTGATACAGGGCCTGGTCGGCGGCGCGCATGATATCGCCCGGTTCCACTGTGTTTGCCTGCTGAGTGGCAATACCGATGCTGACGGTCACGTTGCGGCTGGTGGGTGAGGTTGCGTGGTCGAGCCCCAGCGCTTCGATCGCTTCGAGCAGCTCGCGGGCAAGTCGTAGCGCCTCGTCTTCCGAAGTATTCGGCAGTAGCACGCTGAACTCCTCGCCCCCGGTGCGGGCGACCAGAAACCCCAGCGGTTTGAGCTGCGCTTCCATGTGTTGCGCCAGGGTGATCAGGCAGGCATCTCCTGCCTGGTGGCCGTAGTGATCGTTGTAGAGCTTGAAGTGGTCGATGTCGATCATCATGGCGGCATGGCAATGCTGCGCACCGCTGTGGTGAAGCAGCTCGGTCAGACGCTGGTCGAACAGCCGCCGATTGGCGACTCCCGTCAGGGGGTCGTGCAGCGTCAGCTCACGCAGCAAGTCCGATTGCTGACGCTGGTGGTCGAGCAAGTTGCGGAATTCACGAGAGAGAGTACCGATCTCGTCGTGGCGTGCCAGCAGTGACTCGGGCATGGCGGGCGGTACCGCTTCCCGGTGAAGGCGCTGAGTGAAGGTGGCCAACTGGCGCAGCGGCAAGAGCACCATGCGCTCGAGCAGCCACAGCACGATGAGCAGCGTGGCGATCAGTACGCCACTGGTCCAATAGAGGGCGAAGCGGAAGGTTTCGAGGCTGGCCTGGTAACGCTGACGCGGCAATGCGGCATCGATACGCAAGGCGTGGCTCGATGGCAGGGCCGGGACGAGGCGGCTAGCCGTCATATACGTGGGAGAAATGCGCTCTAGAATCTGCGCGAAGTCCGCTTGCGCCGGAACGGGACTCAGTTCCAGCTCGATGCCGGTGGTGTCGCGCAACTGCTCGATCCAGGGCTCGCTGAGCGGACGCACCATGGCCAGCCAGCCGGCGGCGGGCGTCTCCTGATGACTCTGATGGATCGGCGAGAGTCCGACCATGGCAAGCCCTGGGGCGGCCAGCAGCCAGGTATGGGTGGCATCTTCCAACCCTTGGGCGACATGGCGGCTGAGAAACGCAATGGAAGCGTTGGCCCAGTCGCATGGTGGCATGCTACCCGGACATGAGACGAACTCACCTTGCTCATCGTAGCCCACGACCCAATAGGGCTCGTTGCTTGCATCAAGAAACACCATCATCTCGAGATCGAGGGTCTCGAGCGTCGACTCGTAGAGGTTGGAATCGACGTACTCCGGCCGCAGGCCCTGAACGAAGTCGTAGGTGTCGTCCCAATGCGCCCAGTCTTCCACCAAGCGGCGCATGTGATTGAGCTCGGCGCCCAGCGCACGCTCGATCCGGTCGAGCTCGGCGCTGGCGAATGCCTCTTCGTCTTCCAGCAGAATCGGCATGATCTGGAAGCGCGCGATGGCGACGAGTGCAAGCAATGCCAGGCACAGCACGGCGCTGAGCGACAGAAGAAAGCGATTACGCAGTGAGCCTTTGAGAGCCGTCATGAAGCCTGCCTGTGTCTGGTGCCGCTGCAGTGGCCATGAGGGCTACAATGGCAAACGACACCTTGTAGGTGATTTCTTACATTGCTATCGGCTCAGGATGACAATTCTTTAGAAAAGTTAGCCTCTCAGCGTCCGGCTATCCGCACGGCCGCAGCCGTGCGATAGCCGCTTGCATCGCTATCTGACGCGCTGGCCGGGCTCGGCACCGGAATCCGGTGAGAGCAGGTAGATGCCGTCGTCGTTGCCCGCTGCCAGTACCATACCCTCCGACATGCCGAAGCGCATCTTGCGCGGAGCCAGGTTGGCGACCATGACCGTCAGGCGGCCCTCCAGCGCTTCCGGCGAGTAGGCGGAGCGAATGCCGGCAAAGACGTTGCGCGTTTCACCGCCCAGGTCCAACGTCAGCTGCAGCAGCTTGTCGGCCCCCTCGACGTAGTCGGCCTTGGCGATCCGGGCGATGCGCAGGTCGACCTTGGCGAAATCGTCGAAGGCGATCTCGGCAGCAATGGGATCTTCGGCCAGCGGCCCCTTGGCCGCCTCCTTGAGTTTCTGTTCTTCCACCAGGTCCTCCTTCGATGCCTCGATCATGGCATCGATCTTCTCCCGCTCGACGCGGGTCATCAACGGTTTGAACTTGGCGATCTCATGTCCCAGCAATACCTCATGGCGGCTCGCCCAGTCGAGGGAGGGCAGCCTGAGGAACTCGCGCGCCTGCTCGGCCATGGCCGGCACCACCGGGGCCAGATAGACCATCAGCTGGCGGAACAGGTTGATGCCCACCGAGCAGATATCCAGCACTTCCTGCTCGCGTCCTTCCTGCTTGGCCAGTACCCACGGCTCCTTGTCGGCAATGTAGGTGTTGGCCTCGTCGGCCAGCTCCATGATCTTGCGCACGGCGCGGCCGAACTCGCGGGTCTCGAAGTCCTCGGCGATGGGGTCACCGGCGGCGATGAAGCGTGCCACCAGCTCCGGTTCGGCACAGTGAGCGGAGAGCTGGCCGTCGCCCAACTTCTTGACGAACCCGGCACAGCGGCTGGCGATGTTGACCACCTTGCCCACCAGGTCGGCATTCACACGGGCGGCGAAGTCGTCCAGGTTGAGGTCCAGGTCGTCGACCCGCGAGGTGAGCTTGGCGGCGAAGTAGTAGCGCAGGTATTCGGGGTTCAGGTGCTCGGCGTAGGTAGCCGCCTTGATGAAGGTGCCGCGCGACTTCGACATCTTGGCGCCGTTGACGGTAACGAAGCCATGGCAGTTCACCGCCGTGGGCGTGCGGAAATCGGCGCCATGCAGCATGGCGGGCCAGAACAGCGCGTGGAAGTAGACGATGTCCTTGCCGATGAAGTGATAGACCTCGGCTTCGGAGTCCTTCTTCCAGAAGGCGTCGAAATCGAGGCCGGTGCGGTCGCACAGATTCTTGAAGCTGGCCAGATAGCCGATCGGTGCATCGAGCCAGACATAGAAATACTTGCCCGGTGCGTCGGGAATCTCGAAGCCGAAGTAGGGCGCATCGCGGGAGATGTCCCACTCGTTGAGCCCGGATTCGAACCACTCCTGCAGCTTGTTGCCGATCTGCGTCTGCACGTGGCCGCCGCGGGTCCACTGCTTGAGGAAGTCGGCAAAGTCGGGAAGCTTGAAGAAGTAATGCGTCGAGCTGCGCACCTCGGGCGTGGCGCCGGAAATCGCCGATACCGGATCGATCAGCTCCGCCGGGGTATAGGTGGCACCGCAGGCCTCGCAGTTGTCACCGTACTGGTCGGCGGTCTTGCACTTGGGGCAGGTGCCCTTGATGAAGCGGTCGGCCAGGAACAGGCCCTTTACCGGATCGTACATCTGCTCGATGTCGCGGGTGGCAATGTGGCCGCGGTCGCGCAGGCGGGTATAGATCAGCTCGCTGAAGTAGCGGTTCTCTTCGGAATGGGTCGAGTGGTAGTTGTCGAAGGCCACGCCGAAGGTGGCGAAATCGGCCTGATGCTCGGCCGAGACACGCTCGATCAGCGCCTCGGAGCTGATCCCCTCCTGCTCGGCACGCAGCATGATCGCAGTGCCGTGGGCATCGTCGGCGCACACATAGTGGCACTCGTTGCCGCGGCTCTTCTGGAAACGCACCCAGATATCGGTCTGGATGTACTCCAGTAGATGGCCGAGGTGGATCGAGCCGTTGGCGTAGGGCAGGGCACTGGTGACCAGGATCTTGCGCGGGGCGCTTGCGTTGTTCGACATATCGGCTCGGATATTCCCAGGAAAAACAGACCCTCGATTGTAGCTGTCTTCCTATCGCGCTGCATCTGCTGAGGCCCGGGATTGGCCTGCCACGGGTCGCTTGGAGTATCATGGAGGTATCCACCGCTGTTGGCCTACGGATGGGCCGCTGCGGCAGGACTCAACGCATGCCCGTTACGCATCATCCAAAAAACGAACGTATGACGTTTCACTTCGTGAGGATGATACGATGAAACTGCGACTTTCCGCTCTCCCCCTGTTTCTTGTAGCCACTTTGCTGGTGGGCTGCGGCACCAATGCCGTGGCGCCGCGCTATACCAGCGAGAACCCCGATATCATGCGCATCGGCAACGATCGCCCTGCTGACCCGGAACGCCGCGTCGAGGATCTCGGCACCTACTGCGTCGAGGTCACCGAAACCTGGAACTCCCATGGCACAACGCCGGACGGCCAGACCCTGTGGGCCAAGGACACCCGGCGTGCCGTGGTGCCCTGTGACTGAGAGTGCCCTGTGACTGAGAGTGCCGTGTGTATCCGGCAACACGACCGGCCCGCGCCCATGGCGCGGGCCGGCTCGTTTAACCCCGCGTTCGAGGCGCAGGTCAAAGGTGTCTTCGGTTCTCGCTGGCAGGCCTCGTCTCGGCGACTAGACTGGTAGGCACAAGCAAAAGGAACCTGCTGCCAGGAGAGTCGCCATGGAACGCATAGGCCATCATTCACGTATTCGCCCCCGTTTCTCCGTTGCATCCCGTACGCTGATCGTCGAATCGCGCACGCTACCGACCCCGCAACCGCTTGCCCGCTGGCGGGCCGGCGGGCTGGCATTGGCGGCCGGTGCCGCCTTGGCTCTCGTCGTGGCCGGCATGGCGGAAGCCCAGGCACGAGAGCCCGATTCGGAGAGGCTGATGGGCCTGGAGGCAGAAGCCGAGGAGTCCGGGCTCGAACACCCGAGCGAATATCTCGTGGTGACCGATTTTCCCGGTGAGCTGACCGACGCCGATCTTGCCACCTGGCAGGAGCACGTACCCGACATTCAGGACGTTGAAATCCCCTCTTCGGCGGACGACTACCAACAGCCGGCATTGTTCTACGCGCCCGAAGGTGAAGAGGAACGGCCGCTGCTGCTGGTGCTGCACAGCTGGAGCACCGACTACCAGCAGAACATCGACGTTCCTCTGGCCGAGTTCGCGGTGGCCAACGACTGGGCGTTCATCCATCCCGACTTCCGCGGCGCCAATGACGGGCGGCCCGAATCGACGGCTTCCGAGCTGGTCATCTCCGACATGGAGGATGCCCTGGAGTATGCCCGGGAGAATGCCAGTATCGATGAGTCGCGCATCTATCTGCTGGGCTACTCGGGTGGGGCCATGAATGCGCTGCACCTGGCCAGCCGCCAGCCCGATACCTTTGCCGGCGTGGCCGCCTGGGTGCCGGTCTACGACCTGGTCAGCTGGCACGCATGGCACGAGGGAAGCGAGGAGGACTACGCCGAGCAGATCGAGGGGGCCTGCGGTGGTGTGCCGGAAGAGGGCAGCGAGGCACATGACGAGTGCGTCCAGCGCAGCCCCAAGGCCCATGTTCCCGATGCGGCAGGCGAGATGCGGGTCGTGATCGCTCATGGCATCCACGATGACCTCGTCCCGGTCGATCAGGCGCTGCACGCCTACAACGATCTGATCGAGGAAGAGGCTCGCCTCTCTCAGGAGCAGATCGAGGCGATCGAGGAGAATCGGGAAGTGCCGGACGAGCTGGTCGAGCGCTCGCTGCATCAGGAGCGCGAGTACCCGCACTTCGACGCCGCCGAGGCTTCGGTGCTGCTGCATCTGCAGTCCGGCCCGACGGAACTGGTGCTGTTCGATGGCGAGCACGACATGCTGTATCGCCCCGGTCTCGAATGGCTTGCCAAGCAAGAACGTGAATGAGGATATCGCCCACCCAGCAAGGATGAATCATGCTTTGCAATGTTCCGACTCGACGCCCACGCAAGCTGGGCGTCCTCTTGTTTGCCTTGGTTACCCACCCCGTTTTCGCAGCAAGCCCACCGGTGGGCGGCGCTCCGCCTACCACGCCGGCAGACTGGTCGGAGGTCGAAGAGCCCGTGCCTGGGCCGCCGCGAGTCATCGGGCCTTTCGACGGCGGTTGTATCGCCGGTGCCGAGCGCCTGCCCGAGGAGGGCATCGGCTATCAGGCGGTGGATCTCGAACGCAACCGACACTATGGGCACCCCTCGCTGATCGACTACGTCGAGCGGTTGGGAGAACGCATCAATCAGGCCGGCTTCGGTCCGATCCTGGTCGGCGACATGGCCCAGCCCCGCGGCGGACCGATGCCCTATGGCCATGTCAGCCACCAAACGGGGCTCGATGTCGACATCTGGTTTCGCCTCGACCTGCCGTTCCTCGAACGCAGCGAACGTGAAGATCTCGAACAGCCGATACTGGTCGATCCACGCACCAACCGTCTGGACGAGCGCTGGACCGATCAGCATGCCGAACTCATCCGGCTGGCGGCGGACGACCCGCGCGTGACACGCATCTTCGTCGACTCCGCCGTGAAGCGCGATCTCTGCGAGCGACAGTGGGACGACCGCTCCTGGCTGCGCCTGATCCGCCCCTGGCACTCCCACGACGAACATCTGCATGTGCGGCTGCGGTGTCCGCCGGACCAGCCGGAGTGTATCGACCAACCGCCGCCGCCACCCGGCGACGGCTGTCAGGCGTTGGCGCCGACACCGCGCCCGGAGGTCTATCCTTCGCCGAGTCGTTCGTTGCCGCCGGCGTGCAGGGCGATACTCCAGCAGTAACGCTGTAACGACAGCCTCCGGCCTGCCCGGTAGAATGATCGAATGACGGGCAGGCGAGAGGCAGCGGTGGAACGGCAGGGTTTCGTGCTGACGCGGCACTGGCGGGATACTCCCGCAGGCTGCGAGGTGAGCTTCTGGCTGGCGACCGATGCCGGACCCTGCCACGTGCGTCTGCCGCCGCAGCCTGCGGTGGCGTTCCTGCCTGCCGCTCGGCGCCAGGAAGCGGAGCGACTGCTGCCCGCCGAGCCCGGTATCGAGCTCAAGCCCCTCGCGCTGCGCGATTTTCATCGACAGCCGGTGGTCGGGCTCTATTGCCGTCAGCAGCGCCAGCTGCAGCAGTGCGAGAGACGGCTGCGTGAAGGCGGTATCGCCCTCCTCGAGGCTGACGTGCGCCCGCCGGAGCGCTACCTCATGGAACGCTTCATCACCGCTCCGGTGCGCTTCAGCGGCGAGCGCGAGGCCGACGGCATGTGGTCCAGCGTTCAGCTCAGGCCGGCAGAGCGCTATCGCCCTCGCCTAAGGCTGGCGTCGCTGGACATCGAGACCAGTGAGCGAGGTGAGCTCTACTCCATTGCGATTGCCTGCGGCGAGCAGCGCCAGGTCTTCATGCTCGGCCCGCCCAACGGCCAGCAGGGCGAGGCCGAGCGTGAGCGGGACTTCGCCCTCGAGTATTGTGCAAGCCGTCAGGCGCTGCTCGAGCGCCTCAACGACTGGTTCGCCCAGCACGACCCCGACGCCATCATCGGCTGGAGCCTGGTGCAGTTCGACCTGCGCCTGCTGCAGCGTCACGCCGAGCAGCTGGGCGTGCCGTTGCTTCTGGGGCGTGGCGGCGAGCCGCTCGGCTGGCGCGCGCATGGCAGCAATGCCAACCACTTCTTCGCCTCCGCGGCAGGACGATTGATCATCGACGGCATCGAAGCCTTGCGCCAGGCCACCTGGCAATTCGCCTCGTTCAGCCTGGAGCATGTCGCCCAGGAACTGTTGGGCGAGGGCAAGGCCATCGACAACCCCTACCAACGCATGGACGAGATCAACCGCATGTTCGCCGAGGACAAGCCCGCGCTTGCCCGCTACAACCTCAAGGACTGCGAGCTGGTCACGCGTATCTTCGACAAGACCGAGCTGATCGACTTCCTGCTGGAGCGGGCCAGTGTCACCGGTCTGCCGGCCGACCGCAGCGGCGGTTCGGTGGCCGCCTTCAGTCACCTCTATCTGCCGCGCATGCATCGTCTGGGGTTCGTGGCGCCGAACCTGGCTCAGCCGGGGGAGCGAGAGGGCGACGATAGCCCGGGCGGTTTCGTCATGGACTCCCGGCCTGGGCTCTACGACTCGGTGCTGGTGCTCGACTTCAAGAGTCTCTATCCGTCGATCATTCGCACTTACCTGGTCGATCCGGTGGGGTTGGTGGTGGGGTTGGAGGAGCCCGAGTCGCAGAGCGTGCCCGGCTTTCGTGGTGCGCGTTTCTCGCGTACCTGCCATGCGCTGCCCGATCTGGTCGCACGCGTGTGGCAGGGGCGAGACGCCGCCAAGCGCGAAGGCAACGCACCGCTGTCACAGGCGCTCAAGATCATCATGAACTCCTTCTACGGTGTGCTCGGCTCGCGGGGCTGTCGCTTCTTCGATCCGCGCCTGGCATCGTCGATCACCCTGCGCGGACACGAGATCATGCGCCGTACCCGCGAGCTGATCGAAGCCGAGGGCTACACGGTGATCTACGGCGATACCGATTCCACCTTCGTCTGGCTGGGCAGTGCCCATGAGGAGTCCGATGCCCACGCCATCGGTCAGCGTCTGGCGGCGCGGGTCAATGGCTGGTGGGGGGAACATCTCGCGGCGGAGTATAGCCTCACCAGCGCCCTGGAACTGCAGTTCGAGACCCACTATCGGCGCTTCCTGATGCCTACCATCCGCGGTGCGGCCGAGGGCAGCAAGAAGCGCTATGCGGGGCTGGTACGCGATGCACAGGGGGCGGAGCGTGTCGTCTTCAAGGGTCTGGAGACGGTGCGGGCCGACTGGTCTCCATTGGCCAAGATCTTCCAGCAGGAGCTGTACCGGCGCATCTTCGTCGGCGAAAGCTATCGTGACTTCGTGCGTGACTACGTGGGGCGCACCCTGGCCGGTGAATTCGACGAGCGCCTGGTGTACCGCAAGCGACTGCGCCGCCGGCTGGATGAATATCGCCGAAACGTGCCGCCCCACGTGCGTGCCGCGCGCATGGCGGACGAGCTCAACGACCGGCTGGGCCGCCCGCGGCAGTATCAGCAGGGCGGCTGGATCCGTTACGTGATCACCGTGGCCGGACCGGAGCCGCTCGAAGCCCGCCGCTCGGCCATCGACTATGACCACTACCTGTCGCGTCAGCTGCAGCCCGTAGCCGACGCCATTCTCCCTTTCCTGGGCGACGACTTCGCCACACTGATCGACCGCCAGCTCGGCCTCTTCTAGCGACTAAAGTTTTTTCGACCTTGGTCGATGGGGTGTCTAGGGCCCAATAAAAACAAATGCTGGAGACACGCCATGCGACTGTCCTTTTCACACCTCAGCGTCCGCAATCGTCTGCTGGCAGGATTCGCCACGGTGTTGCTGCTGCTGGTCGTGCTCGCCGTGACCGGTGCGGATCGCGTCAACCGCATCGACGACCGGCTCACCCAGATCAATGACGTCAACGGTCTGATGATTCGCCATGCCATCGACCTGAGTCACAGCGTCAACGAGCGGGCGATGCTGTTACGCGACATTTCCCTGCTCAGCGACCCTTTCGAGATCGAAGGTCGGGTCGAACGTTATGCGGCGCTGCGCGAGCAGTATGCAGCGGCGGCACAGCGCATGACGGCCACCATCGAGCGGTTCCCGGAAGTGGTCAGCGCCGAGGACCTGGCGTTGGTCGAAGCGATCGAGCGCGCCGAGTCGCAAGCCAGCCAACTGGCCGAGGAGGTGATCCAGGCGCGCCTCGACCAGGACCTGTTCTCGGCTCGCGAATTGACCATCGGCGAAGGCGCGCAGGCCTTCGAGGCGTGGCTGGCATCGATCAACGCCTTCGTCGCTCGTCAGGAGCAACAGAACGATGCCAACACCCAAGAGGCGCGTGACATCGCCAGCCAGTTTCAGAGTCTGATCCTGTGGTTGACGCTGGCGGCACTGCTGTTGGGTGGCGGTCTGGCCTATTGGCTGGCGCGGCAGCTGGTCAACGAACTCGGCGCCGAACCCTACAAGGTCAAGGCCTTTGCCGAGGCGATAGGGCGAGGGGAACTCGATGCCAAGGCCAGCCTGCGCCCGGGTGACGACAGCAGCATGATGGCAGCTCAGGTGCACATGGCCCGGCAGCTGCAGGAAATCGTCGGCAAGGTGCGGGCGGCAGCCAATGCCGTGGTGGAGCACAGCAGCCGTATCGCCCAGGGCAATCAGGCGCTCAGGGCGCGTCTGGAGCAGCAGGCCAGCGCCCTGGCTCAGACTGCCTCGGCCATGGAAGAGCTCAGCGGCACGGTAAGGCAGAATGCCGACAATTCTCGCCTGGCAAGCGACGAAGCCAGCAGCGCCTCGCGCACGGCCGAGAACGGCGGTGAGGCGGTCAACCAGGTAGCCGAGGCCATGCGCCAGCTGCACGAGACGGCACAGCGCATCGCAACCATCACCACCACCATCGACTCGATCGCCTTCCAGACCAACATCCTGGCGCTCAACGCTTCGGTGGAGGCGGCACGTGCCGGAGAGCACGGACGTGGCTTTGCCATCGTGGCCGATGAAGTGCGCAAGCTGGCGGCGCGCAGTGGAGAGGCCGCGCGCGACATCAATCAAGTGCTGGCAGGCAACCAGGAGCGCGTGGAGGGCGGCAATGTCCGCGCCGAGGAAGCCAATCGTACCACCGGGGAAATCGTGGCAGCGATCGGGCGCGTCACCACCCTGATGCAGGAGATCAGCCACGCCAGCAGCGAGCAAAGCGAAGGGGTGCGAGAGGTGGGGGCCGCGGTGACGGAAATGGATCGCGTCACACAGCAGAACGTGGCCTTCATTCAGAAAAATGCCGACTCGGCCCGCGAGCTCGAAGCCCATGCCGAGGAAATGTTGGCAGCCGTTGCGGCCTTCCGGCTCCCGGAGCAGGAAGCGCGCCCTCAGCGAGGCCAGGATTCCCTGCCGGTGCTGGCGCCCGGCTCGATGCAGGCCGGTTGACGAGGGTCACGGTTGATTTGAAGCGCTGGCGCTGCCAAAGGACTGGCCGTTCATGAACTGACGGCGCCAAGTGCGTACTTTCTCATGCGGGTAAGCCATGTTGCAGGCCTCGAACAGCTCCTCGAGGAAGCGCTTGCGTTTGCCCTTGCATCTGCCGGCGAGCACGGTGGCCGCGATGGACAGCTCGAGCACGCGAAACCTTTCTGAGCGCTCCAGCCGGCTGAGAGCAAAGCGTTGGCCGGGCCAGTCCACATCGATCGCATGCTGCTGATGCTGGAAGATGTCGAGCAGGCGAGAGAGCAGATAGACATGGTTGGGGTGGGCATCCTGGTTGGCCATGATCAGTGCGCCAACCGTATGTAGCGCCACCCGTTGTGCGCGCTCGCTCAGCGGCTCTTGCTCCAGCCTGCCGATCATCGCTTCGATGGCAAAGGGGCCCAACGCCTGCTCGCGAGCCTTGATCATGATCCGCCAGGTGATGATGGCGTTCCAGGCGGCATACAGGGGGCCGGTGATCAGCGGTAGCAGACCGCGCAGCGCCACGCGGCCCAGCACCCGGCGCAGGAAAATGCGTAGCAGGAAGCTGGTCACGCCCACCTTCAGGCGATACATCACCGACATGGCGATCAGCTGCCAGCGGCTCAGGTAAGCGTAAGGATCGATGCCGTAGATCCGGTGGCGTGGGCTGGGGAACTCGAGTGCGGCACGGCTCAGGCCCAGCAGGGTCAATTCGGCGAGCGGGCTGTCGTGCAGCGGTGCGCCGGCCAGCCGACTGGTGATGGCCACGCCGCGCAGGGCATTCCAATAGAGAAAGGCGATTTCCACTGCGCTGACCACGCCGGCAACGGCAAAGAAACCGGTCCAGTAGGGCAGTTGCTCCGTCAGGCTCATGCCTTCCATGCCATCGAGCATGCCCTGGCGCATGTACCACTCCATGCCGCCGATGATGCCGCCGGAAACGATGCCCGCCAGCACGGCCCAGGCAACGCAGCCGTAAAAGGCGCGCTCGATACCTCGGAGTTCATGACGCCGCCGCGCCTGCCTGGGAGTGGCCCGGCGGCGGTTGTACTGCTGCAGAAAGCGTCCTGCCCAGCGCTCGAAGATGCTCGGTTGCGGGGCGTACTCCTGGTCCGGTCTTGTTTCGGCCATGAAACCCTTGCCATGTCCCTGGTTCCGTTCGTTATCACCAGCGTAGCGTTGGTCTGGGCTCACGACGAGGAGACACGACCAACGGCATGGATCGTCCTGCTCTTGTCGTGCAGTCCAGCGACCTCATTCGTTCGCAAGCGAACGCTGTTCGAAAAAGATTGACGCTGAACTGAGGCAAATGATATTTAGCCGCTACCGGCAATGCCTGCCGGAGCGAAAACGACATTCTCGAGGGTTTGTGAACATGCCTCTGCGCCGCTGTTTGCCCGTAGTACTGGTAGCCGCCGCCCTGGTCGCCGGCTGCGCCAGCAATTCCACCATTGCGCCTCGCTATACCACCGAAAACCCCGATCTGCTGCGTATCGGTGGTGAGCGTCCGTCCAACCCGGACGTGCGTACCGAAAACGCCGGCTCCTTCTGCATGGAAGTGAGCGAGCGCTGGAACGACCATGGCAAGACGCCGGATGGCCAGACCCTGTGGGCCAAGGACACCATGCGCAAAGTAGTGCCCTGCCAGTAAGCGACGTCATTCTCGTCCAAGGCCCGGTGCAGTTCACACTGCACCGGGCCTTGTCGTTTATGGCTTGTAGAGAGGGGCTTATAGAGAGGGGCTTATAGTAGAGTGGCTTGCCGCGAGCGACGTGACTCTGTTTCAAACGTATGCTTGAATGTCCAGGCGCGCCTTACATTCAGGCTTGCATGGTCTATGGTTAGTCGTTCCAGGAGGCGGCGTCAGGCGCGGTAAAGTAGACACAGGGAGGTCGTTCGATGAAGCGGGCAGTGGGGCTCATGGCGATGGTTGCGTTGGCGTTGGCCGGTTGCAACGGAGACCAGGCTGAAGAGGACGAACCTGCGGTGCGTGTGGTGAAGCTCATGGAAGTGGGGGAACACACGCTGGTGCCGAGCCGCCGCTTCGTCGGCAGAGTGGAGGCCCTGCGCACGGTAGACCTGTCGTTTCGTGTCGGCGGCCAACTGATCGAGGTGCCACCGCGCCAGGGCGAGACCATCCCTCAGGGCGAAAGCGTCGCTCGCCTCGATCCGACCGACTTCGAGCTGGCCGTAAGGCGAGCCGAAGCCGAATACCAGCTGGCCAGGCGAGAGATGGAGCGTACCCGGCAGTTACTGGAGACCAACGCCATCTCGCAGTCGGCCTTCGATGAGGTGCGTACTCAGTACGAGCTGGCCGCAGTGCAGCGCGACAGCGCGCGTCAGGACCTCTCCTACACCACCATCGAGGCGCCGTTCGACGCCATGGTGACCCGCCGGCTGGTGGAGAACCATAGCAACGTACAGCCCAACACCGCCATCGTGCGGGTACAGGACGTGACGGAACTGCGGGTGAGAATCAACGTGCCCGAGACCCTGGTGCGAAATGTCGTGAATCCGGAGCGCTTCGAAGTCGAGGCCGAACTGCTCTCGGTGCCTGGCGAAAGCTTCCCCCTCGAATACCGTGAGCATGTCACCGAGCCAGACGACGTCGCCCAGACCTATCAGGTGGAGTTTGCCATCCCGGATCACGAGGTCGTGGGGGCAATGCCGGGCATGACGGCCTCCGTGTCGGTATCGCTGATCGATGCCATCGAACATGGTGCGCTGCGCATTCCCGTGGCCGCGCTCGATACGGACAACGAGGGCAATTTCCGGGTCTGGGTCTATCGCGCTGACGATCAGCGCGTCGAGCCGCGCCAGGTGCTGGTCGGTCAGCTGCACGGTGACACGGTACCGGTGCTGGCGGGGTTGCAGCCGGGTGAGCGGATCGTGGCGGCAGGGGCCCACCTGCTGCATGAAGACATGCGTGTTCGTCCCATGGAAGCGGCGCTCTAAGTACGGTCCGAAATCTGGCAGGAGCAGGATATGGATATCGCCAAGTCGTCCATCGAACGGCCGGTCGTCACCTGGCTCATCGTCGTCGTCTGCCTGGTTGGCGGCATCTGGGGCTTCAACAACGTCGGCAAGCTCGAAGATCCCGACTTCACCATACCCAATGCCATCATCAACACCCAGTACCCCGGTGCCACCGCACAGGAAGTGGAGGAGGAGGTCACCGAGCGCCTGGAGATGGCCATCCAGGAGCTACAGCAGATCGACGTGATCGAATCGCTCTCCATGCCGGGGCGTTCGGAAATCGAGGTGGAAGTGGCCTCCACCTACCGTAGCCATCAGCTCCCGCAGATCTGGGACGAGCTGCGGCGCAAGGTCAACGATGTACAGGGCTCGCTGCCGGAGGGCGCCTCGGCCTCGCAGGTCAACGACGACTTCGGTGAGGTCTACGGCATCTTCTACGCGGTGACCGCGCCGGGCTACGGCCACGACGAGATTCGCGACATCTCGCGTTTCCTGCAGCGGGAAATGCTGACGGTGCCCAACGTGGCACGGGTCACCACGGCAGGGGAGCGCGACGAGACCATCTACATCGAAATACCCAACGAACGCCTCACCACCCTGGGCATACCCGTCGATCATGTGATCAACACCATCCAGACCGAGAACCAGGTCACCGATGCGGGGTCGATGCGCATCGGCGACGATCACATACGCATCGTCGCCCGCGCGGGAGTGGACAGCGTGGCCAATATCGAGGCGATTCGCATCGGCCGGCCGGGCACCACCGAGCAGATCTCGCTGGTCGACATCGCCAGTGTCTATCGTCAGCCGCTGGAAATTCCCAACCACCTGATCCGGCACAACGGCGAGCCGGCCTTCACGCTGGCCGTGGCGGGCGTGGCGGAGGCCAACATCGTCGAGGTGGGCGAGGCGGTGGAACGTCATCTGGAGGCCTTGGAAGCGCGTTTGCCGCTGGGTGTCGAGCTGCATCCCATCTACGAACAGCATCGTGTGGTGGACGAGGCCATCAACGATTTCCTCATCAACCTGGCCACCTCGGTGACCATCGTGATCCTGGTGCTGTGTCTGTTCATGGGCTGGCGTGTCGGCGTGGTGGTAGGGGCGACCCTGCTGCTGACCGTGCTGGGTACGCTGTTCTTCATGTGGGTGTTCGACATCGAGATGGAGCGGGTCTCGCTGGGTGCACTGATCATTGCCATGGGCATGCTGGTCGACAACGCCATCGTGGTGGCCGAGGGCATGTTGATCAACATGCAGCGCGGCAGGCCGGTCAAGGAGGCGGCCAGCGAGGCTGCCGGGCGCACCCAGATACCGCTGCTCGGTGCCACGGTGATCGGCATCCTGGCCTTCTCCGGTATCGGCCTGTCGGATGACGTCACCGGGGAGTTTCTCTTCTCGCTTTTTGCCGTGATCGCCATTTCCCTGCTGCTGAGCTGGGTGTTGGCCATCACCGTCACGCCGCTGTTCGGCTACTACCTGTTTCGCGGCAGGCAGCTCGGCAGCGACAAGGACCCTCACGGCGGTCTGTTCTATCGTATTTATGCCCGCTTTCTCGCCCTGGCGCTGCACCTGCGGGTGCTTTCGGTGGCGCTGCTGGTGGGGATCACGGCGCTGTGCGCCTGGGGCTTCACCTTCGTTTCCCAGTCGTTCTTTCCCGACTCGAACACGCCGCTGTTCTACGTCAACTACGAACTGCCCCAGGGCAGCGACATCCGTGCCACCCAGCGCGACGCCGAACGTATCGAGCGCTATCTGCTCGATCAGGAGGGTGTGGAGAACGTCTCGACCTTCGTTGGCCGTGGCGCGACTCGCTTCATGCTGACCTACGCCCCTGAACAGCCCAACCCCGCCTATGCGCAGTTCATCGTGCGGGCCGAGAGTCTGGAGCGCATCGCTGAACTCGATCCCCACGTCTATGCCGAGCTTCAGGCCGCGTTTCCCGAGGCGCGGGTACGCACCGAGCGTATCCAGTTCGGTCCGGGTGGGGATGCCCAGATCGAGGCGCGCTTCCAGGGCAGTGACCCGGCGGAGCTGCGCCGTCTGGCTGATGAGGCGCAGCAGCGGATGCGGGCCAATCCGGCGGTGATCGACGTGCGTCAGAACTGGCGCGAACGTGAGGCCGTCGTGGTGCCGCTATACAACGAGGAGCGTGCCCGCATTGCCGGGGTCACCCGCGACGAGCTGGCGCAAACCCTGCAGTTTGCTGCGTCGGGGGTACGCGCGGGGACTTACCGCGAGGGCGACAACCTGATCCCCATCGTCGCCCGTCCGCCGGCAGACGAGCGCGGCGACGTCGCGTTGCTGGCCGACCGTATGGTGTGGAGCAACGCCGAGCAGCGCTTCATTCCCATCGCGCAGATCGTCGACGGCTTCGAAACCCAGAGCGAGGAGGTGCGAATTCACCGGCGCAACCGCGTGCGCACGCTGACGGTACAGGCCGATCCGGCACCGGGTTACACCGCTGCGGCGGCCCACTCGGCCGTGCGCGCGGAGATCGAGGCGATTCCGCTGCCGCCGGGCTTTGCCATGTCATGGGGCGGCGAATACGAAGACTCCGCCGAGGCCCAGGCCTCGCTGGCGCAACAGCTGCCGCTGAGCTTCGTGGCGATGCTGATAGTCTCGATCCTGCTGTTCGGCAAGCTGCGCCAGCCGTTGATCATCTGGTTGGTGGTACCGATGTCGATCTGCGGCGTGGTGATTGGGCTGCTGCTCACGGGGCTACCGTTCTCGTTCACGGCCCTGCTGGGCATGCTCAGCCTGTCGGGGATGCTGATGAAGAATGCCATCGTGCTGGTCGACGAAATCGACGCCCAGATCGAGACGGGCAAGGAGCGCCTGGCGTCGCTGATCGACGCCAGCATCAGCCGTCTGCGACCGGTGCTGCTGGCGGCAGGCACCACCATCCTGGGCATGCTGCCGCTGTTGTTCGATGCCTTCTTCAGCAGCATGGCCGTGACCATCATGGGCGGGCTGGCGTTTGCCTCGCTGCTGACGCTGATCGCGGTGCCGGTGTTCTACTCGCTGTTCTTCGGCATTCCCTATCGCAGGGCAACCGAGAGCGACGAAGAGGAGCCGTCGTCCTCGGCCGGTGGTTGAACCGCTTCGCCGTCATCGGCGTAATGGTACTCCGGCCGCGGCGGCGGGCAGGTACCGACGCCTGGCACCAGGTAGGGGCGTAGGATCGGCTCCATGCCCTTCAGTACCTGGACCGGCAGGGCCGAGGTGAAGCGGAAGTCGTCCGAGGCGCTGCCTGAGACGAAGGCAGTGAGGGTGCCGAAGTGGTCGTCGCCGAGGTAGAACACGAAGGTGGCCGTGCGGTTGCGGGCGCGTGAGCTGGTCACCTGGCCGCTGCGGCTGACCGTCTCGATGCGATTGTTGCCGGTACCGGTCTTGCCGCCCAGCACCAGCGGCGAGCCGTCTTCCAGGGTAAAACTGCCCTGCAGCCGCCTGGCGGTTCCTCCTTCGACCACTTGCGACAGGGTTTCACGCAGCACGGCGGCCACTTCCGGCCGCATGACCCGCTGAGCCTGTCCGCCGGTGGGCACGAAGCGCGTCTCGTAGGGCGTGTCGGCAGCGAAGTGAAGCTCGTCGATACGCAGCGTAGGCAGCTTGACCCCATCGTTGAGAATGATGCCCATCAGTTCGGCCAGGGCAGCAGGGCGGTCGCCCGATGTGCCCACGGCGGTGGCCAGCGAAGGTACCAGGTGGTCGAAAGGATAGCCCAGGCGCTGCCAGCGTTCGTGAATGTCGAGGAATGCCTGGACCTCCAGCATGGTGCGAATTCTCACGTCCCTGGCGCTGCGGTGCCGTGTACGGAACAGCCAGCCATACACCTCCTGCCGCTCCTCGGCACTGGCCGCCACCGCTTCGCCGAAGCTGGCCTCCGGATAGTCGAGCAGGTAGCCCAGCAGCCACAGCTCCAATGGGTGAACCCGTGCCACGTAGCCCTGGTCGGTCAGGCTGAAGTTGCCTGGTGCGTAGCGCTCGTAGAGCGCCGCGACCTCGCGTTCGCTGAGGCGGCTGCCGCTGGGCAGCCAATCGATGAGGAACGCATTGAACGTGTCCAGGTCGGCCTCGGGAAACAGATAGCGATGCACGGCCGCCAGTCGCGGTGCGGAGACGTTGAGCCCCTCGAGGAAGGTGACAAGACGCGCTTCGCTGTCCTGATTGCGATACTTGCGCCAGAAGCGCTGCAGGAAGGTTCGTCCCTCACGGTCGGCGAACAGCCGCAGATACTCCTCGCGGCGTGGGTCTTTATCGTTTTCCAGCACTTGCGAACGGTGCTCGGCGTGGTGAGTGCTGTAGCGTACCAGTTCGCGCATCAGCCGAATGAACGGAAGGTTGAGCGATTCGCGCATGGCTTCCGAGAGAGTCGGGTTGCGCCCGTTGTCCTCGCGACGGAAATTGCTGAAGGTATGGCGTCCGCCGCCGGTGAAGAAGGCCTCGGCCGGGCTAGCCGAATAGCGCCGCTCCATGGCTATGCCAAGCAGCGCATCGAGGCTCAGCTCGGGATTCTCGATGAGGCGGTCCAGCACCCAGCGGCTGAGCGTGTCCTGACGGTCGGTTTCGATGGCGCGTAGCGCCTCTACGCTCTTGCCGAAATGACGACCGTGCACCTCGGCCACCATTTCGAGATAGGTGGCGAGTACCCGTAGCTTGGCGGTGGAGCCCAGCTCCAGCTTGCTGCTCTGGTTGATGTCGAAAGGCTGGTCGGTGTTGTCTGTCTGCACGCGGACCCGGAAGCCGTCCTCGCGGCGCTCGAACAGGGTGAAGCTGTAGTGCACGTCCTGGGTCCGCTCCCGTGACAACAGGCGATCCCCCAGCAGGCCGACTTCGGCGGCGAATTCCGGGTCCGCCAGGCGATGCAAGTAGTGAGTCACCTCACGCTGCAGGTCGGCATGCAGTGTGGTACTCGTTCTGAGGTCGAGCCGGTCGAGATCGTAGAACGACATGCCGAGCATGCCACCCAGACGTTGACGTGCCATCTGGACGCCCTTATCGGGCTCGTTGCGCAGGTCAAACGGGGCCGTGCCGAAGTTACGGAACGTCAGGCGCTGCTCCAGCGCCGCCTGAGCGAGATCGTACGGCACCACCCCTTCCTGTCTCAGCAGTCGAAGATGGCTATCGGTCAGCTCCTCCAGGGCCTGCTTGCCACTGGTCAGATACCAGGAGGGGCGTCGCTGAGCGATCATCAGGGCCACCACCTGGCGCAGTGCCAGCCCGCTCTCCACACGTTCGTCGACGCCATCGAAGCCGATCGCCAAGCGTCGGTTGAGGGTGTCGAAATCGGCGCCGAACCACACCCACAGGCCGTCACCGAGTCCATGCACCTCGCCGTATCCCGGTGCCGCCGACAGCGGCACGGTGTTGAGGTAGTCCAGTGCCACGTCCTGGCGAGCCGTCATGGTTTGCGGGCCCTGGCGATAGCTGCGCACGCTGGCCGATACCATCTGGCGCAGCTTTTCCATCGGCGAGTAGGTCAGCCCCTGGGGCGAATGGCGATATTTCTCCACTTGGGTGGCCAGGGTGCTGCCGCCTGCGGACTGCTCCGAGAGATCCAGCGCGCGGCCCACCTGGGACATGGCCGCTCGGGTGAAGCGCGGCCAGTCGACGGCAGGGTTGGCGTAGGGGGTGCTTTCGTTCAGCAAATGCCGATTTTCGATGAACAGCAGCACCTGCAGTATCACCGGCGGTATCGCCTCGAAGCTGGCGTATTGGCGCTGCGGATGGCGGAACTCGTAAAAGGTGTCGCCACGACACTCCTCGATGGTCAGGCCGGCCTGGGTCTTCTCCCCGTAGGGCGGGAAGAAGCCGCGGCGGGTGTAGTCGAGCAGGGCTGGCGTGAAGCGGGCCTGCTCGACGATCTCATAACCGCGAGTATTCAGGCGGGATTCGAACTCCGGCAGCAGGGTATAGCCCAGACGTTGATCGAAGGGGCCGTGTTGAGGAAACAGAATCTGCGAGCTGCGTCCGGGCTCTAGCGTATAGCGCAGGGTGGAGGCGTAGCGGGAAAGCTCCTGGGCCTGAAAATGAGACGTCTTGGCCTCGGCGACGAGCAGTGTGGCCAGGGAGACGCCGAATACCAGCAGCAGGATGGTCAGTGTCAGGTAAAGCCAGCGACGCGACGGTTCCGGCCGAGGAGCTGGGGCGATTCTCGGTTCCTCAATGAACGGCGAACGCTTGGGCAGCGAATCGCCATTGTCGCGCCACGCCACGGTAGACGAATCCCGGCGTGACGAAGTACCGCGCGCACCCATACGTCACCCCACTCGACCGCGACTCATACTTTTTGTTTTAGCCTAGTCCGGTGGGGCAATAAAGTAGTTGCTAAAAAAGAAATTGTAACCGAGCGGCGCGCAGCGCTTTCAGCCTTCGCGATAAACGCCGAAGTGGGTCAATCCACGATCGTGAAGATGCATGGCCTGCATACGGCTCATCACGCCTTGAGCGCAATACAGCAGATAGCGACGGTCGTCGGGCAGGGCCCCGGCACGCGACTGCAGTTCGAAGAACGGTATTTCCAGACACTCGACCTGAGAAAGCGACAGAGGAGCCGCTTCGCGCTCTGCCGGCGGGCGAATGTCGATCACGCTGACGGCGGAGCCGTTGGCTGCCGCCTGCAGATCGGTCACCACTTCGAGTTCAGGCTCCGCCGTGTGAGCTTGCTCCAGCAGTTGATCGGAGCGAGTCTGCACCGCTCGTTGTACGGCATCGTCGAGCACGCTGAAATCGAAATTTTCCTCGGCGGCAGTCACCTTGTCGTGGCGTGCCTGGGTGTTGGGCCGCTGGGAAACGGCACCGCACACCTCGGGCATATTCTCGGCAAAGGGGGCGGTACCGATCTGGCGTGCGGTATCGATGATGGTTTGCTTGTCCTCGGCGATCAGCGGGCGCAGGATCGGCACGTCGCTGGCCTCGTCCATCAGCACCAGGTTGGTCAGGCTCTGGCTCGAGACCTGAGCGATGGCATCGCCGGTCACCAGCATGGGGATGCGTGCACGGGTGGCGATGCGACTCGCTGCGCGTACCATCATCCGCTTCAGCGCAACGCCGATGAGGCCATCGGGAATGCTGCGCTGCAGTTCCGCCACCACGCCCTCGAACGGCACCGCAATGAACTTCACGCGATGAGAGCGGGAATAGCGGTGCCACAGATGGTGTGCCACTTCGCGTACCGCAGCTTCATGGCCGGCGCCACCGAGTTCGAAGAAGAGAAAGTGGGTCTTGATGCCGCGGCGCATCATCTTCCAGGCCGCCACTGGGGAGTCGTAACCGCCCGATATCAGCGTCAGCGCCTGACCCTGCAACCCCATGGGGTAGCCGCCGAGGCCGGGCCAGCGCTGGCGCACCATGCGCAGACGGCTTTCCACCACATCCACCCGAACGTCCACGTCGGGCTCCTTCAGTCGTACCTTGGCATCGGGCGCAGCATCCAGCAGCGCTCGGCCGAGGTGGCGCTCGAGTTGTTCCGAGGTGAAGTCGTGTACCCCCCGGCGTTTCACCGTGATGCGAAAGGTGCGGCCGGCAATGACGTCCCGCCACACGGGCAGCAGCCGTGCGGTGGTGTCCTCGAAGGAGACGAAAGGGACTTCCTCGACGCACTGCACCTCGTGCACGCCGGGAATGTCGCACAACGTCTCCTGTATCTCGCGATACCAGTCGGGCTCGGCCTCTGCCGGTACGAGAACCTTCAGTGCATCCCACCCGCCCTGGACGTCTATCGCTTCGCCCAGCGGACGCAACACGTTGCGTATGTTGCCGACCAGGCAGCGAGTCATCTGGCGGCGCACCGAACGTGACTTGATGGTGATTTCCGGAAACAGCTTGAGCAGATAGTACATGGGCAAGGGATTTGTAAAAGTATTGGAAAACAATTGCTTGCCATTATACCAGAGAGAGGCGGGCGGGGTGGGGATTCTCGTCTCCAGGCCATTCGGGTGAGTCAGGGCGCCGAGCGGCGCCCGCCAATCGAGTCATGCCGTTGCGTCGGCCGGGCAAGTCAGTAGAGCGCCTGCTCCTCGCCGATCACCTCTTTCAACAGTTCCAGGAACAGCTTGTCGGCTTCGGAGTGTTCCTGCGGATCCTCGGGGATGTGCACGCTGGTGGTATCGGAAATTTCATTGGCGATACGGGCAGCGGCATCTTCGGGCTTGCCCTCGCTGTAATGACGGCGCGCGATCTCCAGTGACTGTTCGAGGATCCGCGGGTCCTGGAGCAACTTCTTGATGAAGCCGCGCAGCTCATTGATAACGCGTGTTTTCTGAATTTCAGATGAGGCTGACATGTCACGTCTCCTTTTGCTGATAGCGCCGGCCATTCATGTGGCTGACGATACCATGTTTGTCGGCAAGCGGGAGAGCGCCGTCAAGGCCGGTCGGCTCAGCCTCGCGTTCGATTCCTGGGTTTAGGCAGTCTCATGCGAAAGGTTGAAAAAACGACAAAGGAATCTATTGGACAATCGGACAACCTCGGTTACGCTTACTTACAAAAAAGGGTTGACTCTGCCTGAGAGGCTACGATGAGGGGTATCGAAGGTAACGTAATGTATCTTCTGGTGCTCATACCTGTGGCGTGGTTCAGGTAATCAGCTTTCGAAAGGGAATCGGGAAAGGATGCACCATCCGGCTTGGTCCGGGTGAGCCCCGTAATAACAAGAACATGTCTTCACAACTCGACGGATCGCCTGTGCAGACGGGGCGACCGACATCATGTAAAGGGAACTCCCATGAAAAATGCCACTGACTTCTCTCGTACCCACAAGCTGGCCAAGGCCGCGCTGGTGGGGTCTTCGCTTGCGCTGCTTCCCTTGACGGCCGCGGTGGCCCAGACCCTACCGCCCGGCCTGGCGGCGCCGGGGTCGACGGACATTCAGCAGGTCGTGCGTCAGGCGCTGGTCACCAATCCCGAGGTCAAGGCCGCCTGGAACGGCTTGAGCGCTGCCGGCCATGACGTCGGTGTGGCACGCGGCAACTACCTGCCCAGCATCGATGTGGCAGCCGGTGTCGGCCGTGAGGATCGTCAGGGCGATGGGCGCGGCAGCTACGATACCGACTTCGCCGAGCTGCGCCTGACCCAGATGATCTACGACGGTTTTGCCACCCGCAGCGAGGTCGAGCGACTCGATCGTGCCAAGCTGGTGCGCTACTACGAGCTGCTCGGTGCCAGCGAAAACGTTGCGTTGGAGGCCACTCGCGCCTATCTCGACGTGCGCCGCTACCGTGAGCTGGTACGCCTGGCCCAGGACAACTATGCCGATCACCTGCGCGTGTTCAACCAGATCGAGGACCGGGTGCGCTCCGGTGCCGGTCGCGGTGTCGACCTCGAGCAGATCAGCGGTCGTCTGGCGTTGGCCGAATCCAACCTGATGACCGAGGCCTCCAACCTGCACGACGTCACGGCGCGCTATCAGCGCATCGTCGGCAGCCTGCCCGCCGAAAACCTGGCCCCGGCGCCCCAGCTAGACGACCGCTTGCCGCCCTCGGTGAGCGAAGCCGTCAACCTGGCCTTCCAGGGCAATCCCGATTTCCATGCCGCCATCGAGAACATCGAGGCGGCCAGGGCCGAGCAGGCCGGTACCCGGGCCGGATTCCAGCCGCGCCTGGATCTGCGCGGTCGCACCGGTACCAACAACAACGAAAGCGGCTTCGATGGCTTCGGTCGACGCGACCGTCACAGCATCGAACTGGTCGCCAGCATGAACCTGTACCGCGGCGGCAGCGACCTGGCGTCGTTCCGTGCGGCCAGCGACCGTGTCGAGCAGGCCATCGACCAGCGTGACCTGGCCTGTACCAACGTGCGTCAAACCACGCAGATCGCCTACAACGATACCCAGCGCCTGCGCGAGCAGATCCGCTACCTCAACGAGCATCGTCAATCCATCGACCGTGTTCGTGGCGCTTACCAGCAGCAGTTCGACATCGGCCAGCGCACCCTGCTCGACGTGCTCGACAGCGAGAACGAGTACTTCGAGGCCAGTCGCGCCTATGCCAACGCCCAGTACGACATTGCCCTGGCCGATGCGCGCACCTTGGCGGCCATGGGCCAGTTGATGCAGGCACTTGGCGTCATGCGTGACGACATGCCGAGCCTGGCCGAATTGGGCAGCGACGGGGTGGCGCTCGACCCGAGCGTGGTGTGCCCGATCGACGGCCCCGGCGGCTTCACCCTGGCCGACTTCACCCGGGGCATCAGCGCACCGGCTCCGACCCGCGCACCTGACGTCACGCTTTCCGCCGACGCTCTGTTCGCCGTCAACAGCGCCGAGCTGGGACCCGATGCGCGTCAGGAGCTCGCCGAGCTGGCCGGGCAGATTCGTGGCCGTACCGATCTGTCGCGAGTCTTCATCGCCGGCCATGCCGACAGCACTGGAACCCATGCCATCAACGATCCGCTGTCGCAGCGCCGTGCCGACAGCGTCGCGGATTACCTGGTGGGTCAGGGCGTCGATCGCGGTTTGATCCAGACCCGCGGCTACGGTTCGCGTCGTCCGGTGGCCAGCAACGACACGGTGGAAGGGCGCCGTCAGAACCGCCGCGTTGAGGTCACTCTCGAGCGAGTGGGTGAAAATCTCGACATGTCGTCCGTGCAGCAGTGGCCGGCCGTCGGCAGTCAGGAAACGGAGCACGCGACTCAGCTGAGCGTGGCCGAATTCTGGGCACGGCAGCAGCCCGTCGCCAGCGTCTATCGCGAAGTTCAGGGCGAGGTTTACGGTGAGGTCGCCCTTGGCGAGCTGGCCGTTGCTGGTCAGGCAGAGCCGCAGGCGGTGGGTGCCGAGCAGGGCGCCTATCTGCAGGTGGCGGCGCTGAGCGATGCCCAGCGTGCCCAGCAGCTCGGAAGTCAACTCAGCGACACTCTGGCCAGGCCGATGCGCCTGGTCAGCTCGGCCGCACTGCACCGCATTCAACTCGGCCCTATTGGCGACCCGGGTGAGCTGGCGGCGCTGCGTAGCGAGCTGAAGCGTTTGGGCTATGCCGACAGCTATGTCGTACAGGGCTGAACGACCTGGGGTAAAAGCTGTCTGTGCGAAGTTCGCACGGGCAGCCCTGTGATCGTCATCTAGCACCAACCCGCCCGGATCAGCCGGGCGGGCCTCATCCCCGAGGTCCCCGTGACACAGCAAGAAGTGTTGTATTCCGCTCAGGAGCCTCCCCGCTCGGCAGTTCGTGACGAACTGCTCGAGTGCCTGCAAACCATTGCCCTGGCCCATGACCATGCGGTGACACCCGATGCGCTGACGGCAGGCTTGCCGTTGGAAGAGGGGCGTCTCACGCCCGGTGTCTTTGCGCGGGCCGCTGCGCGGGCCGGTATGACGGCGCGTATCGCCAAGAGCCGCCTGGTGCAGCTCAATCCGGCACTTTTCCCTGCCATCTTGCTGTTGGAGCCGGGGCGTGCCTGTGTGCTCGTGGGGTTGGATCTCAAATCGCGTCGCGCGCGGGTCATCTTCCCCGAGCTCGGCGATGCCGTCTCCGAAGTCGATCTGGATGGCCTTGCCGAAAGCTACAGCGGCCAGGCCATCTACGTTCGACCGCGCTTCCGTTTCGATGCGCGGGGCCCTGAGGTCGGCAAGCAGCGCTCGCGCCACTGGTTCTGGGGCGTCATCCGCGAGAACCGACGCCTCTATCGCGACGTGATTGCCGGTTCGGTGATCATCAATATTTTTGCGGTGGCGATGCCGCTGTTCGTGCTCAACGTCTACGACCGTGTGGTGCCCAACCATGCGACCGAGACGCTGTGGGTGCTGGCCGCCGGTATCTTCGTCGTGCTCTGTTTCGATCTTGCTCTGCGCCTGATGCGCAGCGCTTTCGTCGACCTGGCGGCAAGCCGCGCCGACGTCAAGCTTTCATCGCGAATCATGTCCCAGGTGCTGGGCTTGCGCATGGAGGCCAAACCCGCCTCTACCGGGTCGTTCGCCTCGACCCTGCAGTCCTTCGAGTCGGTGCGCTCGTTCATCGGTTCGGCCACGGTGGTGGCGCTGGTCGACTTGCCCTTCGTCCTGCTGTTCGTCGGGGTGATTGCACTGATTGGAGCTCCGCTGGCCTTGCCGGTGCTGGCCGGTATCGTCGTGGTGCTGCTCTATGCCCTGGCCGCTCAGGGCAAGCTGCATGAGCTTTCCGAAACCACCTGGCGAGTCAGCGCTCAGCGCAATGCCACGCTGGTGGAATCGCTGTCGAGCCTGGAGACGGTGAAGTCGCTGCGGGCCGAGAGTCGTATCCAGTCGATCTGGGAGAAAGCGACAGCGTTCCTTTCGCGCACTTCCGCCCAGCTGCGCCTGGTCAGCACTTCCGTTTCCAACGTCGCCATGTGGGCCCAGCATACCGTGGCCGTCGGTGTCATCCTGGTCGGCGTCTATCTGATCATTGATGGCAATCTGACCCAGGGTGGGCTCATCGCGGCCTATATGCTGTCGTCCCGGGCCATGGCCCCCATCAGTCAGGCGGCCGCACTGCTGGCCCAATATCACCAGTCTGCGACCGCGCTCAAGTCGCTCGACGATGTCATGCAGCGTCCGGTGGAGCGGCCCGAAGGCAAGGCGTTCATCTCGCGCCCGGTGGTCCGTGGCGAGATTCGCTTCGACAAGGCGTCGTTGCGATATCCGGATGAGGAGCGCGATGCGCTGCGCGATATCTCGCTCAAGATCGAGCCCGGCGAAAAGGTGGCGCTGCTCGGTCGCGTCGGGTGCGGCAAGACCTCGCTCAACAAGCTGCTGCTGGGCCTGTATGCGCCTACGGCGGGAGCGGTCATGCTCGACGGCGTCGATCTGCGCCAGTTCGACCCCATCCAACTGCGCCGTCATATCGGCTACGTGCCCCAGGACGTGAGCCTGTTCTTCGGCTCTCTGCGCGACAACATCGTCGCCGGTGGCGGCAGCGACGGTGTCGATGACGAATCGCTGCTGCGTGCCATCAAGCTCAGCGGGCTGGAGAGTCTGGTCAATGGGCACTCTCATGGCGTCGACCTTCAGGTGGGCGAGCGCGGGCAGATGCTCTCCGGCGGCCAGCGTCAGGCCGTGGCCATCGCCCGGGCGATGGTGCACGACCCGCAGATCCTGCTGCTCGACGAACCGACCAGCTCGATGGATCACGCCAGCGAAGAGGCCTTCAAGACCAATCTGAAGCAGTACGGCGAAGGCAAGACGCTGATCGTGGTGACCCACCGTACCTCGCTGCTGTCCTTGGTCGAACGCATCATCGTCATCGATGCCGGCAAGGTCGTCGCTGACGGCCCGCGCGACAAAGTGGTCGAGGCTCTGCGCAAGGGCCAGATCGGGAGGGCCAACTGATGACCGTCATGTCCTCTCCCAAGACCGGTGGCAAGGCCAAGGGCAAGAGCGCCGAGCAGCAGGGCTTCGAAGCGATCGGGCGCTTCTCCGAAGTGGGCGGCAAGCCGTTTCGCCCCTTCATCGACCGGCTATTCTCCAAGCGGGTCACGGCTGCCCATCTCAATCGCGATTGGGCCAGCGATGCCGACTGGGCGCGCATGCAGCAGGATCCCATCCGGGCGAGGGTATTCCTGTATACCGTTCTGCTTGCGGTTATCGCGCTGATCGTATGGTCTTACTTCGCCTCGATCGACGAGGTCACTCGCGGCACGGGGCGAGTGATTCCCTCCAGCCAGCTGCAGAAGGTGCAGTCTTTCGACGGCGGCGTGGTGCAGGAGATCCTGGTGCGTGAAGGGGAGCTCGTGGAGGCGGGCCAGGTGCTCATGCGCATCGACCCGACCCGCTTCATCGCCAACTTCCGTGAGAATCGGGCACAGGCCTTGGCCCTGCGCGCCCGTGCCGAAAGGCTGCGTGCCCTGGCCACCGACACACCCTTCAACCCCGATGAGGAGCTGCGCATCGAAGCGCCGGACATCGTGGCTCAGGAGCGGGAAGTCTACGAGAGTCGGCGCGAGGAGCTGCGCGAGCAGGAGAGCATTCTGCGCGACCGTATCCGCCAGCGCGAGGAAGAGCTCAACGAGGCCAAGGCGCGGCGGGATACCGCACAGCGCGAGGCCAACATGGCCAGCCAGGAGCTGAATCTCACGCGTCCGTTGCTGCAGTCCGGAGCGGTTTCCGAAGTCGACATCCTCCGGCTCGAGCGCGAGGTCTCACGCGCGACCGGTGAGCGCAACCAGGCAGCAGCCTCGGTCGCTCGGCTCGAGGCCGCCGTGGAGGAAGCACGTACGCAGCTGCGTGAACTCGGTGCCGAACGGCGCAGCAACTGGCGCAACGACCTGGCGCAGACCATCGGTGACCTCGGCGCGCTCGATGAGTCCAGTGCCGGCCTGCAGGATAGGGTGCGTCTGGCCGAGGTTCGCTCGCCGGTAACGGGTGTCGTCCAGCGTCTGGGCATCACCACGCTCGGCGGTGTCGTTCAGCCCGGCCAGGAAGTGGTGGATATCATACCCAGCGACGATCAGCTGCTGGTCGAGGCTCGTATCGCGCCGCAGGACATTGCATTTCTGCGCCCAGGACAGCCGGCCACGATCAAGCTGACCGCCTATGACTTCGCCATCTTCGGTGGGCTGCAGGCCGAACTCGATCACATCAGTGCCGATACCATCACTGATGATAACGACAACACCTTCTATCTGGTGCGTGTGAGAACGCTGGAGGGAGAAAATCTGGGTAGCGATATCCAGGTCATTCCCGGCATGACGGCTCAGGTCGACATCATGACCGGCAAGCGTACCGTGATGCAGTTCTTGCTCAAGCCCGTGCTGAGAGCATGGAGCGACTCCATGGGGGAACGATGATGACAGCTCTGTTCATCAGCCAGAAACGTGCAGAAATTCCACGGCTGCGCAGCGCCTTTCCCGACATCCGACAGGTCGATCCCGCACGGGTACTGCGACTGGCGAAGCGTGGGGACCAAGTATGGCTCATGACCGACCATGCCGAGTGGCCTGCCTTGACGACGGCCTTGGCCGCGCAGGGATGCAGCATCGTGGTGATGACTCTGGTGCCGAGTGAGGCCGAAGCGCTGCAGGCGCTGCAGGCCGGCGCCAGGGGCTACCTGCATGCGCTCTCACCACCTGAGTTGCTGACACAGGCTGCGCTGGTCACTGGCAATCAGGGGGTATGGGTACCGGCTGAGCTATTGAGCAAGGTGATCGGTGCAGCTTTCACCAGCCTTGGCGGGCGTGAAAGCCTGCCGGTCGATAGTTTGACCATACTGACGGAGCGTGAGCGCGCCGTGGCCTTGGCCGTGGCGGAAGGGCGCAGCAACAAGGAGGTTGCCCGCCTGCTCGACATCACCGAGCGTACGGTCAAGGCACATCTTGGCGCAGCATTTCGCAAGCTAGGGGTGCGTGACCGCATGCAATTGGTGCTCAAGCTCTCCAGGCAGGACGAGAAAATCGTCTGACACAATCAGGCTATCCCAATAACCATCGTGTATTCTGTCGGCTTGCTGGTAAAACAGCAAGCCGTTGTTTTGTATGAATAATTGCCGCGTTTTCGTTACTGCTTCACGTTACTGTCCTTCGGTCCAATATGTTTGTTTCCAAACGTAATCTAGTGTGTATCGTCGAGGGTTGAACTTGGCGCGTCGTATCGGACGCCTTCAGAAAAAGTAAAAAAGCGAAAGACAACACCGACGAAACAGGGAGTCATGTCATGGCAAATGCCACGGTTATTTCGATCACAGGGCGCGCCTGGGCGCGTGATGCCGAAGGAAACGTTCGCGAGCTGAGTGTTGGAGACACACTCCAGGAAGGCGAGGTGCTGGAAACCTCCGATAATGGAAGCGCCCAGCTCGACTTCGGCGATGGCCAGGATCCCATCCTGATCGAAGGTGGCGAGCAGGTAGCCATGACGCCTGAACTCGATGTCGACGAAGTCGTCGATGCTTCCGAGTTTGCGGCGCTCGATGAGGATCTCGAGGCACTGCTGGCCGCACTCGACGACGATAGCATCGACCTGCTTGACGTGCTCGATGCCACCGCAGCCGGGGCCGGCCCCGGTGGCGCCGCCGATGGTGGCCACAGCTTCGTGCGCCTGGCGCGTATTGCCGAAGATACGAACCCCCTGGCATTCGAATATGGCCTGGGGCTGGGAAGTGAGCTGCCCGAGATCGAGGGCGCCGCTTTCACAGCGACTTTGCCGGAAGACGAGGTCATCGCTCCTACCGCCGGAAGCTTCGACGCGTCGTTGAACGATGCCGATATCCTCAGTGAATCCGGTTCCGTCGTTACTGGCACTCTGCCGTTCTCGTTTGGCTCCGGCGGGTCCGGAAGCATCAGCTTTGCGGCCATGGATGGTGTCGAAACCCAGGTCGGTCAAGAAACCATCGTGTATAGCTGGGATGCCGGCAGCAATACGCTGACTGCATTCTCGCCCGGTCGTGAGCTCAACATCTTCACCATTGAGCTCAATCCAAGCACCGGCGCTTTCACCCTTACCCAGTTGAACAACCTGCTGCATGAAGAAGGCACGGACGAGGCGGTAACAGGCCTGATCTACACCGTGACCAGCAGCAGCGGCACGGCAACGGGGTCGCTGAACATCACTATCCTGGATGACAGCCCGAGCGTAGAGGTCGGCAGCGTTGAGCTGGGCCAGATGGCTTTGGTTGTCTACGATAAGCAAACCGTCGGCGATGTCTCCATTGCCACCGGTAACGTATCCAGTGCCTTCGAGTCTGCTGTCAGCGTCAATTACGGCGAAGACGGAGCCGGTAGTACCGTGGTCGACGGCTACGGCCTGACTCTGGGCAACGTCGAGCACGGCCTCACCAGCGGCGATGAACAGATCGTATTCTCTCTCGAGGATGGCATCGTCATCGGCCGTGCCGGTGATACCGAAGTGCTGCGCATCGAGATCGATGCCGACACCGGCGTCGTGACCCTGACTCAGTCCGCTCCGGTGGATCATCCCGAGCAGGGTGTGGATAGCGTTGGCCTGCCGGCTGGCCTGGTCGGCGTGGTTGCCACGGTCACCGTGACCGATGCCGACGGTGACGTGGTCAGTGACAGCTTGAGTGCCGATTTGAGCGGCACCATCAGCATCGTCGATGACATGCCGAGCATCGACACCAATCCGGGTGACTTGGCGGAGCTCGAGGTCGACGAAAGCGCCTTCGGCGAGCCGGCAACCGTCGATTTCTCCGGGGCCTTTACCGTTGTCTTCGGTGCCGATGGCGAGGGCAGCGTCAGCTATGGTTTGAGCGTCGAAGGCGATGGCAGCACAGGGCTGACGACGACCGACGGTGGTCATGCCATCACGCTGGTCGAGGAGAATGGCGCGATCATCGGTCGCGACGCCGATGGTCGGACGGCTTTCACCATCAGCGTCAATGCCGCGACCGGTGAAGTCACCCTGACTCAGCATCTGGCGCTATCGCATCCGGATGGCGCCAACCCCGCCGACGTGCTGAGCCTGGCAGGCAGCGGTCTCTCGCTCAATGCCACGGTTGTCGATGGCGATGGCGACACGGTGTCGGCCAGTATCGACCTTGGCGGTCAGCTCAGCTTCGTCGACGACGGCCCGGTGGCCAACAACGATCTGGCCCTGGTACGTCTGGGGCGGTTCGAGAAGTCCGGCAATGTGATGGCCAATGACGTGGAGGGCGCAGATGGCGCCGAGGTTACCCATGTTCAGTTCGGCGATCAGCTTGTCGCACTGGAAAATGGCGTCGCCACGATCAACGGCGTCCATGGGGTTCTGACCATATACGCCAATGGCGACTTCACCTACGTGCGCGGTGAAACGCCAAATCATCAGGGGCTTTTCCTCGACAAGTTCACCTATACCCTGACCGATGGCGATGGCGACACCGATACGGCCACGCTCACCGTCAAGGGCTTCGACTCCCCGGTCGGCATCGTCAATCTTCCGCCCTTCGGCCAAGGTGCGCACCTGGTCGTCAACGAAGCGAATCTGGAGAACGGTAGCAGCCCCAATGAGGGAGCTCTGACCCAGGGTGGCAGCTTCCTGGTCAATGCAATCGATGGCCTTGCTCAGGTGTCCATTTCCATCGGCGCAGGTGATGACCAACTGACGTTGATCGTTACGCGCAACGAGGATGGCAGCTTCAATTATGAGAATGCAGCCATCGACGTGCCGAACGGCTACAAGCTCGAGATAACCGGCATCACACAGCTGCCTCTCGGTAACTATCGCGTCAACTACGAATATACGCTGCAGGGTAACAAGGACCACTCCGCGCCGGGCGAGGACGATGCCTTGATTCGCGACTTCACCATTACGGTCACGGATCGTGATGGCGATACGGCCAGCAGCAACCTCACGGTAAAAGTCATCGATGATGCACCCGAAGCCAACCTTGGTGGGGCTCGCTGGGCCACCGAAGGGGGCGATGCCGTCACCGGCACCTGGAACACCGAAACCGGTGCCGACGAAGAGGGTGCCACCCGCGAGATCGCCTTCAACGGCGGTGAGCCACAGGCCTTCGAGGTGGGTCAGACCTACCAGCTCGACCAGGGCGAACTGACCTTCAACGCCGACGGTACCTGGACCTTCGTGCCCGGCACCAACCTCGACCACAGCGGCGGCAAGGTGCCGGTCAGCTTCGAGCTGATCAAGACCGACGGTGACGGCGACCGCGAGAGGGCCAGCCACACCATCAAGATCAAGGACGGCGCCGGCCCGACTCCGGGCGGCGAGGACGGCCAGGGTGGCACCGCGTCGCTGGTGGTCAACGAGCGCGGGCTGCGGGAAGACGCCGACAC